>JALOTH010000150.1 GCA_025458035.1 Rhodospirillales bacterium
GATCGATAAACAGGACAACAGCCTGATCGAACTTAAGGAGACCTTGGACAGCGCGCCGCGGGAGCCGGATGCGGTTGCCTGGATCGGTCAAGGCGCCTTCGCCACGGCGAATGAAGGCGACATGCTCGGCGGCAGCCGCGGCTTCACCATCTATAACCCGGCCGGCAGGGTGATGTTTGATGTCGGCAATGCCTTCGAGCACCTTGCGGTACGCCACGGCCACTATCAGGAAGGACGCTCGGACAACAAGGGCACGGAGCCGGAAGGCATTGAGTACGCCGTGTTCGGGCGCGAGAGGCTGTTGTTCGTCGGCGCGGAACGGGCGGGATTCGTCGCCGTCTACCGGCTGGGTCAGGTCAGTCGGCCGGAGCTCCTACAGATCCTGCCCACCGGCATCGGCCCCGAAGGCCTGCTGGCGATCCCGCAGCGCAACCTGTTTGCCGTCGCCAACGAAGTCGATCGCACGCCGTCGGCTCTGGACCGACTTGCCGGGTTCCGCTCGGTGATCTCGCTGTACGAGTTGCGGAGCGAACCGGCGAGCTATCCCACCATCGTCTCAGCGGACCGGCAGGGTCCGGGCATCGCCGAGGCCGGTGGCTTGCCGATCCCGTGGGCGGCGCTGTCCGCGTTGGCCGGCGATCGGCAGAATGCGAACCGGCTGTACACCGCCCATGACAGCTTCTTCGTGAAGTCACGCCTCTACACGGTGGACGTCGGCCAGACGCCGGCCGTCATCGACGGCGAGATCGTGCTGAAGACCACATCGGGGCAGACGGTCAACTATGACGTCGAAGGCGTCGTGCAGCGGGCGAACGGCGGCTTCTGGATCGTCTCCGAAGGGGCGGCCACCGCCGCCGCCCGGCCGAACCTCCTCGCCGAAGTGGCGGCGAACGGCACCATCGTCAACGAGGTCCGGCTGCCGGCCGCGGTCGAGGCGCTGCAACGCCAGTTCGGCTTCGAGGGCGTCGCCGTCACCGGTTCGGACGCTGGCGAAAAGGTCTATGTCGCCTTCCAGCGGGAGTGGGTGAACGACCCTGCAAACCAGGTGCGAATCGGCGTCTATACGCCCGCCGATGACACATGGCGGTTTTTCTATTACCCCATCGAGCCGAAGAACCCGGCGTTCACCGACGCCTGGGTTGGGTTGTCGGAGCTGGTCGCCCTCGATGACGAGACGTTCGCGGTGATCGAGCGCGACAACCTGATCGGCGAAGAGGCGGTCGTCAAGCGCCTCTATACCTTTTCCATCGCTGGCCTGACGCCGAAGACGCAGGCGGAGGGCGGTTTCCCGCTGGTGACGAAAACGCTGGCGCGAGACATTCTGCCCGATCTGCAGGGCCCGCAGGGCTCGGTGATGGACAAGCCGGAAGGCCTCACCGTTGCCGCTGATGGGGAGGTCTACCTCGTCACCGATAACGACGGCGTCAACAATGCGCCGGGCGAGACGCAGTTCCTGCGCCTCGGCGACCGCGAAGCCGTGTTTGGCGAGTAGGCACCGCCGAGTTCCCACCGTTTGCAGTGACGCGTCCGGCTTCCCTCCTCAATGGGGGCCGGGCGCGGCGATGGGGATGTGTGCGATGGTGGGCGGTGACGGGATCGAACCGCCGACATCCACGGTGTAAACGTGGCGCTCTACCAGCTGAGCTAACCGCCCGCGGAACTCATTAGACCAATAACGGCCGGCCGGCAGTCTACCGCCAAGCGGTGCGCCGGCCAATCGCGATCAATGGGTCAGCACGCCGCCGACGTCATCTTCGTCGCTCTCGCCCTTGGCGATCGGGGTATTCAAGTCGGCCTGCTCGTCCCACTCGATCGGTTTGAGTTCGCCGATCAGCGCCTCGCGCAGGACATCATCCACCTTGGCCACCGGAATGATGGTGAGGTCCTTCTTGATGTTGTCGGGGATGTCCTCAAGGTCGCGCTCGTTGTCCTTGGGGATGAGCACGCACTTGATGCCGCCCCGATGCGCCGCCAGCAGCTTCTCCTTAAGTCCGCCGATCGGCAGCACGCGGCCGCGCAGCGTGATTTCGCCGGTCATCGCGATATCCTTGCGCACCGGAAAGCCGGTGAGCACGGAAACAATGGAGGTAACCATGGCGACACCCGCCGACGGTCCGTCTTTGGGGGTCGCGCCTTCCGGAACGTGCACGTGAATATCGCGCTTGGAAAAGATCGTTGGGTTGATGCCGAAGCGGATCGCTCGCGACTGCACGTAGGACTTGCCCGCCTGGATCGATTCCTGCATCACATCGCCAAGCTTGCCGGTGAAGGTGACGCGGCCGCGGCCGGGCACCATGACCGCCTCGATCGACAGCAGTTCGCCGCCCACCTCGGTCCACGCCAGCCCGGTGCTGACACCCACCAGGTCGTCCTGCTCAACCTCGCCGATCCGATACTTCTTGATGCCGGCGTACTTTTCGAGGTTGCGGCGGCTCAAGTGCACGTCGCTGACCGCCTTCATCATGATGTCCTTGATCGCCTTACGCGTCAGGTTGGCGATCTCGCGTTCCAGGTTACGGACCCCCGCCTCGCGCGTGTAATGGCGGATGAGGTCGCGCAGCGCGCCGTCGGATATCGACCATTCGCCGCTTTTGAGTCCGTGCGCCTCGATCTGCTTGGGGATCAGATGGCGCTTGGCGATTTCCACCTTTTCATCCTCGGTGTAGCCGGAGATGCGGATAATCTCCATGCGGTCCAGCAGTGGCGACGGCATGTTCATAGTGTTCGCCGTCGTCAGGAACAGCACATCGGACAGATCGTAGTCGATCTCCAGATAGTGATCGTTGAAGCTGGAATTCTGTTCGGGGTCGAGAACTTCCAGCAGAGCCGATGCGGGGTCACCGCGCCAATCGTGCCCCATCTTGTCGACTTCGTCGAGCAGGAACAGCGGGTTTGACGATTTCGCCTTCTTCATGCCCTGGATGACCTTGCCGGGCATGGAGCCGATATAGGTGCGCCGGTGACCGCGGATCTCCGCCTCGTCGCGCACGCCGCCCAGCGACATGCGCACGAAATTGCGTCCGGTGGCGCGGGCGATGGACTTGCCCAGCGAGGTCTTGCCAACACCGGGAGGGCCAACCAGACAAAGGATCGGACCGCGCAGCTTGTTGGTGCGCTGCTGTACCGCGAGATACTCCAAGATCCGTTCCTTGACCTTTTTCAGGCCATAGTGATCGGTATCGAGGACTTCCTGCGCCAGCTTCATGTCCTTCTTGATCCGCGTGCGCTTTTTCCACGGGATCGTCAGCATCCATTCGAGGTAGTTGCGGACGACGGTCGCCTCCGCCGACATCGGACTCATCGAGCGCAGCTTCTTGATTTCGGCCAGCGCCTTTTCCCGCGCTTCCCGACTCAACTGCGTCTTCTTAATGCGTTCTTCGAACTCGCCGATTTCATCGCGGCCGTCTTCCCCCTCGCCGAGCTCCTTCTGGATCGCCTTCAGTTGCTCGTTCAAGTAGTACTCGCGCTGCGTTTTCTCCATCTGCCGCTTCACGCGGTTCCGGATGCGTTTTTCCACCTGCAGCACGCCGATCTCGGCTTCCATATGGCCGTAGACGCGCTCCAGCCGGCCATCGATCGACTCGATTTCCAGAAGTTCCTGCTTGTCGGCGATCTTCAGCGCGAGGTGAGCCGCGACCGTATCGGCCAGCTTGCTAGGGTCCTCGATCTGATTGACCGAGACCATGACCTCGGGCGGAATCTTTTTGTTCAGCTTGATGTACTGTTCGAACTGGCCGACGACGGATCGCGCGAGCGCACCCATCTCCTGTTTGTCGCCGGGCGCATCGGCGATCATCTCGGCGGTCGCCTCAAAGAACGCCGTCTGATCGGTGTAGCGAACGATGCGCGCCCGTTGCCCACCCTCCACCAGCACCTTGACGGTGCCGTCGGGCAGCTTCAGCAGTTGCAGGACGGTGGAGACGGTGCCGACGGAAAAGATATCCGCTTCCGTCGGATCGTCCTGTGCCGCGTTCTTCTGGGCGACGAGGAGGATCTGCCGGTCGTCTTTCATGACATCTTCGAGGGCGCGAACCGATTTCTCGCGACCAACGAACAGCGGCACGATCATATGCGGGAAGACGACGATATCCCGCAGCGGAAGAACGGGGAATATCGCGGTTTTTCTGGTCAACTGAGCTTCACCGTTGCCTGGAGAGAAGGCTGACGCCAACAGGGAGGGGGAGCAGTGTCGGCGATGGCCACCGCACGTACTTGGGCGTGTCGACGAGCCGGATCAAGGTTTCCGTCGATGGCGCGGGTCAGGCGCTGTTACCGACGTCGCCGCGGCGGTCCGCGTAAATCAGCAACGGCTTAGCCTGTTCTTCCGCCACTTCGCGATTGATGACGACCTCGCTGACGCCTTCCAGCCCGGGCAGATCGAACATCGTATCCAGCAGAATGCTTTCCATGATCGACCGCAGACCGCGAGCGCCCGTTTTGCGCTGGACCGCCCGTTTGGCTACGCTGCGCATGGCGCCGTCGGTAAATTCGAGACGCACGCCCTCCATCTCGAACAGCCGCTGATACTGCTTCACCAGAGCGTTCTTGGGTTTGGTCAGGATGTCGACGAGGGCGCCCTCATCGAGGTCACCGAGGGTGGCAATCACCGGCAGCCGGCCGATGAATTCCGGAATCAGCCCGAACTTGAGCAGGTCCTCCGGTTCCACTTCCTTGAGAATCTCGCCGGTCGGGCGTTCGTCCGGCGCGCGGACGTCCGCTCCAAAACCGATGGTCGTACCCTTGGTTCGCCCGGAAATGATCTTTTCGAGGCCGGAGAACGCCCCGCCACAAATGAACAGGATGTTGGTAGTGTCGACCTGCAAGAACTCCTGCTGCGGGTGCTTGCGACCGCCCTGCGGCGGCACGCTGGCGACGGTTCCCTCCATGATCTTCAGCAGCGCTTGCTGGACGCCTTCCCCGGACACATCGCGGGTGATCGACGGGTTGTCGGACTTGCGCGAGATCTTGTCCACCTCGTCAATGTAGACGATACCGCGCTGCGCCCGCTCGACGTTGTAATCGGCGGCCTGCAGCAGCTTGAGAATGATGTTTTCGACGTCTTCGCCGACATAGCCGGCTTCGGTCAGCGTCGTCGCATCGGCCATGGTGAACGGTACGTCGAGGATGCGCGCCAGTGTCTGCGCCAGCAGCGTCTTGCCGCAGCCGGTGGGACCGATCAGCAGGATGTTGGACTTCGCCAGTTCGACGTCGTTGTTCTTCGCGCCGTGGCCGATCCGCTTGTAGTGGTTGTGGACCGCGACCGACAGAACCTTTTTCGCCCGTTCCTGGCCGATCACATAGTCGTCGAGAACGGAGCAAATCTCGTGTGGCGTGGGCACACCGTCGCCGGCCTTGACCAGGCCGCTCTTGTGCTCCTCGCGGATGATGTCCATGCAGAGTTCAACGCATTCGTCGCAAATGAACACGGTGGGTCCCGCGATCAGCTTGCGCACCTCGTGCTGGCTCTTGCCGCAGAATGAGCAATAGAGCGTGTTCTTCGTGTCACCACCCGTGGACTTACTCATGGCATTTTCCGTCGCATGCCGGCGTCCCGACGTTAGTTAGCCATGGGATTGTCATCGGCACAATCCCAAAAAACCGACCCTGCCTCGCGGTCGGCTGGTCTGATGGTCGTCACCATCCCTCCCGGCCGATCTGGCGACAATGATCGCGAACACACTTTGCGGGCAAAATGGTTGAAATTTGTCAACCGGGTCAGATCCTGACTGGCTTCGCGGCGGCCCGCTCGGCTGGCTCGTCGCCGCGCGGCCGCGTCACCACGACGTCATCGACAATCCCGAACGCCTTCGCCTCCTCCGGACTCATGAACCGATCACGGTCGACCGCCGCTTCGATGACGTCCAGCGGCTGCTTGGTGTGCTTGACGTAGATCATGTTCAGGCGGGCTCGAATGGCGAGGATCTCGCGGGCATGAATCTCGATGTCCGTGGCCTGGCCCTGCGCGCCGCCCGAAGGCTGGTGCACCATGATCCGCGCATTGGGCAGCACGAAGCGTTTGCCGGGGGC
>JALOTH010000045.1 GCA_025458035.1 Rhodospirillales bacterium
CGCGCGCTGCGGGAGCGGGGTCTGGGTCCCGCTGCGGTGCTGGCAATGGCCGAACGCGCAACTGGCATTCAGGGCGCCTCGGTATAGAAGAGACCGGCGGTGCCGAGGTTTTTTAGCATCTCTTCGGCCGATACTGACGCGAACAATTGCATCAGCTTGGCAACGCAGCCGGTCCAGCCGGTCTGATGGCTGGCGCCGATGCCGGCGCCGCTGTCACCATGAAAATACTCGTAGAACAGGATATGGTCCCGCCAGTGGGGGTTATTCTGGAAAGTCTCGTTGGTACCGAAGACGGGGCGGCGCCCATGTGCATCGCGCTTGAAGATGTTGGCCAGCCGATTGCTGATCTCCTTCGCCACTTCGAACATGTTCATCAGCTTCCCGGAGCCGGTTGGACACTCGACCTTGAAGTCATCGCCGGCGTACTGGTAAATCGAAAGCAGAGCCTTGATCAGCATGATGTTGACGGGCATCCAGATCGGCCCGCGCCAGTTGGAGTTGCCGCCGAACATGCCGGTGTCGGAGTCGCCCGGAACATAAGCGACCTTGAACTCCTGGCCGCCCCAATGGAAGACGTAGGGGTGGTCCTGATAATAGCGCGATAGAGCACGGATGCCGTAGGGGCTCAGGAATTCGTCTTCATCGAGCATGTAGGCAAGGACCCGGCGCAGCTTCTGCTCGCTGAACAGGCAGAGCAGGTGCCGTTTCTGGTAACCCTCCGCCGCCGGTGGATGGATATTGGCGATGAGGTCTGTTTCCTTGCCGAGCACGCGCTTGATACCTTCGACGAACCGCGGCAGCTTTTCGATCGCTTCACTCGGGAATACCGCGGTGGCGAACAGGGGCAGCAGCCCGACCATCGAGCGCACCTTGAGGCGGGTCGCGCCGCCGTCGGGGAAGTGCAGAACGTCGTAAAAGAATCCGTCCTCCTCGTCCCACAATTCATCATTGTGATCGCCGATGCGATCCATGGCGCCAGCGATGCGGAAGTAATGGTCGGCGAACTTGACCGCCATGCTCTCGTAGGTGGGATCGTCAAGAGCGAGTTCGATCGCTATGCGCATCATCATGGCACTGAAGAAGGCCATCCAGGCGGTCCCGTCCGCTTGCTCGAGATGGCCGCCCGTGGGTAACGGTGAGGAGCGATCGAAAACACCGATGTTGTCGAGTCCAAGGAACCCGCCACCGAAAAGGTTGTTGCCCTCGATATCCTTGCGGTTCACCCACCAAGTGAAATTGAGCAGCAGTTTGCGGAAAACCTCCTTGAGGAATGCGCGGTCACTGTCGCCACCGCGCGCCCGTCGATCGAGTTCGTAGACGAACCATGCGGAAAAGGCGTGTACCGGCGGATTGACGTCGCTGAAGTTCCACTCGTAAGCGGGGATTTGCCCGTTGGGGTGCAGGTAATTCTCCCGCAACATCAGGTCGAGCTGTTCCTTCGCAAAGTCGGGATCGACCATGGCGAGAGGGATGGTGTGGAAGGCAAGGTCCCAGGCCGCGTACCAGGGGTACTCCCACTTGTCCGGCATCGAAATGATGTCGGCATTGACCATGTGCGACCACTCGCGATTGCGCATGGGTGTCTTGCGGTCGCGTCTCGCGTCGACGCCGCGCTCCTCCAGCCACTGGCCGACGTCGTAATAGAAGTACTGCTTCGTCCACAGCATGCCGGCCAGGGCTTGCCGCATGACGAGGGCTTCGTCGGCGGACATCGTGTCCGGCGTGATCGACGCGTAGAAGGCGTCCGCGTCGGCGCGGCGCGCCGTCAGCGTCGCCTCGAACGCCTTGCCGAAGGTGGTCTTGGTCGCTGCGGGTGCAACCTCGTTGAGGCGCAGGCGAACAACCGTCTCGCCACCCGCCGGTACCGTCAGCCGGTAATGGGCAGCTGCCTTGGTGCCGACGCGCCCCGGATTGGTGACGCCGCTGTGGCCGGCAACGATGGCATCGTTGATGCTGTCCTTGACGTACGGCGTCGGGTTCGTCTTGCCGAAAATGCGCGCGGCGTTGGTCTCGTTTTCGGTGAACAGCAGGTCCGGCGCGTCCTCGCAATGCAGGAAGCGAACGCCCAGGTCGGCGTGCGTCGCTTCCACCGCGGCAGCGTCAACGGCGTTCAGTTGCGGCTTGCCTTCGCTCTCGCTCCACGACCAGGTATTGCGGAACCATAATGTCGGCAACAGGTGCAGGTCTGCCGCTGTTGGGCCGCGGTTGCAGACGGTGATCTTGATCAGCAGATCTTCCGGCGATGCTTTCGCGTACTCGACAACAACATCGAAATACCGGTTTTCATTGAAAACGCCGGTGTCGATCAGTTCGTATTCCGGTTCGAGCCGGCCGCGGCGGGCGTTAGTTTCGACGAGATCGGCGTAGGGGAACGCTCGCTGAGGATACTTGTACAAGTATCGCATGTAAGAATGGGTCGGCGTCGAATCGAGATAATAGTAGTATTCCTTGACGTCCTCGCCGTGGTTGCCCTCGCTGTTGGCAAGGCCGAATAGCCGCTCCTTGAGGATCGGATCGGCGCCATTCCACAGGGCGAGCGCGAAGCACAAACGCTGCTGATCATCGCAGATGCCGGCCAACCCGTCCTCGCCCCAGCGGTACGCGCGCGACCGAGCGTGATCATGGGTGAAGTAGTTCCAGGCGTTGCCGTCCTTGCTGTAGTCTTCACGCACCGTCCCCCATTGCCGTTCGCTCAAGTAAGGACCCCATTTTTTCCACGGCACCGATTGCTCACGGGCTTCGGTCAGGCGATTCTGTTCGGCGAAGGTGGTTGCGGTCATCGTTGCCTCCCCAGCGTCATGTTGTTCGTGGTTCGCTACCGTCGGCCAAAGGAAGGGTTCCGGTTGACCAGTCGGGCACCTTGCGCTTGTCGTGCCGAGCTATGTAACGCGCGCTCACGGCCCCGTCGAGAGCACGCGGCCGACGGCGCGTGCGCGCGTCGCCCTACAAAAAAAGAAGGGAGGGACATCAGTCCCTCCCACGAAGCTGACCGGTCCGGCAATGCCGGGACGGCGGGTGTGATCAGTGGGCGACAGCGCCTTCCGCACCGAGGCCGGTTTCGGAGCGGATGAACTGCTGCTTGAAACCAGCCTTGTCCAGTTCGGCCCGCTTGCTCTTGTCGGTCACCGAGAAGAACCAGATCGATACGAAGGCGATCGTCATCGAGAACAAGGTGTAGTGCTCGTACGGGAAGATCGCCGTCTTGAAGCCGAAGATATTCACCCACACCGTCGGTCCGAGGATGACGCAGGCGAGGGCCGAGGCGAGGCCAAGGAAGCCGCCGATGAAGGCGCCCCGGGTTGTCAGGTTCGACCAGAAGATCGACAGGAACAGTACCGGGAAGTTCACCGAAGCGGCGACACCGAAGGCGAGCGCCACCATGAACGCGATATTCTGCTGCTCGAAGGCGAGGCCGAGAATGATCGCAATGACGCCAAGGCTCAGGGTGGCGATGCGGGAGACGCGGATCTCCTCCTTTTCCGTCGCTTTGCCCTTGCGGATGACGGTGGCGTAGAGGTCGTGGGAGACGGCGCTGGCGCCGGCGAGAGCCAACCCCGAGACCACGGCAAGGATCGTCGCGAAGGCCACCGCCGAGATGAAGCCGAGGAAGACGTTGCCGCCCACCGCGTTGGCGAGGTGGATCGACGCCATGTTGCCGCCGCCGATGATCTTGCCGGCCGCATCGAGGAACGTCGGATTGGTGCCGACGATGGTGATGGCGGCAAAGCCCATGGTCACCGTGAGCACGAAGAAATAGGCGATGAAGCCGGTGGCGAAGAATACCGACTTGCGTGCCGCTTTCGCATCGGGAACGGTGAAGAACCGCATGAGGATATGCGGCAGGCCGGCGGGACCGCACATCAGCGCAAGGGAAAGCGAGATCGCCGAAAGCGGATCGGCGATCGATGACGACGGCTGCAGGATGATGTCGTGCTTGGCGTGATTGGCAACGGCGTCGCCGACCAGGCGGCTGAAGTCGAAACCGAAGTGGTACAGCGAGAACAGCACCAGCAGAGTGCCGCCGCCGAGCAGCAGGATCGCCTTGATGATTTGCACCCAGGTCGTTGCGATCATGCCGCCGAAGGTGACGTACAGCATCATCAGCACGCCGACGAGGACGACGGCGTACGCATACGGCAGCCCGAACAGCAGCTGGATCAGCTTACCGGCGCCAACCATCTGGGCGATCAGGTAGAAAATGACCACCGCCAACGCGCCGGTGGCGGCCAGCGAGCGGATTGGCTTCTGATCGAGGCGATAGGAGGCAACGTCGGCGAACGTGTAGCGGCCGAGGTTGCGCAGGCGTTCGGCGATCAGGAACAAAATGAGTGGCCAGCCGACGGTCCAGCCGGCGGTATAGAACACGCCGTCGACACCGCGCGCGAACACCATCCCGGAGACGCCGAGGAACGCCGCCGCCGACATGTAGTCTCCGGCGATGGCGAGGCCGTTCTGAAAGCCGGTGATGCCGCCGCCGGCCGCGTAGAAGTCCTTCGTCGACTTTGTTCGTTTCGCCGCCCAGTAGGTGATGCCGAGGGTGCCGGCTACGAACAGCAGGAACATGGCGATCGCCATGAAGTTGGTTGGCTGGCGCTGAACGGCGCCGTCCATGGCGCCACCGGCAGCCAGCACGGGGGTCGCGACGCCGGCGGCGATGGCCGCCGCGGTGAGAAGGCGCATCATCGGGTGGCCTCCTCGATGATGGCTTTGTTCATGGCGTCGAACTCGGTGTTCGCCCGGTAGACGTAGATGCCGGTGAGCAGAAAGGCGAACAGCTGGATCGCCCAGCCGGCGATGAGGCCGACCGGGATCTTGGTGCCGTCACCGATGGCGACAGCGAAGCCGGTGGGGTCCGTCGACGCGAACAGGACGAAGGCATAGTAAACGACCAGCATCGTGATCGATAGCATTAGCGCAAATTTATTGCGTTTTCGAACCAGCTCCGAAAACAAAGGTGCGTTGGCGATAGACTGGTGGGCCTTATCGAGCATGGGTACGCTTCCTTCCGTACGCTTGGTCCCTGTCCAGGAAACCTCAATGACCTCCCCCTTGGCGCCGCATATAGCCGAAACTTTCACGGTAAGAAAAAAAAATGACGGTGCGTCGCCAAGAAGATTCGCCGCCCGTCTCATCGTTGCACTATCGCTCACCGCCTGCCGTCCGGCGCGCGGCCGCCGCCGCTCCATCGGCGGGCGTCGATGCTTCGCTCCTCGATGTCGAGACGGTGGCAAGACCCAGGTCGCGACCGATCGCCGTTAACGCGTCCGTAAGCGCATTGGGCCGACGATCCGCCAGTCTCGCCCCTGCCGGAGTCCGGATCCCGATGCTGCCTGCCGCGCCAATCCTCTGCCTCGTTCGGGTGATGCTCTGCGCCGGTGGCCTCGCCCCCGGCCTTGTCTTTGCCGATACCGGTTCCGTTGCCGCCGTCAGCACCCCGGTGCGCCCGCTGCGGTTGGCAGCGCCCGCTGACGTGCCGCCGGACCCCGCCAGCCTGCGGCCTGGCCTGAGCGTGCGCACGACGGAAGCCTGGATGGAGCGGCGCGAGCCGCCACGACTGGGTGCTGGCCGGCGCGGCCAGTTTTTCGTGCAGACCGGCGAGGGGCTCAGCGAGCGTGCTGGCTTCATTCACTTCCCCAACGCCGGCACGTATCACTTGCGGGTCGTCGCCGCGGCGCCCGTGCACGTGGCCATCGCCTCGCTCACGGTCTATGACAGCGGCGGCGCGCCGGCCGGCGGGGCGTCCCCGGCGCTGCCGCTCGCCGTCACCGCCGCCGGCTGGTATCCGCTTGCCATCATCGGCGCGGCCGGGGAGGCGGTTGATCTCGACTGGCAGACGCCGAACGCCGCCCAGACCTGGGTGCGCGTTCCGGAGACGATGCTCGCGCACTGAGTTCCCGGGCATTGCTCGCTTCGACCCGCCAATTCGTCCCTTGACGGAGAGCACGCCGCGGGAAATGGTGGCACCGGGAGGGAAATGGTCCCGTGGCCGAAGAACCCCTGAGGGAGACGGTGGACGAGACCGGGTGCGTCTGGCTGACCCTGGCGCGCGTCCACGTCCACAATGCGTTCGATGAGCGGCTGATCGCAGCGCTGACGGCGGCGCTGACGCGCCTCGCCGACGACTCGGCGTGTCCCGCCGTCGTCCTGGCGGCGGAAGGTCGAAGCTTTTCCGCCGGTGCCGACCTCGACTGGATGCGCCGGCAGGGCGCCGCGTCGTTTGCCGACAATGTCGCCGATGCGATGGCGCTGGCCGAGCTGCTGCGCGTTCTCGATGAGCTGCCGAAACCGACGCTGGCGGTGGTGCAGGGGGCTGCCTACGGGGGAGGGGTCGGGCTGGTTGCCTGCTGCGATGTGGCGATCGCCGCGCAGACGGCGAAGTTCGCCATGACCGAGGTCCGGCTCGGGCTGATCCCCGCGGTGATCAGCCCCCACGTCCTGGCGGCGATCGGCGCCCGCGCCGCCCGGCGGTACTTTCTGACCGGCGAAGCCTTTGGCGCCGAGGAGGCGCTGCGGCTTGGCCTTGTTCATCAGGTGGTGCCGCCGGACGATTTGGTCGCGGCGGCGCAAGCTGTGCTGTCGATCATCGTCGGCAACAGCGCGGCGGCGATCGCCGACGCGAAAGCGCTGATCCGTGCCGTCGAAGGCCGGCCGTTCGACGCGGCGTTGCGGCGGGAGACGGCGGAGCGGATTGCCCGCGCCCGCGCCACCGCCGACGCGCAGGCCCGGCTTGCCGCCTTCCTTGCGCGACGTGGCACCGAGCGGAGCAACCGGACATGAGACTGCGGCGACTGCTGATTGCCAACCGTGGCGAGATTGCCTGTCGCATCATGCGCACCGCAAAACGTTTGGGCTTGGCGACCGTCGCCGTCTATTCGGACGCCGACCGCCGCGCACCGCACGTCGGGCTGGCCGATGAAGCCTATCGCATTGGGCCGCCCGAACCGCAGCGTAGCTACCTCAACACCGAAGCGATCCTCGAGGCGGCGGCACTGGGGGCCTGCGACGCCATCCATCCGGGCTACGGCTTCCTTTCAGAAAATGCCGCTTTCGCCGAGGCGTGCCGGGATGCCGACTTCCTGTTTGTTGGCCCGCCGGCCGATGCGATCCGTGCCATGGGCGCGAAAGACACCGCGAAGACGATTATGGCGGCCCACGGCGTGGCGGTGGTACCGGGCTGGCATGGTGCGGAGTGCGATCTGGCGACGCTGGCCAAGGCCGCCGACGAAATCGGTTATCCCGTTCTGATCAAGGCAGTGGCCGGCGGCGGTGGCAAGGGCATGCGGGTGGTCGAGACGCGGCGGGCGCTCGCCGCCGCCATCGAGTCGGCGCGCCGGGAGGCCGAAAGCGCGTTCGGCGATGGCCGGTTGATGCTGGAGCGCTGGTTGCAGCGGCCTCGACATGTCGAGTCGCAGGTGTTCGCCGATCGCTACGGCAACGTCTTGGCGTTATTCGAACGGGACTGCTCGGTTCAGCGCCGGCACCAGAAGGTCATCGAGGAGGCGCCGGCGCCGGGCATCGACCCGCATCTGCGCCGTCGGCTCGGCGAAGCGGCCTGTCGCGCCGCCTCGGCCATCGGTTATGAGGGGGCGGGCACCGTCGAGTTCCTGCTCGATGATGATGGCAGTTTCTACTTCATGGAGATGAACACCCGGCTGCAGGTGGAGCATCCGGTCACTGAGATGGTGACCGGCATCGACCTGGTCGAATGGCAGCTTCGCGTTGCGGCCGGCGAACCGTTGCCGCTGGCCGCTGATGACCTCGCCATCCATGGCCATGCCTTCGAGGCGCGGATCTACGCCGAAGATCCCGGGCGGGAGTTCCTGCCCGCGGCTGGCGTGCTGCGGCACCTGCGCTTTCCCGATGAGGGGCCGCACGTCCGTGTTGATGCGGGTGCGCGTTCCGGCGACGCCGTCGGCATCCACTATGACCCGCTGATCGCCAAGGTGATCGTCTGGGATCGAGACCGTCCGACGGCACTGAACCGGCTACGCCGGGCGCTGGAGGAAACGCAGATCGTCGGCCCGGTGACCAACGTCGCGTTCCTTCGCGCCATCGCCGGGCACCCTGAATTTGCCGCGGGCGATGCGGACACCCGCTTCATCGATCGCCACCGCCACGACCTGCTGCCGAAACGGCAGCCGGTGCCGCCACGCCATCTGGCACTGGCGACGCTTGCCGTGCTGCTGGCTCGCGACCGCGAGGCGAGTGCGGCCGCCCGCCGGTCACTGGATCCGTTCTCGCCGTGGCATGCCACCAGCGGCTGGCGTTTGAACGAGGACAATCATCACGACATTGCTTTTCTCGACGGGGAGGTGCGGATTGCCGTCACCGTCCATTATCGCGCCAGTGGCCAGTTGCTGGAACTTCCGGGAGCGTCAGGACCATTGGCCGCCGCGGGAGAACTGGACGATGACGGTGATCTGATCGCCGATCTCGGCGGAGTTCGCGTCAAGGCGACGATCGTGCGCGCCGGCGATGAGATCACGGTGATTGCGGGCGGCAGCAGTCATCGGCTCGTCCTCGACGACCCGGCGGCGCGCGCCGAACTCAAGGAAGCGGAGACCGGGTCGCTGAAATCCCCGATGCCGGGGAAGGTTATCCGCATCGACGTGCGTGCCGGTGACAGCGTTCAGCGCGGCGCCGCTCTTCTTGTCATCGAAGCGATGAAGATGGAGCACACGGTCACCGCTCCCGCCGACGGCACCGTCGAACGGGTTCACTTCGAGGTGGGCGAACAGGTGGCGGAAGGAGCGACGTTGGTGTCGTTTGCCGAGCCTGCGGACGGCGAAGACGGCGATCCCGGCGGCGCGCCCCCCCTCATGGCTTGCCACTGAGAACGGCGAGGGGGGCTGGATCGGTCGTGGCGCCATCGACCGCTGTCGCCGCGCTGAGGGCGAGGTTTTCCCCCGGCACATCGGGCACGCCGGCAGTGTTGCCCACCGTCAGCAGACGCCATCCTTCGACGGTGAACGCCTCGAGTGGCCGAAACCCCACCTTGTATGACATCTTGCGGCACTCATCGATCCAGAACCCAAGATAAACGTAAGGGAGGCCGCGATCGCGCGCCCGGTCGATGAGTGTCAGGATCATCCAGGTGCCGAGGCTCGCCCGATTGAGAGCCGGATCAAAGAAGCTGTAGACCGCCGAGTAGCCATCAGCCAGCCGATCCGCAAGGCAGGCGGCGACCAGGCGGCCGGTCTGCTCGCGGCACTCGAAGACCACCGTCTCGACCGGCGTATCTTCGATCAGCAGCTGGTAGTCGAAGAAATCCATGCGCGCCATCTCGCCGCCGCGATGGCGCACCGATTGATAGTTCCGAAACAGCCCGTACTGCTCGCTGGTGGCTTGCGGCGGTCGTTCGGCGATTTTCAGCAGGCGATTGCGCGTGAGGATGCGTGCCTGGGTGCGGTTCGGCTCGAACTCAAAGGTGCGCACCCGCACGGCAACGCACGCATTGCAATCGCGACAAGCCGGCGCGTACGCAACGCCATGGCTGCGGCGGAAGCCAGCCTGTGACAGCGCATCGTGGATGCCGGTCGGATCGGCGCCATCGAGTTCGGTGACCAGACGGCGCTCCAGCCGACCGGGCAAGTACGGACACGGCATCGGTGCCGTGGTAAAGAAGAAACGCACTGGACCTTCCAGACTGAGTCTTTTGCCCGCACCGTCGGGCGATGGCCTCCCGTTTGACCTCAGCATATCACTTGCGTCGAAACGATGAAACAGGGCGCCGGGGCACGGGAGATCGTGTTACCGGGCGAAAAGGGTTAAACGGTCGTTGGCATCCTCCAGCCTGACGTCAAATCGTTCAAGAAAGCTCATGCCGAGAAGGCTGCCATCGCCGAGGGTGGCGTCATCGACAAAGGCGACCGCGACATCCGTCGCGTGCGCGGCGCCGACGCGCACCTCGCTCAGTTGGCCGAGGCGCACGGCGATCGAACCGGCCGCCGTTCGCGCGACGCTGTCGGTCAGGGCGTGCGGATTAAAACCCAGCGGCGCGGCCAGACTTTGCGGCAACACCACCGTCGATGCGCCGGTATCCAGCATCAGCATGATCTCCGTGGCCATGCCGTTGCGGCCGATGATCTTGGCGCTCACCAAGTGATGCCGGCCATGGCGGGTTGTCGATACGGTCACCGGCGCCGGCGATGGCGGTTCGGCCACGGGGAGGCGCCGGCCAAGGATTCGCACGGTCGCCGGTTGACCGCGGTCGTCCACCGTGACCAAGTAATTGTAACCGGCGAGCAGTTGGTCCAGCCGCTGCTTTAGCGGACTGGCGTCGCCGACGGCGCGCGCCGGCGCCCCGCCGAGACGGTTCAATCCGACGAACCGCAGGCGTTCCTGCTCGCCAATCGCCCGCAACTGCGCGGCCAGTCCGCCGGCCGAGTGATCGCCGTCGGCGGCTGCCGGCGCGGCGTTGAGCAAAAGGACCACCGCGACCGCGATCAGGCCGCTGCAACCACGCTGGCGTGGGCTGGTCACCTTGGATGCACCTGCGTACCGCATCGGGCCCTTACGCCCCCATCAGTGTGCCGCCCGGACAATGCCCGACTGATCAGACAGTAAGGGCGTGCGGATGGCTGGCGCAAGGGATCAGCCACCGGCCCGAGAATCCGCATGCGCCGTCGGATCGGAGGAGGTAGCTTGCGGGTGCTGCTCCATTCCGTTTCGGGTCCCCGCCGTCATCATCGCATTATCGTGATTGCCGATCGTACGAAAGGCGCCCTGCTGGTCGCCGGCGCCGCCCTGTGCTGGAGTTCGGGCGGCATCCTGCTGCGTCTCATCGACAGTGCTTCCGGGCTTGCCATGGTCTTCTGGCGGTCGCTGTTTATGGCCCTGGCAATTGGCCTTTGGTTGCTGGTTCGGCACCGCGTCGGCCTGATCGCGGCGGTGCGCGCCGTTGGTGCCCCCGGCGGCGTCTCGGCGCTGCTGCTCACCGGCGCGTTCGTCGGCTACGTGCTGTCCATCAACGAGACGGCCGTTGCCAACACCATGCTGATCATGAGCGCCTCGCCGCTGGTCGCGGCACTTCTCGCCCGCATCCTCCTCGGCGAACGGTTGCGCGGGCGGACACTGCTCGCCATCGCCATTGCCTTCACCGGGATCGCGGTGATGTTCGGCGACGAAGTGGGACGCGGTCAGGCGCTCGGCAATGCCATGGCGTTGATGGTTGCGGTCTGCTTCGGCAGCAACATCGTGCTGCTGCGCCGATATCGAAACATCGACATGATCCCGGTGATGCTGCTCGCCGGTCTGGTGTCGGCGGCGCTGACACTGCCCTTCGCTGAACCTTTTGCCGTGTCGACACGCGATGTGTTCATCCTTGCGGGGATGGGGTTGTTTCAGCTGGCCCTTGGGTTGTTCCTGTTCATCCGCGGCACCCGTTATTTGACCGCGGCGGAACTTGGCCTGCTGGGGCTGCTGGAAACGGTGTGCGCGCCCTTGTGGGTGTGGATTGGCATCGGCGAACGGCCCTCACCGACGGCGCTCGTCGGCGGCGCTCTCGTGCTCACTGGTGTCGTCGGCCAAGCGCTGAGCGGCGCTCAGGGAACGGCATCGAACGGGGACGGATCGGTGTCGCCGAGCGTGGCGAAAGAGGGTTCGGAGGCGAGGGTTTCGTCCAAGACCGGCTCTAAGGGCGGAGGGTCGTCGTCATTCATGGCTGCTGCCGTCTGCGACGACGATGCCGGCGGCAGCGGGCAGGCGTCGGGCTCGGCGACGCGGCAGTACCAGTCAACCTCGGGTGGCGGATCGAGCCGCGCCGGTGCCGGCGGTCGCGGTCGCTCGAAGTCGCGGGGCGGCGGGCCATAGAAGTTGACCAGTTGGCGCTCGTCCCGGAAGTTGGGTTTGGCGTAGCAGTCGACGCCCGCCAGCGTCTGGTAGCAGTAGACCGGCAACTCATCGCGGATGGCCGCGACGTAGGGAGTGTCCTTCTCACCGCAGCCGACAACGGCCACCGCGAGCGCGACGCAGAGATGGTGAAAGCGCACCGTCTTCGGCCTTTTCGTTGCGCAGTGAATTGATACTACTATAACGGGAAAATGCCGACAAATCACGCGAATCCGTAAGCGCCTCGCAACGGGCTTTCACCTTGCGGCGGAGGTCATCCGTTAACGTCGGGCCGCGCTCGCCACCTTAAGCGCTGAGATCAACGACGGTGCGGCCGCGAATCTGGCCCTTGAGGATTTCATCAGCTTTTTCAGGGAGTTGCGATAACGGCACAACGTCGGTCATCGCATCCAATGCGGCGAGCGGGAGGTCTTTCGCCAGACGCTGCCAAGCGAGAAGGCGTCGCTCGGTGGGACAGGTGGCGCTGTCGATGCCGAGAAGGTTGATGCCGCGGAGCAGAAACGGGATGACGGTCGTGTTGAGCGCGACGCCACCGGCATTGCCCACGGCTGCACAACTCGACCAATAGCAGAGGCTGGCCAGGATATTGGCCAGTGTCGTACCGCCGACGGAATCGATGGCGCCGGACCAGCGTTCGGCCGCCAGCGGCCCCTTCGGCGGCGTGTCGAGTTCGGCGCGGTCGACGATTGCCGTCGCTCCCAGCGCCTTCAGGTACTCATGGCTTTCTGCGCGTCCGGTGACGGCGGCGACGCGAAAGCCGAGGCGAGCGAGGACGGCGGTCGCCACGCTGCCGACGCCGCCGGAGGCGCCGGTGACGAGGACGTCACCGCGGTTGTCCGGCTTTAGCCCGTGGTTTTCCAGGGCCATCACCGCGAGCATGGCGGTCAGTCCGGCCGTCCCGAGGGCCATTGCTTGGCGCATCGTCATATTCGGCGGCAAGGGCACCAGCCATTCGGATTTCACGCGCGCCCGCTCGGCATAGCCGCCCCAGTGGATCTCGCCGACGCGCCATCCGGTCAGGACCACCTCGTCACCCGGCTTGAATACGGACGACGATGACTCCTCGACGACGCCGGCGAAGTCGATGCCGGGAACGTGCGGATAGGTGCGAACCAAACGGCCAAGACCCTTCAGGATCATGCCGTCTTTGTAGTTCAAGTCGGAATAGGCGACGCGGACCGTGACGTCTCCCGGCGGCAATGCCTCGTCGGGCAGATTCTTGATCGCCGCGGTGACGTTGCCGTCATTCTGCTCCAGAACCAGCGCGCGAAAATCTCCCGGCATTATGGCTGGCCTCCCCTGTGTTTGGTTCGCACCGCGGTCAGGCCGCAACATGTGCTTTTCCCTGCGCCGGCCATTGTCGACGGCTGGACTCGTCCGGTCAACGGATCGTCGCACCGCCGCCGGTCTGATCCGGCACCGGCTCGCTCACAGGGTTTCAAGGAAGCGGACGGCGTCGCCGGCGGGGCCGCCGCGCAACTCGCCGTCGCGCATGACCATACGGCCGCGAACGATGGTGGCGACGGGCCAGCCGGTCACGGTCAATCCGTCGAACGGCGTCCAGCCGCAGCGACTGGCGATCCACTGGTTGCTGATCGTGCGACGCGCAGCCAGATCGACGATGGTGAGACTGGCGAGGTAGCCGCTGGCGATGCGGCCGCAGCCAACAATGCCGAAAATGCGTGCCGGTCCCGCGGCTGTCAGGTCGACGAAGCGCTCCAGCGACAGGCGGCCAGCGGCCACATGATTGAGCATGACCGGGACCAGCGTTTGCACGCCCGGCATGCCGGAGGGACTTTCGGGGTAGGGCTTGGCCTTTTCTTCCCGTGTGTGCGGCGCGTGATCGGAGCCGATGCAGTCGACAAGACCTTCGGTCACCGCCCGCCACAGGGCGTCGCGGTGCGAGGCATCGCGAATCGGCGGGTTCATCTGCGCAAAAGTACCCAGTGCCTGATAGCAGTCGGGGGCGGCGAGCGTCAGGTGCTGCGGCGTGACCTCGACCGTCGCCAGATCGCGGTTCTCCGCCAGCACCGGCAATTCGTCTGCGGTGGAGACGTGCAGCACGTGCACCCGCCGGCCAACGCCGCGGGCGAGGGCGAGCAGGCGGCGCGTCGCGCTGACGGCCGTTTGCGCGTCGCGCCAGTGGGGATGGTTCGCCGGATCGGCGCCGCCGGCAACGAGCGCAAACCGTTCCTTCAGCCGAGCCTCGTCCTCGGCGTGGACGGCGATCCGCCGGCTGCCGCTGGCAAGAACGCGGGCGATGGCCGCATCCTCGGCGACGAGCAGGGTACCGGTGGAACTGCCCATGAAAAGCTTGGTGCCCGCCGCTGAAGGCAGCCGCTCGAGGTCGGCGAGCTGCGGGATGTTTTCCTCCGCGGCGCCGACCCAGAAGGCGATATCGACCCAAACCCGGTTCTTGGCGCGGCGGCATTTGTCGGCGAGGTCCGCCGCGCTCACCGTCGACGGCTTGGTGTTCGGCATATCGAATACGGCGGTGACGCCGCCGAGGGCGGCGGCTGCGGTGCCGGTGGCGAGGTCCTCCTTGTGTTCGAGCCCCGGTTCACGGAAATGCACCTGGCTGTCGATGACGCCGGGCAACACGTGCAGACCGCGGCAATCCATCGTCTCCGCCGCGGTGCCGGCGTCGAGTTCGCCCAGTCTGACGATACGATCGCCGCGGATGCCAACATCCGCGGCGACGATGCCGCCGGGGGTCACACAGCGGCCGCCCTTCAGCAGCAGGTCGTATCGTTCGCGACTCATGTTCGCCACCCTCCCGCATCCCCGTTGCTCCGAATGGCCGCCAGGATCGCCGCCAGCTCCGTCCGTCCGGCGTCACTGAGGGGGGCCTGGGGCGGCAGCGGCGCGCCAACGGCAAAACCGTCCAGCTCAAGTCCGCCCTTGATGCAGGCGGCCAAGTGATACTTGGCGAACACCTCGTGCAATGGCCACAGCCGGCGTTGCAGCGTCATCGCTTCCGCCCAGCGGCCAGCCGCGCACAGGTCGTAAAGGCGCACGCTTTCCGCCGGCACCAGGCACGCCGGCCCCGCCATCCAACCGACGCCGCCGATCAGCATGACCGCCGCGGGGATGTGCGCCGAAGCGGCGAAGACGCGCAGTCTGTCGCCGACGCGGTTGAGGATCGACAGCAGCCGCCCGGTATTGGTGGAGGCATCCTTGATGGCGCGGATGTTGCCGACGTCCGCGAGACGGGTAATCGCTGACAGGGACAGGTCGGCGCGCTGAAAGTTCGGGTTGGTGTAGATGACGACGGGCAGATCGACGGCGTCGGCAACGGCGCGGAAGTAGGCGACGACATCGTCCTCGGCGACGGGAAAGTAGGCATCGAGCACGGCGACGATGCCATCGACGCCGAGGTCCGCCATCGCCCGCGCCTGCCGACAGGCTTCTCGCGTCGTCGTCGCGGCGACGCCCGCGATCACCGGTACGCGGCCCGCCGCCACGCTCACGGTGGCCGCGGCAATCGCCTCCCGTTGTGCGGGGGAGAGATAGGCGAACTCGCCGGTCGATCCCAGCGGCGTCAAGCCGTGCACGCCCGCGGCGATCAGGTGTTCAATCAGCTGGGCGAAAACTTCGTGCCGCACGTCGCCGTCGTCAGCGATCGGCGACACGAGGTAAGGCCAGACGCCCCGAAAGTCGATGTCGCGGACCATCGTCAAGCCTTCCGTCAGTGGTGAGTCGGGGCGCCGCGGCGGGACATAGCGAGGGCCACCTTGGAAACCGGCGGCCGGCCGAGGGCGGCGCAGACCCCGGCGCCCGCCAAGTAGACCTGATCGAGATCGACCCCGGTCTCGATGCCAAGGCCGTTCAGCATGAACAGGACATCCTCCGTCGCGACATTGCCGGCCGCGCCGCGCGCGTACGGACAGCCGCCGAGACCGGCGGTCGCGCTATCGACGACGGTAAGACCAAAATCGAGAGCCGCCAGGATATTGGCGAGAGCTTGCCCGTAGGTGTCATGGAAATGGGCGGCGAGGCGCTCTGGCGGCACTTCGCGGGCAACGGCTTCGAGGAGGGTATAGACGCGGCGGGCGGTGCCGACGCCGATGGTGTCCCCGAGCGAGATCTCGTAGCAGCCGAGATCGGCGAGGTGGCGAGCCACGGTGGCGACCGCCGCCGGCGCAATCTCGCCCTCGTAAGGGCAGCCGAGGACACAGGACACGTAACCGCGAACGGGCAGGCCGTAACGCGCGGCGGCGGCGCAGGCATCTTCGAACCGCTGCAAGGCCTCGGCGATCGAGGCGTTGACGTTGCGTCGCGAGAACGTCTCGGACGCGGCGGCGAAGATCGCTACTTCGTCGGCGCGGGCGTTGATCGCCGCCTCGACGCCGAGGCGATTGGGCGCCAGCACCGAGAATTTCACGCCCACCGGACGAGCGATGGCGGCCAGCACATCAGCCGTATCCGCCATCTGCGGCACCCAGCGCGGCGAAACAAAGCTGCCGACCTCGATCCGCTTCAGTCCCGCCGCCGCCAGGCGGTCGATCAACGCAACCTTCTCCGCAGTCGGCAGGCACAACGCCTCGTTCTGCAGCCCGTCGCGCGGGCCGACATCGACGAGCGTGACCTGGCGGGGAAAGCGAAGCATCGCGGGCGTTGATGGCCGGTTGGGACACCCCGCAGCATGACGCGGCGGCCGCGTCACACCAAGGCTTTTCTTGGGCTTTTCCCGCCGCGACCGGTTGATTAGCGTGCCGCCGGAAGCCGATGCCGCAACGGGAGTTCAGATCAGATGTGGCTTACACTCGCGGGGATCTTTGTCACGGTTTTTCTCGCCGAACTCGGCGACAAGACGCAATTGGCGACGCTGCTGTTCGCGACGGACGGCAAGGCGCCGCCGGCGCTGGTGTTTGCCGCCGCCGGCGGTGCCCTGGTCCTGTCGACGGCGATCGCCGTCCTTCTCGGCACCTACGCCGCGAAATCCCTGGCGATGCTGCCGCTGAAACTGATCGCCGGGACCGGTTTCATTGCCATCGGCATCTGGACGCTGGTCGGCCACTTCCGCGCTGGCTGACCGGGGTCAAGCCTGCTTTTGCAGCGGGCAGGTGCGCAGCCCGAACAACCGATAGGCCGGACAGAAGCCCACCAAGGCGGTCAGGATGGGCACCACGCCAATCCAACCCCACGGTGTCTGCGGTCCAACGAAAACGAGGGCGATGAGGACGACTCCGGCGATGAGCCGCAGTGCGCGGTCAATCGTTCCGACATTGGTTTGCATCGATACTCTCCGTTGCGGTGATACCGGCTCCGGCGTTGGCGCGCCAGCTCCGGGCGGGGACGACGGCGGGAGTGGAGCATGAGCGCCGGGATCGCGACGGTGACGAAGTCACACTCGTGCCGTGGACGCACCGGTGGCGGATCAGCTTGCCTCCACGGCGCAGGCGTGCTGAACTGCCGTGAAATTATTCGGGACTTGTGATCGGGGGAGGTGGTTCATGCCGCTGCGCAAACTCGCGTCTGGATTCTTGAGTTTCCGCGAGGACACGTATCTCCCGAAGCGCGAGCTGTTTCAGGCGCTGGCGCAGAAGCAGGCGCCGAAAATCATGATGGTCGCTTGCTCGGATTCCCGCGTCGATCCCGCCATCCTGACCAATTCGGACCCCGGCGACATCTTCATGGTCCGCAATGTCGCCAATCTGGTGCCGCCGTTTGCCCAGGATGACGCGAAGCACGGGACCAGTGCGGCGCTGGAATTCGCCGTGAACTCCCTTGAGGTGCAGCACATCATTGTCTGCGGGCATGCTGGTTGTGGCGGCATCAAGGCGCTGATGACCGCTGATCCGGCGATCGCCGACGCGCGCAGTTTCATCCACAACTGGATGAACATTGCTGACGAGGCGCGGCGGCGGACCCTGCTGATGCATCGCCACCATCAGCTGCCCGAGCAGCTCCGTGCGCTGGAATTGGAGGCGATCAAGACTTCGCTCGCCAACCTCCTGACATTTCCCTGGGTGCTTTTGCGCGTCCAGGAGGGAAAACTCCGCATTCATGGCTGGTACTTCGATATCGCCGACGGCAGCATGCACATGTACGTGCCCGACGAAGATCGCTTCAGGCCGCTGACGCTGGAGCTGGTGGCCCAGTTGCAGGACCTTTGAGCCTTCCGGTTCAGACCGCTTGCCGGATCAGATCGCGGAGTGCGGCGGCCGCACGAACGTCGATGCGGCCGCGGCCAAGAACCACCCAGCCACGCCGCTCGAACTCCTTCAACTGGCGACTGATGACCTCGCGCACGGTGCCGAGTTCGAACGCCAGTTCCTGATGGGAGTTGAAGACGCTGCCGTCGGCATTCTGCCGCTGCAGCAGCAGCCGCGCCAGCCGCAGGTCGAGGCGGCGGAACGCCACCTCCTCGACCACCAGCAGCAAGTCCGCAATGCGCTCGCCAAAAGCCTTGAAGACGAAATCCCGGAACACCGCCGATCGTGCCATGGCATCCTGGAATGCCGAGCGCGGCAGCACCGCGACGCACACGTCCGTTTCCGCGACGGCTTCCGCGGCGTAGTCCATGTTGGCAAGCAGGCAGGCGGTGGTCAGGATACAGGTCTCGCCACCTTCGATCCGATAGAGGACGACTTCGCGGCCGGTTTCGGAAATCATGTGCACGCGCACGACGCCGGAGATCACCAGGACGTAGCTTTCGCAGTGCTGACCGGGACGAAACGTGGCCGCACCGGCCGGCAGCGTCATGATCGTCGCTGCTTCGGCGAGCCGGTCACGGGTTGCCGCGTCGAGCCCGGTGAGCAGGGGGAACGCCTGCACCCAGCGGGCATCCCGGTGCGGAGCGCCTGCCGCGATCATCGGGCGGCTAACGTCCATCGGCGCGGGCTCGCCGCCGAAGCGCTATGCCGACGCCCGATCCTCGGGAGGCACGGCCGGCGGCGATACCGTGGCGGAGGCGTTGCTCAGCAGGTGCAGCAGGCTTCGCTCCGCCTCAAGCCAATAGTCGAGGGCACTACCGTACTGGCGGCCCGCCGCTTCCCACAGATAGAACGCCATGATGCGGATGCGGTCGAGGTAGGCTTCCGGCGCCAACGTGCCCAACTCCTCGACCATCTCGTCGTATTGGGGGGATATCGTGCCCGCCGTCGATGCCCGGATCATGGCGAGCACGTGTCGTTCCGCCGCCAGCCAGAAATCCTGCGCCATCCCGTACTGACGGCCGGCTGAGTCCCACATGCACTCGGCAAGCCGCTGGATGCGCGCGACGGGAACCGCGTCCGGCGGCCACATGCGGTGCTCGGGGACCGAGACCGGCGCGTTGACCACGGCATCGGCTTGCAGCTTCGATACCGTCGTCATCATTTCGAGGACCATTTGTTCGGCCATCAGCCAGAAGTCCAAGGCCATGCCATAGGGGCGTGCCGCCGATTCCCACATCGGCTGAGCCAGGTCCCGCACGCGTTCCTCCACGTTCTGGTCCATCACGCCGTCTCCCAATCGTTTCTTTTCGAGTCACTCGCGACTACAATAGCGCAAACTCGTTCATCCCACAGTAGAAAACGCCAGGAACCCGTCCTCACATGTCAATCAGCGAGCCAACCCGGATCGGCGCGTTCGCGCTCGCGGCGGCCATCCATTTCATTGCGGTCATGACGTTGGCGGCATGCGGCGGCAATGGCGGTCCGCTGTCGCGGTGCGAGGCCATCGACGCCGCCGGCAACCGCTATACTGCGGAAAGCGCCAACGTCATCGATGCCTCGGACCTCGCCTTGCAGCAGTGCCAGTACCGCAGTTCCAGTCCGACGACATGTCAGTCGACGCGCTGCGTTAACACGTGGTGAACGGCGACGCGACGACAATGGGGTTGGAACGCTGCCGCTAGACGGTTAAGTAACCAAAGCCAAAGCCCTCTC
>JALOTH010000046.1 GCA_025458035.1 Rhodospirillales bacterium
CAACCTGACGTTGATGGCGCTGACGGTGGCGACCGGGTTCGTCGTCGATGACGCCATTGTCGTCATCGAGAACATTTCCCGGCATCTCGAACGGGGGGAAACGCCGCTTGCCGCTGCCCTAGTTGGCTCGCGGCAGATCGCGTTCACCATCATCTCGCTGACGCTGTCGCTGATCGCCGTGCTCATTCCGCTGCTGTTCATGGGCGATGTCGTCGGGCGGCTATTTCGCGAATTCGCGGTGACGCTGTCGATGACGATCCTGATCTCGGCGGTCGTCTCGCTGACGCTGGTGCCGATGCTGTGCGCCAAGCTGCTGCGGCCGCCGCCGCCGAATGTTCGTCTTCCCGCGTCGATTGGCGCTGAAGCCGCTCATGGCCAGCGATGGTACCGGTCCGTCGTCGACGGCTACGGGCGCATGCTCTCCTGGGTTCTCGATCACCGGTCACTGACCCTCGCCGTGGCGGTGGCGACCCTGGCGTTGACCATCGCCCTTTACGTCGTCGTGCCGAAGGGCTTTTTCCCTGACCAGGACACCGGCCTCGTCCTCGGCATCACCGAGGCGGCCGACGATATCTCCTACGCGGCCATGGTTGAGCGCAGCGAGAAACTCGCCGATGCCATCCTCGCCGACGATGCCGTGGCCAGCTTGTCGTCCGTCATCGGGATCGACGGCACCAACGCCACGCTCAACAGCGGTCGCCTGCTGATCAACATCAAGCCGCGCCGGGAACGGGGGGCGAGCTTCGCGGAGATCATGAAGCGCATCGCGGAGCGGGCGAGGACGGTCGATGGCATTACCCTGCACCTGCAACCGGTGCAGGATCTGACCATCGGCGCGGCCATCGCCAAAACGCAGTATCAGCTGGTGCTGCGCAGCATCGACGCGGCGGAGCTGGCTGAAGTGACGCCGCCGCTGACCCGCCGTCTCGCGGCCCTGCCGCAGCTTGCCAATGTCACCGACGACACGGCGATGAACGGCCGGGCCATCTTTGTTGCCGTCGATCGGGGTAGCGCCGCGCGCTTTGGCATCAGCGCGGCGACGGTCGACAACGTCCTCTACAACGCCTTTGGCCAACGGATCATCTCAACCACCTTCACCCAGTCGAACCAGTACCGGGTGATCCTGGAGGCGGCGCCGGCATTTCAGGCGTCGGTGCAGGCGCTGCAGGCGCTGCACCTGCCATCCGCGACGGCGCCCGGTGGGCAGGTGCCGCTCTCCGCCGTCGCCACCATCAGCGAACAGCCGACCGCGCTCGCGGTGCGGCGCGCCGACCAGTTTCCGGCGGCAACCATCTCATTCGATGTCGCGGCCGGAGGCTCCCTCGGTGCCGCCACGCAAGCCATTGAAGCGACGTTGCAGCAGTTCCAGCTGCCAACCGGCGTCATCCCGCGGTTCGAGGGGGCCGCCTTGGCCTTCGAAGCGACGCTGCGAAATCAGGTCCTGCTGATTTTGGCGGCGGTGGTGACGATGTACATCGTCCTTGGCGTTCTCTACGAAAGCTTCGTCCACCCCGTCACCATTCTGTCGACGCTGCCATCCGCGGGCATCGGCGCCCTGCTGGCATTGCTGATCGCCGATCGCAACCTCGACATCATCGCCATCATCGGCATCATTCTGCTCATCGGCATCGTCAAGAAAAACGCCATCATGATGGTGGATTTCGCCCTTGCCGCGGAGCGAGAGCGCGGGCTGGCGCCGCGTCAGGCGATTTTCGAAGCCTGTCTGCTCCGACTGCGGCCGATTCTGATGACGACGATGACGGCGGTACTGGCGGCGCTGCCCCTGATGCTCGGTACCGGCACCGGCTCGGAACTGCGCCAGCCGCTGGGGCTGACCATTTTCGGCGGGCTGCTTGTCAGCCAGGTGCTGACACTGTTCACCACGCCGGTCATTTATCTCGCCTTCGATGATCTGGGCCGCCGCGCCCGGCGTGGCCTTGCCACCGCCGCTGGTCCCGGCGAGGAGGGCGCGGCGTGAGCCTGCCATCCTTGTGCATTCGCCGGCCGGTGGCGACGGCGCTGATCACTCTCGGCCTGACCCTGGCTGGCCTGCTGGCGCTGTTTCTGCTGCCGGTCTCGCCCCTGCCGCGGGTCGACTTTCCGACGATTACGGTGCAGGCGGCGCTGCCCGGCGCCAGTCCGGAGACGATGTCGGCGAGCGTCGCAAGGCCGCTGGAGCGGCACCTCGGGCAGATCGCCAATGTCACCGAGATGACCTCCACCAGTTCCCTCGGATCGAGCCGCATCGTGCTGCAATTCGGCCTCGATCGCGATATCGACGGCGCCGCGCGCGACGTCCAGGCGGCCATCAACGCGGCGCGCGCCGACCTGCCCGTCAGCCTGCGTGGCAATCCCTGGTACCGCCAAGTCAATCCGGGCGATGCGCCGATCCTGGTGCTGGCGCTCACCTCGGCGACGCGCACCCGCGAGCAGATCTACGACACCGCGGCGACGATCCTGCAGCAGCGGCTGTCGCAGGTTCGCGGCGTCGGTCAGGTGAGCGTCGGCGGAACGTCGCCGCCGGCGATTCGCGTCGAGATCAATCCCGACGCGCTATTTCAGTATCGCATCAGCCTTGAGGACATTCGCGCCGCCATCGCCGCGGCCAACGCCAACAGCCCGAAGGGCGCCGTCGAGGATGGCGATCGCCGCTATGAGATCCTGAGCAACGATCGAACCATGCGGGCCGAGGATTTTCAGTCGCTGATCGTGGCGTTCCGCAATGGCGCCCCTGTTCGTCTGACCGATGTCGCGCAGGTCGTTGACTCCGTTGAAGATACTCGCAACATCGGCCTCGCCAATGGCGAGCCGGCGGTGCTGCTCATTCTCAACCGCCGTCCCGGCGCCAACATCATCGACACCGTAGACCGGGTCAAGGCGCTGCTGCCGCAGCTTGAACGGGAGATCCCGCGCGACGTCGACATCCTGCTCGCCGCCGACCGCACGGAGACGATCCGCGCTTCGCTGCACGCCGCCGAGCTGGCGCTGGTCATCGCCATCGGCCTCGTCATTGCTGTGGTCCTGGTGTTCCTGCGGGATGCGCGGGCCGCCTGGATTCCGGCAGTCGCCGTCCCCGTTTCGCTGATCGCCACGTTCGGGGCGATGTATCTCCTCGACTACAGTCTCAACAACCTGACGCTGATGGCCTTGATCATCGCAACCGGCTTCGTCGTCGACGATGCCGTGGTGGTGCTGGAGAACATCTCCCGCCACGTCGAAAACGGGATGGGGCGCGTGCAGGCGGCGATCGTCGGCGCCCGCGAGGTCAGTTTTACCGTCGTGTCCATGAGCGTTTCGCTGATCGCCGTGTTCATTCCGATCCTGTTCATGGGCGGGATCATCGGCCGGCTGTTCCACGAGTTCGCGATGACGATCACCATCGCCATCCTCATCTCGCTCGTCGTTTCGCTGTCAGCGACACCGATGATGAGCGCACTGCTGCTGCGTCCGCCGCGGCAGCGTCCGGCCAATGCCATCCTCAGCCGCTGCGGGAGCGCCTTCGATGCCCTGGCGCGCGGCTATCGGTTGACCTTGGACTGGGCGCTCGCCCACCCGCGCCTCGTCATGGCCTCGCTGCTCGCTGTCATCGGTCTCACCATCCACCTTTATGTCATTCTGCCGAAGGGCTTTTTCCCTCAGCAGGACACGGGACGGCTGTTCGGCGCAATCCGTGCCGATCAGAACATCTCGTTCGAGGCGATGCGCGACAAGCTGACCGCGCTCATCCGCATCATCCACGACGATCCGGCGGTGGCGAGTGTTGTCGGCTTCAACAGCAGCAGCCAAGCCGGCAGCGGCTTTATCTTCGTCTCGTTGAAGGATCGGGCGGAGCGGAAGTTGACCGCTGACGAGGTGATGGCGCGGCTGCGTCGCGAGGTTGCCGCGGTACCGGGAGCCACGCTCGTTCTGCAATCGGTTCAGGATTTCCGCGCCGGCGGCCGGCCGGGAAACGCGCAGTTCCAATACACGTTGCTGGGCGACGACCGCGAAGTCCTGCGGGACTGGTCAGCGCGGCTTGCCAATGCGTTGAAAGCGGCCCCTGAACTGATTGACGTGGATTCCGACCAGGAGGACCGCGGTCTCGAAAGCGTTCTTGAAATTGATCGGGACACGGCATCCCGGCTTGGCGTCAACACGCGACAGATCAGCAACACCCTTTACAGCGCTTTTGGCCAGCGGCAGGTCTCGGTGATTTATGGACCCCGCAACCAATACTATGTGGTCATGGAGGCGGCGGCGCCGCACCGGCGTTCACCGGAAGCCTTGCGCGGCCTTTATATCGGCGCCTCGGGGGGCGGCGTCGCTGGTACCCAGGCCACCAACGCCGTCGCCGGCACGGTTTCCGACAGCAGCGCAGGCACGGCCGATGCCGAAGCCATCGCTGGCGACGCCGCCCGCAACCAGCGTGTCAACCGCGTCGGCACCGCCGGGCGCGGCGGCGTTTCGAGCGGCGCGGCCGTCAGTACTGGCGTGGCGCCGATGATCCCGCTCGCCGCCTTCGGCCAGCTGTCGATCGAGCCGGCGCCGCTCGCCATCAACCACCAGGGCCACTTCGTCGCGACGACGCTGTCCTTCAACCTGCCGCCAGGAGGCTCGCTCGGCGAAGCGGTGACGGCGATCCAGCGAACGATGGTGGAGATCGGCGTGCCGGCGACGATCCAGGGCGGCTTTCAGGGCACGGCGAAGATTTTTCGCGACTCGCTGGCTAACCAGCCGCTGCTGATCGTCGCGGCGATCGTTTCCGTCTACATGGTTCTCGGTATTCTTTATGAGAGCTACGTTCATCCGCTGACCATTCTGTCGACGCTGCCCTCCGCCGGTGCCGGCGCGACGCTGGCGCTGCTCATATCGGGCCAGGAGTTCAGCCTGATCGCCCTCGTTGCCGTCATCCTGCTCATCGGCATCGTCAAGAAAAACGCGATCATGATGGTGGACTTCGCTCTCGCCGCCGAAAAGCAGCACGGGCTCTCGCCACGCGCGGCCATCCGCGAGGCCTGTTTGCAACGTTTCCGCCCGATCATGATGACGACGATGGCAGCGATGCTGGGCGCGCTGCCGCTTGCCCTCGATACCGGCTCTGGCGGCGAATTGCGACAGCCCCTCGGCATCGCTGTCGTCGGCGGCCTGCTCGTCAGCCAGGCGCTGACCCTGTACACCACGCCCGTCGTCTACCTGTATTTGGACCGGCTGCGTCGACGGCGCCCCGTTGCCGATATCAATGGTGATGCGCCGCCTCGGCACGTGCGTAGCTTCGGTGCCTGAGCCGAGGCCATGGCGCGGTCAACCCAACCCGTGACGGTGTTTGCTTTGCTGTCGGTGCTGCTGCTGTTGCCGGGATGCACCTTGGGTCCCGATTACCAGCGGCCGACAGCAACCGTGCCCGCAGCCTACAAGGAGATCGCCGGCTTTAAGCTCGCCGCCCCGGCCGATGAAGAGCCTCGCGGCGCGTGGTGGCGGGTGTTCGCCGATCCCGAACTCGATGCCCTGGCGGGACGGGTCGAAATCTCCAATCAGACGCTGGCGGCATCGGCGGCAGCCTTTCGGCGAGCGGAGGCCGTCGTCGATCAGGCGCGTGCCGGCTTCTATCCGACGATCACCGGCAATTTTTCGGTGCGGCGCTCGAAGAGTGGCGGCTCGTCGTCGCGCAGCTTCGCCAACACCGGCGGTGCCTCCGGTGGGGCCGGCACCCCGGGCACCGTCGTCACCGTCGGCGGCTCGGACAGCGCGCAGACCGTGTATCAGCCCTCCCTGGCCGCATCCTGGGACCTCGACGTCTGGGGGCGGATCCGCCGCACCGTCGAGAGTGACGTCGCATCCGCCGAGGCGAGTGCCGCCGATCTCGCCGCGGCGACGCTATCGGCACAGGCCGAGCTGGCCACTGCCTATTTTCAGCTGCGCGCCCGTGACGAGGAGAAGGCGCTGTTCGATGCCGCCGCGGCGGCGTACGAGCGGGCACTGCAAATTACGCGCGATCAGTTCCGCGAGGGCTTGGTGACGCGTGGCGATGTTGCGCTCGCCGAGACACAGCTGGAGACGGCACGTTCGCAGTCGATCGCCGTTGGCGTGCGGCGAGCGCAGTTCGAACACGCCATCGCCGTGCTGGTCGGCGTGCCGCCTGCCGAGTTCGCGATCGAGCCGGCACCGTGGGCGGAGACGCCCCCTGCGATACCGGCGGCGCTGCCGTCGGCGCTGCTGGAACGGCGGCCCGATATCGCCGCCGCCGAACGGCGGATGGCGGCGGCCAATGCGGAGATTGGCGTGGCGCAGGCCGCCTATTTTCCCGATGTTACCCTCACGGGTACGTTCGGTTATGCGTCGACGGCGCTGGGCAACGTCTTCGATTCCGCCAACAAGGCCTGGTCGTTCGGCTTGGCGCTGGCGCAGACGCTGTTCGACGGCGGCGTCCGTAGCGCAGCGGTCAATGCCGCACGCGCCGGCTATGAGGAGGCGGTCGCCACCTACCGGCAGACGACCCTCGACGGGTTTCGCGAGGTCGAGGACCAGCTTGCGGCGTTGCGCATTCTCGAAGCGCAGGCGGCAACGCAGGCGCGCGCCGTTGTCGCATCACGGGATGCCGAGCGCATCGAACTCAATCGTTACAAGGCGGGGACTGTGGACTTCACCGCCGTCGTGACGGCACAGCAGGCGGCGCTGAACAACGAGCAGACGGCGCTCGCCATCCGTGAGAACCGGTTCCTGGCGTCGGTCGCGCTGATCCGCGCTCTCGGTGGCGGCTGGAGCGCCCTTGAGTTGCCGGCCGAGGTTGGCGAGCCGCAGCCCCGTCTGTACTGATGGCGATCGGCGCCGAGCCGTCAGATATCGAAGCCGTCCACCTTCCATCGGGCGACGGGCAGATGGATGCCACACTCGCTTTTGTTCTTGCCCCGCCAGCGGCCGGCGCGAATGTCTTCGCCCGGGGCCACCCGATCGGTGCACGGCATGCAGCCGATGGAGAGGAAGCCGTCCGCCACCAGCGGGTGGTGAGGCAGCCCATGGCGCGCGAAGTAGTCGTCGATATCGACCTTCTGCCAGTACGCGAGCGGATTGATCTTGATGCGGCCTTCATCGTCGGTCTCAACGCGCGGCAACCCCTGCCGCTCGCCACCGTGGAAGCCCTTACGGCCGGAGATCCAGGCGTCAAAGCCTTTCAGCGCCCGTTGCAAGGGTTCGACGCGGCGGATGTAGCAGCACATGTCCGGATTGCCATACCAGAGCACGCCGTCGGCGTCGGCCTGCTCAACGCGCGACGCGTCGGGGCGGATGGTTCGAACATCGCTCAACTTCAGGCGGGCCGTCAGTTCGTCGCGGTAGCGCAGCGTTTCGCCGAACAGCTTGCCCGTATCAATGAAGAGGACCGGCGTCGCCGGTTCCACCGTGGCGACGAGGTGGAGGAGTACCGCCGCTTCCGCTCCGAACGAGGAGACCAGCACGATGCGGCCGGGAAACTCCCGATGGATCATCGCATCCAGCAGACTGAGCGTATCGGCCTCGGCGTAACGATCGGCGAGACGGCTCGCTTCGTCGGCGATGGACAGCGGGCGGTCGGCAACGCTGGCGAAGCTGTCGGCAACCTGCGTCGCCGTCACCGGAGGCGATGCGTCGCTCATTCCGCCGCCCTCGCCCGATGCCGCAGCCGCGTCACCGGCACACGCTGATCGCTGGCCGGCTGATAAAAGACACTGATCTCCGCCATCGCCTGCCGCCAGGCCTCGGCCGTGGCGGCCTTGTCGGCGATGTCAAAGGCATCGATGCCGCAACGTTGCATGAACAGGAGTTGATCGCGCAAGACGTCGCCACTCGCCCGCAATTCGCCGCGAAAGCCGTAGCGTTCGCGCAGCAACCGCGCTGTCGAATACGGCCGGCCGTCGCGAAATGACGGAAAGACGAGGACGATCACCGCAAAATGACCAGCATCGGCGCCGATTTCCGGCGCCAGCTGATCGCTGGTGAGGCGGATGCCGAGCGGCGCTGAGCGCGCCAGCAGGCTGGCGCGCTCGCGCTGCCAGCGCGCCAGCGGCACCGTCACCGGCTGATCCGGCGGCAGCGGGCCCTCGTCGCCGGCGTGCATCCACACATCGGCGACGACCTCGCCGTCCTTAATGAGTGGCATAAAGGCTATCCTTGAAGGGTTTCATGCCGATGCGCCGGTAGGTGTCCAGAAAACGCTCTCCTGGCGCCCGGTGGCCAACGTAGGTGGTGACCACCGTTTCGACGGCATCGACGATGCGCGCCGCGGAAAAGGCTGGTCCGACGATCTCGCCGATCGACGCCGTTTCCGTCGCGTCACCGCCCAGCGTGATCTGATAATGCTCCTCGCCCTTCTTGTCGACGCCGAGGATGCCGATATGGCCGACGTGGTGGTGGCCGCAGGCATTGATGCAGCCGGAAATCTTGATCTTCAGCTCGCCGAGATCGTGAGCACGATCGAGATCGCTGAATCGGCGAGTGATGTCCTCGGCGACGTTGATCGACCGGGCGTTGGCGAGGCTGCAATAGTCCAGTCCAGGGCAGGCGATGATGTCGGTCACGGTGCCGATGTTCGGCGTCGCGAGGCCCAGAGGGAGTAGAGCCTGCCACAGTTCGTAGAGGTCCTTCTGGCGGACGTGCGGCAGGACCAGGTTTTGTTCGTGCGTCACGCGGATGTCACCGAAGCCGAAGCGGTCGGCGAGGTCCGCGACCGCGTCCATCTGCTCGGCCGAGGCATCGCCGGGCGGTTCGCCCTCCGGCTTCAGCGACAGGTTGACGATGGCATATCCCGGTTGACGGTGGGGGAAAAGATTGGCGCGCGCCCAGCGAGCGAACGCCCGGTCCTCGAACCGCCGCATCTCGAACTCCGGGGCGACCGCAGCCAGGGTCTCGAACGCTGGCGGCGCGAACTGTTCGGCGATGCGTGCCAGTTCCTCCGCCGGAAGTTCGACCGGGCCATCCTTGATCGCCGCCCATTCTGTTTCCACGCGCTCGCGGAAGGCATCGGCGCCGATCTCGTGGACAAGGATTTTGATGCGCGATTTGAACATGTTATCGCGACGGCCGTGCTGGTTGTAAACGCGCAGCACCGCTTCCAGGTAGGACAGCAGATGCGCCTTCGGCAGGAAGGCGCGGATTTCCTTGCCGATGAATGGGGTGCGCCCCATGCCGCCACCGACATAGACGGTGAATCCCACCTCGCCGTGTTGGTCCCGGACCATTTTCAGGCCGATGTCATGGACGGCGATCGCCGCGCGATCGTTTGGCGAGGCGGTGACGGCGATCTTGAACTTGCGTGGCAGGAACGAGAACTCGGGATGCAACGTCGACCACTGGCGGATGATCTCCGCCCAGATCCGGGGGTCCTCGATCTCGCCTGCGGCTGCGCCGGCGAACTGGTCGGCGGTGACGTTGCGGATGCAGTTACCACTGGTCTGAATCGCATGCATGCCGACCTCCGCGAGGTCAGCGAGAATATCCGGCGTGTCTTTGAGCGCCGGCCAGTTGTACTGGATGTTCTGGCGCGTGGTAAAATGGCCGTAGCCCTTGTCGTAGCGGCGGGCGATGTGGGCGAGGCGGCGCAGTTGGATCGACGTCAGCGTGCCGTAGGGGATCGCCACCCGCAGCATATAGGCGTGCAATTGCAGATAAAGGCCGTTCATCAGCCGCAGCGGCCGGAACTGGTCCTCCGTCAGTTCACCGCTCAACCGCCGCGCAACCTGATCGCGAAACTGCGCAACACGCTCGGTGACGAACGTTTCGTCAAAGGCGTCGTAGGTGTACATGGCCGGTCAGTATCCTTCCGCCTGTTTGCCGAGATCGGTCCGGATCGAAGGCCCAGCGGCCCGGATCTGCTCGCGATAGCGCTGCGGCCTCGGTCCGCCGTCGCCCGGCACGACGTCGATGAGATAGGGGCCGACGACGTCGCAGGTGGCAACGGCCGCCTCCGCGGTTGCCAGCAGTTGCGCGGCACTCGCCCTGTCGTCGACGACGTGGCCGTCGGCGCAGCGCTCGCGCCAGCGGCCGTCGGCGGCAAGGTAAACCACCACGCCATCGGCGAGACGGTTCGCGGTTACCATTTGCGGCGCCATGGCCACGTCCTTTCAGCGAAACAACACACTGCACTGTTTTTATACTAATTATTCGTAGTTCAGATTTATACTACAAATAAAAACAGTACAATTGACTCGCAACCCAAGATGGCGCAGCGGGCGGTCCCGTGCGCGGCGAATCTCGCCACCTAGTAGCGGCCGCTGACCTTGAAGACGTAATTGCGTAGCTGTGCAAAATCCAAGGCGGCAAGATCGTAGAGCACCTGCAGGGCATCTTCCTTTTCGATGATGCCGACCAGCTTGCCGTCTTCGACGACCGGCAGATGGCGAACGTCGCCGTCGTTCATCCGCTTCAGCACGACCTCGATCTCTTCCTTCGGGCTGCAGGTCTCGACATCCGAGGTCATGACCATGCGCAAGGGCAGGGTGACCGCTTCCGGTCCCCGCTCTCCGATCACATGCGCGATGTCGCCAAGCGAGACCACTCCCACCAGGTGGTCCTGCTCATCGCAAACCATCGCCAGACCGATATGCTTTTTCTCGAACTGGCCGGCGATCGTTTGAACGGTGTCATGCGGACTGGCTCTCAGGGTCGCCCTCGGAAAGTTTTGCAGAACACGTTCAATGATCATCGGTACTCTCTCTCGCTACCTCTGCGCCGTCCGCTGCCTTCGCGAAGCCGGCGGCTGTTTAGGGCGATTTCAACCGCGACTCAATCTTTTTCGCTCAGCGTTTCGCCGGTCTGCACAGGCGCTGTGGTTTTTGCCGATCGAGGCTTTTACACTTCACATCCATGAAACGAGGTGTAGCCGATTGGCCGTGGTGGGTGTTGAGTGGTCTGCTGGCTCTGGCCCTGGCAGCGCTGATCTTCGGGACCACCATAATCCAATCGTTCGCCATTCTGTTCATGGAGATGGCGGCACGCTTCGTTTCATGTTTCTGATGCCCCCGGGACGCCGGTTACGGGAATAGCGGCTGCTGGGTGAGCCCGGTCCGCTCGTCACGGCCAAACTGCCGGTTCATGTTCTGCACCGCTTGGCCGGCTGCGCCCTTCACCAGGTTGTCGATGACCGACAAAATGATCGCGCGGCCCGGCAGGCGGTCGGCAAAGACGCCGATCAGATTGAAATTGCTGCCGCGCACGTGGCGCGTCGCCGGGACCACCCCGGCCGCCAAAACGCGCACGAAGGGTTCGTTTTGGTAGCGCTCGGCCAGCGTCTGCCGCAGATCGTCGGCGCTGGCGCCGCCGGCAAGCCGCACGTACAGGCTGGCAAGGATGCCGCGGTTCATCGGCATCAGGTGCGGCGTGAAGTTCACCCGCACCGTGCGGCCGGCGGCGACGCTCATCGCCTGTTCGATCTCCGGCGCGTGCCGGTGCTGGGCGACGCCATAGGCGGCGATGCCTTCCGCCACCTCGGCATAGAGCGAGCCTTCCTTCAGTGCCCGGCCGGCGCCACTGACCCCCGACTTGGCATCGATGATCACGTCGTCAGCGCCGATGGCGCCCGCTTCGATGAGCGGGATCAGCGGCAGCAGCGAGGCGGTCGGATAGCAGCCCGGACAGCCGACGATGCGGGCGGCGGCGATGCGCTGGCGATGGATTTCGGTCAGGCCGTAAACGGCATCGGCTTGCAGATCCGGGGCGCCATGCGTGCCATACCACTCGCCATAGACGGTGGGGTCGGCGAACCGGAAATCCGGCGACAGGTCAACGACGCGCACCCGCTCTGGCAGTTGCCGGGCCACAGCGTGCGCGGCGCCGTGCGGCAGGCCAAGGAAGGCGACGTCGATCGCCGACCAGTCCACGTCATCGACGGCAACCAGCGGCGGCAACTGGAGATCGGTCACCGCCGCCGCCAAGTGCGGAAACACCGCACCAAAAGCCTGCCCGGCCTTGCGGTCGGCGGTCATGGCTTCGATGCGCACGTCGGGATGGCCAACGAGCAGCCGCACCAGCTCGGCGCCGGTGTAACCGCTGGCGCCTACGATGGCGGCGCGGATCCACGTGCCGTTGCCGTTCATCGCTTTCCCCTGTCGCCGCCAACGGCGGTCGTGCGGCCGTCGCGATCAGCGCTTGGAGAACTGGAAGCTGCGCCGCGCCTTGCGTTTGCCGTACTTCTTGCGTTCGACGACGCGAGGATCGCGAGTCAGGAACCCGACACCCTTCAGCGCCGAACGCAAGTCCGGCTCATAGTGGGTGAGGGCCTTGCTGATCCCGTGGCGCAGCGCCCCCGCCTGCCCGGACAGGCCGCCGCCGCTGACGGTGCACATGACGTCGAACTGGCCGACGCGATCGGCAACGACGAACGGCTGGTTGATGATCATGCGCAGCGTCGGCCGCGCGAAAAACTGAGCGATATCGCGGCCATTGACGGTAATCGCGCCCTTTCCCGGCTTCACCCAGACGCGGGCGACCGCGTCCTTGCGCTTGCCGGTCGCGTAGGCCCGGCCGTAGGGATCGAGCCTTTGTTCGTAGCGGGGCGCCGCCGCCGGCAACGCCGCCGCCAGTTCGGTCGCGCCCAGATCCTTCAAGTCATGCAGGGTCGTTTCGGCCATCGCGTTGAGCCTCGTTGTGCCGCTAGCGCGCGTTCTTCGGGTTGAGCGCCGCCAAGTCCAGCGGCGCTGGCTGCTGGGCGCCGTGCGGATGCTCGGGGCCCTTGTAGACGCGCAGCTTGCGCATCTGCTGGCGGCCGAGGGGTGAGCGCGTGATCATCCGCTCCACCGCCTTCTCGATCACCCGCTCGGGATAACGGCCGTCGAGGATCTGGCCGAGCGAGCGCTCCTTGATGCCGCCGGGATGGCCGGTATGCCAGTAGAACTTTTCGTTCTGCCGCTTGCGGCCGGTCAGCTTCACCTTTTCGGCGTTGACGACGATGATGTGGTCGCCGCAGTCCATGTGCGGGGTGAAGATCGGCTTGTGCTTGCCGCGCAGCCGCATCGCCACCACGCTCGCCAGCCGGCCCAGCACGGCGCCGTCGGCGTCGATGACGAACCAGTCCCGTGTGATGTCGGCCGCACGGGCGGAGAATGTTTTCATTCCAGATCCCCGGATACGCAGACCACTGGGCCGCGGGCAATAGCGCTGCTGGCCTCTGCGAGCCACTGTCGAGAGAGCGCGGACTATGCCACGGCCGCCGCTGAAGTCAACCGGAAAGGCTGCGGCCCATGCCCGTCACTTTCCCGGCGATTTGACGCCCATCAGCAGGGCATACAGGGCCGGCACCATCCCCAGCGTCAGCACTGTGCCCAGCAACGCGCCGAAGGAGATCACTACGGCCATGCTGTAGAACAGCGGATCGCGCCAGACGATCAGCGGCAGCAGGCCGGGAATGGTCGTCACCGTCGTCATGATGATGGGGCGAAAGCGCGACAGCGACGCGGCGATGATCGCGTCATAGGATCCCTGCCCGGCGCGGCGGTTGTTCTCGATGCTGTCGATCATGATGATGCCGTTGTTGGTGATGATGCCGGCGAGGCTGAGGAGGCCCAGCAGCGACATGAAGCCGAACGGCGCTCCCATCACCAGCAGGCCGATGACGGCGCCGAGAAAGGCCATCGGGATCGTCAGCAGGATGATGCCGGCGCGGCGGAACGAGTTGAACTGCCAGATCAGCAGGAAGACGATGAGAAAACCGGCGAGGGGGAAGTTGGCGAACAGCCGCTGCTGCGCCGTCGCCGAGCTGTCCAGCTCGCCGCCCATCTCCCAGCGGTAGCCGCGCGGCAGGTCGAGGCTGGCGATCGCCGGCTCCAGCCGCTCGAACAACTGGCCCGCCGTCAATTGCAGGTGCTTGGCGCTGACCGTCACCGTCCGCTCGTGATTGCGGCGGTTGACCCGGTAGGGTTCCCAGACGCTGCTGATGTCGGCGATCTGCAACAGCGGGACCGTCTCGCCGGTGGCGCTGGAATAGACGTTGAGATCGGGCAGCGTCGCTAGCTGGCCGCGTTCCGCCTCGGTGCCGCGCAGCACGACGGGGATGACCGCGTCGCCTTCCCGGTAGTCCGTGATCGTGCCGCCGCTGAGGAAGGCATTGAGGGCGAGAGCGATGTCCTGGGAGGTGACGTTGGCGCGGCGGGCGCGGTTCTGATCGACGACGATCCGCACTTTCACGACGCGGTTTTCCCAGTCCTGCTGCTCCTCGATGGTGCCGGGAACGGTGCGCAGCGCCGCCAGCAGGTGTTCGGCCCGGTCCAGCAACACCCGCTCATCGGGGCCCTTCAGCCGGATCTCGACAAGGCCGGCCTCCGTCGGCCCAAACCACATCGCCTTCGGCGCGCCGCGTACCTCCGGATAGGTTTTGTCGATATGGGCGCGGGCGCGTTCGATCAGTTCCGGCACCTGCTCGTTGCTCTCCGTTTCGACGAGCATGAAGGCGACGTGCGGGTCGGGATCGATCGGCGCCAGCGACAGGAAGAACCGGGGACCGCCGCTGCCGGCGTAGCCGACCACCCCGGTGACCTCGGGATTGACCGCCTTATCGCCCAGCCAGCCGCTCAAGCTTTGCACAACGCGGGTGGTCTCGCTGATGTCGGCGCCCGCCTTCAGATCGAGGTAGAGCAGGAACTGGTTGCGATCGTTGGCGGGGAAGAACTCGGTGACGATGCCGCGGCCGGCGATGACGACGGCGGCGGCGAACCCCGCCGCGATGGCCAAGGTCGCCAGACGGTGGCGCAGGATCAGCTCCAGAAAGCGTCGGTACCAACGATAGACGCCGCTCGCATAAGGCTCCACTGGCTCGCCTGAGCGATCGGCCGCCGGCGCCGTCTTCAGGAACCAGATACACATCGTCGGCGTCATGTACATCGACATGAACCAGGAGCCGAACAGCACTAAGATCACCACTTGGCCGAGGGAGAGCGTGTATTCGCCGGTGGAGCCCTCCGCCAGCGCTATCGGCATGAAGGCGAGGATCGTCGTCATCGTCGAGATCAGCAGCGGCAGCCCGAGGGTGCGGGCGGTGTCCAGCGCCGCGGCGCGGCGTTCCTCCCCCGCTTCGAGCTTGGAGCGCATCGTCTCGGCGACGACAATGCCGTTGTCGACCATGATGCCAAGGGCGATGATCGCCGCGGCGATGGACATGCGCTGCAGTTCGACGCCCCACATCGACATGCCGACGAGGGCGAGCAGGATGGTCAGCGGCACGAAGGCGCCAACGATCAGGCCGGCGCGCACCCCGAGAAACAGCACGACGACGACGGTGACGATGACCAGCGTCTGCGCCAGATTGCTGATCGCGCCGTTGACCGCCCGCTCCACCAGCGCCGGCTGGAACGTGGCATACTCAAGGACATAGCCGACCGGCAGACTCTGCTGAATGTCTTCCAGGCGGGCATCGAGGCGCTGCCCGAACTCGACCGCGTTGACGCCATCGAGAATCGCAACGCTGATGACGATGGCCGGCTTGCCGTTGAAAAACACCGGCTGCCGCGCCGGATCGACATAGGCGCGAGTGACCTGAACGATATCCTTGAGCGCAATCGAGCGGCCCGTTCCCGGCACCGGCACCAGGGCATTTTCGATCTCGGCGACGGTATCGAAAGTGCCGGACGCCTCGATGATGACGTTCTGGCCCTCGGCGTTGACGGTGCCGCCTGGCAAGATGACGTTCTGCGCACGCAGCGTATCGACGATCGTCTGTGGTGGGATCCCGAGGCTGGCGAGCCGCGCATTCGATACGGTCAAGAATACCCTTTCGGGCTGCACGCCAAACAGCTCGATCCTCTCGACCCCGGCCACAACGTCGAGCTGGCCGCGGATGTCGCGGGCGACGCGCCGCATCTCCTCCAGCGAAAACCCGTCGCTCCACAGGGCGATCGTCGCCACCGCGGTGAGCCCGAACTCGTCATTGACGAACGGCCCCAAGGTGCCGGCCGGCAACTGCGGGATGGCATCATTCATCTTGTTGCGCAGGGTTTGCCAGACGCGCGGGATGTCGGCGCCGGAAACCCAGTCATCGACCTCGGCGTAAATGATCGTGCGGCCGTCCTGCGAGGAAGACCAGATATCGTCGACTTCGCCGATCTCGCGGATCTTCTCCTCGAGGGTGCGGGTGATCAGGTCCTCCACCTGATAGACATCCATGCCCGGATGGAAGGCGGTGACGATCGCCTGGCGGATTTCGATGGAGGGATCTTCCTGGCGTGGATAATCGAGGAAGATGAGAATGCCGATGATCGGAATGCCGAGCAGGATCAGGACCGTGATCCGGTTGGCATCGATGGCGAACTGGGTGATCTTGGCGAACACGGGGGGCGTTCCTGCTGCGCGGCGGCGTTAAGGTGACGTCCTGGCCGGCGCCGCCGGCGCCTCCAGCAGCCGGACCTTCTGTCCGTCGACGAGGAACGTCACGCCGGCGGTCGCGATGATCTGACCGCGGCTGAGGCCGCTGACGGCGACCTCATTGCTGCTCAGCGTCCCGGCCGCGCGGACGGCGGTGCGGCGCACCGTCGACGTTCCGGCATCGTAAACGAAGACAAACCCGTCCCCCGGCCGCTCGCCCGGCGCAATCGCCGCCAGCGGCACGAAATAGGTCTCGCCGCGCTCATCCTGACCCAGCACAAGGCTCGCCTCCGCCGTCATCCCCGGGCGAATAGCGGGCGGCGGCTGTAGCAGCGCCAGCTTGACCGGAAAGGTGTTGCCAGCCGCGGCAGCGGTTCCGATCTCGGTGACCTGCGCCGCCATCGCTTCCGCCCGGCTGGCAACCGTCACCGTCGCCGGCATGCCGAGCCGAAGCTGAGCGATGGTGGTTTCGGGCACGCCGATGGCGACCTCGATGCCCCGCTCCGCATCGAGCCGGAAGACCGTCTGCCCGGCACGCACCTCGAGGAAGGGTTCGATCTGCCGCACGGCGATCGCTCCGGCGAAGGGAGCCTTAAGCGTCGTGCTGCGCAGATCGCGCTGCGCCAGCCCCAGTTGCGCCTGCGCAAACTCGAGCTGGCTGCGTGCCGAATCATAGTTGCGCTGGGCGACTTCGAACTGGACCTGCGAGACCGCCCGCTGCGCCAGCAGCCGCTGATGGCGCTGATAGTCCGCCGTCGTCTGCGCGACATAGGCGCGCGCCCTGTCGACATCGGCATTGGCGGCGCTGACCGCGAGCCGAAACCGCTCGTCATCCAGGCGCGCCAGCACCTGTCCCCCGCGTACGAAATCGCCCTGATTGACCAGCACCTCGCGAACGCTGCCGCCCACCTCGAAACTGAGTTCCGAGGACTCCTTGGCTTCGATCAACCCGGGGAACCGGCGCACCTGCCCGCTGACCGCGTCGCCGACCTCGATCGCCCGGATCGCCCGCACCGTCTCCGGCGGCGGCGCTTGCTGCTGATCGCAACCGACGAGAAGCGGGGCAAGAGCGAGAAAACCGAAGGTGGCAGCAGATCGTCGCATCAAAACCGAAACCTCGCCCGTAGTGCGGCACGCCAGTGGTCAATCCTCGGCGTTGGAGTGTCGCGCGCCGGCAAGGCAGCAGGTCCGATGCCACCGGCTCCGCTTGTTAGTGCAACATGGCAAAGGCGGCAATGGCGAATGAATTGATAATGTCGACGGAGATGCCACAGGTCAAAGGGACGATAACCAACGCCCGGTGCGCGCGTCCATACTCGTTGGTGATCGCCGTCATGATGGCCATCGTCGTTGCCGTCGACCCCAGCGAGATGCCAGCGAAGCCGGCGGCGACGACGGCTGAATCATAGTCCCCACCCATGGCACGAAACACCAGTAGAATAGAAAAGGCGATGGTGATGGCGATCTGCACGATCATGACGACGGCCATGAAGTATAAAAACTCCCCCGCCGTCCATAATTGCAGGCTCATCAACGCCATTGAATAGAACAGCCCAAGACTGACATAGGCGATCAGTGTCAGGCACTGGTCGCTGGCGGACCAGCGGATGCCGTCGGCGAACCGCGGTTTAACGTTGCCAAGAAGGATGCCGCCGACGAGACAGGTCACATAAAGGGGCATCAGGATACCGGTGAAGTCGATGGCCCATTTGAGGAGAAGGCCGGTCAAAACGACGGCATGAATGCGCAGCAGCGCCAGCAGAAAGGCGTGATGGTCGAGACTGACGTCGTCCTCATGCCGGGAAAAGCCGAGCTCGGCGTCAGCGGTGCGCCGCGGGCCGTTCAGACCGTGCCGGGTGATCAGGTAACGGGCGATCGGGCCGCCGATGGCGCAGGCGGCGAGCAGCCCAGCCATGTTGACCGCGGCGCCGAGCCGCGACATCCCCTCGAGGCCGAACTGCTCGTGAAAGATCGGCGCCCACGCCACCGTCGTTCCGGAGCGGCCGGTGAGCGCCATCGAGCCGGCGACGACGCCCACCTGCGGCTCAAACCCGAACGCTTGCGCGACCGTGATGCCGGCGACGTTCTGGGTAAGGATCATCAGGCTGGCGAGCGCCGCCAAGATCAGCAGCGGCCGGCGGTTGGCGATCAGCTCGCGGGGATTGAAGCGCAACCCCAAGGCGGCAAAGAAATAGACGAGAAGGGTATCGCGCCGCTCCAGGTCGAACGTCACTTCGATGTCGAAGAGCGTATAGGCGAGCGCGAAGAGGATGGCGAACGTCGCGCCGCCGACCATTGGCTCGGGAATGCTGTAGCGCCGCAGAAACGACGAGCGCATGACGATGGCGTAGCCGAGAAAGAAGGCGCACATCGCGACGGTCGTCGTCGCAAAGACATCCGCTTCGATGCGCATCGATTTCCGTATCCGCGTCCGCCCAGCCGCTAACCATCCGCCGCCATCCGCCATCGCGGCCGCGAAGCATGGTGACGCAGATGCAGCAACGGCGCAAGCGGGCCGGCGGCGAAAGCGCTTTGCCTGCGGAGCGGCGAGCGGGTAGGCTGGACACGTGGGACAAATGACAAGGGGCGGGAGCGCGCCAGCGGCATTATGCCTTATCGACTCTGTGCCGTAATGATGATCGCGGCCCTCGGGGCCTGCGAGAGCGCCATCGATCCGTCAACGGGGCAGGCGCAAACTCGATTGACCGTGCCGTTCAGCGCCGGCGCCGTCGAGGCGCAGGAGGAGCGCTGGGCGCGCTGCATCCAGTTCCGCTCCGAAAGCACCTGCGAGCGGACGGTGCCGGGCGGGCGGCCGCCATCCGCCACGGCGGTTCCGCCGCTGTTCGACTCGCCCTACGCCTGGCGCCGGGATCCCTGAGGCGCCGGCCGGCATCTCGCCGAGGTTCGACCGGCGTCGGTCACATGCCCTGTTGACGCGACCATTCGTTGAACAGCCGCTGTTCCTCCTGCTGGCGCTCGAAATCGAGCTGCATCTGCTTGCGCTGGCGCTCGAATTCCAGTTGCCGCTGCATCGCCAGATCCTGCGACTGCTGCCGCTGCTGGAACTGGCGGTCCTCCGCCTGCCGGTCGAT
>JALOTH010000047.1 GCA_025458035.1 Rhodospirillales bacterium
GCAGTCCGCCCTTGCGATAGAACATGTTGAATACCGACCACATCAGCCGCGAGCGATCGCCTTTCCACGGAAAGCGCCGGGCCAGCGACGGCCAGGAGTAAAAATCGTCGTAGGCCTTGAGGAAGCCGTGCTGCAACTCCGGCACGGTCATTCCCTTCGGACGATAGACGATGTGCTGCTGGTCGTACTTGTCCCAGTCGAACGAGGCGACGCGCCCCTGCTGCATCATCTCGAACCACTGCAAGGTGCCGGGATAGGGCGTCAGGATCGAATAGCCACACATGTCGTAGCCGGCTTCGAAGTTCAGCTTCAGCGTTTCGTCGAACACCGTCGCATCATCGCCGTCGAAACCGAACATGAACAGGCCGAACACCAGGATGCCGTGGCTGTGGATCTTTTCCACCAGCTTGATGTAGTTTTCGGGCTTGTTCTGGTACTTGTGAACGCTGCGCAACGTCGCCTTGGAAATCGATTCGAAGCCGATCGACAGCATGAAGCAGCCGCTTTCGGCGGCGAGTTCGAGCAGCTTATCGTCGTTCGCCGAGGCGGAATTGACGCCGGCCTGCCACTTGATGCCGCGGCCCTTCAGCGCCCGCATCACCTCGGCGGCGCGCGCCGGCACGCCGAAGAAATCCGCGTCGTTCAGTGCGACGACCGTCTCGCCGCAGCCGATGATATCGGCGATGACCTCTTCGGTCGGGCGGAAGCGGAACTTCAGGCCGAACAGCAACTGCTCGGAGCAGAAGTTGCAGGCGTGGTGGCAGCCGCGCGCCGTCTGGATGAAAGTCCGGTTGAAATAGCGGTGCTTCTTGATCAGGTCCATGCGCGGGCCCGGCAGCCCCTGCATGGTGTGCAGCCGGTCCGCCTTGTAGGTGCCGCGCAGCGTGCCGGCCTCAAGGTCAGCCAAGACCCGATCCATCACGTACTCGGCCTCGCCGATGACCACCGCATCCGCATGCTGCAGCGCCTCGTCCGGCATGAAGCTGGGATGCACCCCGCCCATCACCACCGGCACGCCGCGCGCGCGGAATTTATCGGCGATCTGGTAGCCGCGGTTGACGTACGACGTCATCGCCGAGATGCCGACGAGATCGCACGCGAGGTCGAAATCGATCTCCTCGATGTTCTCGTCGGTGAGCACCACCTCGTATTGATCCTGCGGAATCAGCGCCGCGACCTGCAATAGGCCCGCAAGTGGCGAGTACAAGGCACGGCCGAAGAAGATCGGCTTGGTGGTGAACGCAGCGGGGGCGCGCGGATTGATCAGGTAGACGCGGCGCGTACGCAACATGGCTTTCCCTTCCTGACGACGGCTGAGGCGCCAACGCGCCATGCCGACGGTGCACGTCGCGCGGAGGCGGTGCACCGGAAATCCGGCCACCGCTCGTCAGATCGGTAGCACGAAACGGCTGCGGGGTCCGGGTGGAACATCGCGCGTGAGTGGGAAACCTATATGATCCTGACCGTTTTCCATCTCACTGTGACGCCGCGATAACCTCGGCATAGGCGGGGAGCGTCAGGAACTCGATGAAATCCGGCGGCGTTGCGACCTTGACGAACAGCTCGACGGCACGGCGATAGCGTGCGGCATCAAACGACGGGCCGTGCTGGGCTGCGAGCTGTCCCACTTCATCGTCGATCATTTCACGCACCAGCGATTGCGTGATCGGGCGGCCGTCGTCGAGGTGCACATGGTGCCTGAGCCATTGCCAGATCTGGCTTCGGCAGATTTCCGCCGTCGCCGCGTCCTCCATCAGATTGTAAAGGGGAACGCAGCCCTGACCGCCGAGCCAGGAGGCGAGATACTGGATGCCGACGCGGATATTGTTGCGCAGCCCCGCCTCGGTCACCGTTCCAACTGCCGGCGCCAGGAGGTCGTGAGCGGTCACCCCGATGTCGTCGCGATAGCGGTGAAGCTGGTTCGCCGCCGGCATGTGCGGCGGCGGCGGTGACAGACCCGGATCAGGTGCAAGGTGTAGGCGCGCATGAACGGCGCCGTCATCGTCACCTGCGCCCGATCGGGCAGGACGAAGTCCGGCCGATTGCGAAACTTTTTGATGAAGCTGAACATGTAATCCCATCGCCCGCAGTTCAGACCGCAGGCATGGTCACGCAGCTGATAGAGGATTTCCTCCAGCTCGAAGGCGGCAAGGACCGTTTCGATGAGCACGGTGGCGCGAATGGTGCCGTGCGCCAGACCCAACATTTCCTCCGCTGCGACGAAGATATCCGCCCACAGCTTCGCTTCCAGGTGGCTTTCCAGTTTGGGCAGATAAAAGTAAGGGCCGCTGCCCTTGGCCATCAGCTGGCAGGCATTATGGAAGAGGTACAACGCGAAGTCGAAGATGGCGCCGCTCACCGCGTCACCACCAACGCGCACGTGCGCCTCGTCAAGATGCCAGCCGCGCGGGCGGACGATGAGGACCGCCGTCTTTTCGGCGAGCGCGTAGCTCTTGCCGGTTGCACTGTCGAGATGGCGGATGGTGCCGTTGACGGCGTCCCTGAGATTGATCTGGCCTTCCACCACATTCGCCCAGGTCGGCGTCAGCGAGTCCTCGAAATCCGCCATGAACACGTTGGCGCCGGAGTTCAGCGCATTGATGATCATCTTGCGCTCGACCGGTCCGGTGATTTCGACCCGCCGGTCCAGGAGATCGGCGGGTGCCGGTGCCACGCGCCAGTTGCCCCGGCGAATCGCTTCGGTATCGGCGAGAAATCCTGGCAACTCCCCACGGTCGAGGCGCGCCTGCCGCTCGTCGCGGGCAGCCAGCAAGTCACGGCGCGCCGGCGCGAAACGCCGATCCAGCGCGGCGACGAATTCGAGCGCGGCGGGCGTCAGGACTGTCTCGTAGCCGGGAGCCATCGTACCGGCGATGGTCACGCCGCCAACGGTCAACGCCTCGCCCATCGCCGTCGCCTCCCCGCAACGGCCGGCAAGCCAGGTTGCTGCCGGCACCGACTGGAGAGCTTACGCCGCCGCAGGCGACCGGGACAGCCCTTCGCTCATGCCGACTGCGTATGCGGTTTCGCCGGATCACGATCCCAGGGAAAATCGATCCACGTGCCCTGCTCAACCTCGCAGAGGTATGTGTCGACAAAGGGCTTGCCGGCGGGTTTGACGTAGAGCGCAGCATAGTGAGCGGCCGGAAGCATCTGACGCGCTGCCGCCGCCGTCGCCCCGGAGTCGGCCACGTCATCAACAAGCAACCAGCCTTCGCCGCTGCCGATTTCCGGCGGCGGCCGGCGCAGCACCGCAAGTTCGCCTTTCATCTCGCCATCGTAGCTGGCGATGCAGATGGTCACGATGAGGCGGATGTCGAGAACCCGGGCAATCACCGATGCCGGCACCAGCCCGCCCCGGCTGATGGCAACGATGCCGCGCCACGGCCCCCGATCCTTGAGCCGCAGGCCGAGATCGGTCGCCTCACGATGCATCTCATGCCAGGAACTGGAATGGATTTTCTTTGCCGAATCGAGGCTCATCATCCGTCCGCTCTCCCGTTCATGTGCGCGTTCCTCTACCACAGGGCGCCGGAAAAGGCGAAATGCCGTTGTGCCGGTCCCCGCTATGCCGTCAGCGCGGTTTCCGGCGGCATGTACTCGTAGCCGAGATCCTCTGCCACGGCCTTGTGCGTCACCTTGCCGGCACAGATGTTCAAGCCGGCGCGGAACCCGGGGTCGGCCAGCAACGCCGCGCGATAGCCACGGTCGGCAAGGGCCAGCACGTACGGCAGCGTCGCATTGTTGAGGGCGTAGGTGGAGGTGCGGGGCACCGCGCCCGGCATGTTCGCGACGCAGTAGTGGACCACACCATCGATGATGAACGTGGGCTCGGCGTGGGTGGTGGGACGCGATGTTTCAAAGCAGCCGCCCTGGTCAATGGCAACGTCGACGAGCACGGCGCCCCGCTTCATCCGACGGACCATGTCGGCGGTCACCAGCTTTGGCGCCTCGGCGCCGACGACCAGCACGCCGCCGACAACCAGGTCGGCCTTGAGCACGTGCTCCTCGATCGACTGCCGCGTTGAATAGATGCTCTTCAAGGAAACACCGAACTGGCGTGAGAGCCGGTCGAGAACGTCGATGTCCCGATCAAGCACGGTGACATCCGCGCCCATGCCGAGGGCCATCATCACCGCGTTCTCGCCGACAACGCCGCCGCCGATGACCACGACCTTTGCCGGCGCCACCCCAGGGACCCCACCAAGCAAGATGCCGCGGCCACCGTGCGCCTTTTCCAGGACCGAGGCGCCCGCCTGAATGGCGAGACGCCCCGCCACCTGCGACATCGGCGCCAGCAGCGGCAGCCGGCCATCCGCCCCGCTGACCGTTTCGTAGGCGATGCAGACGGCGCCGGAGGCAACCAGATCGCGCGCCTGCTCGGGGTCCGGCGCCAGATGGAGGTAGGTGAACAGGACCTGCCCCGGTTTCAGCTGGCGCCGTTCCTCGAGCTGCGGCTCCTTGACCTTCACGATCAGTTCGGCGCCGTCGAAAATGCGCCGCGCCGTATCGGCGATCTCCGCGCCCGCCGCGAGATAGTCTGCATCGGCGCAATCAATGCCGGCGCCGGCCTCCGTCTCGACCATGACCTGATGACCGCGATCGACGAGTTCGCGGACGCTGTCCGGCGTCAGACCGACGCGATACTCGTGAACCTTGATTTCCTTGGTAACGCCGATCCGCATGTTTGCCTCCCTGAAGGTCATGGTTGTCTGGAGATTGCGTCCAAATCGCATCCCTGCGACATAGCCTTCCCATCGAGGACCGCAACATCGTGAGCGGTACCATCCGACGCCACGCCTCCGCCGCCGGAACCTTGTATAATCATGGGTAAACCGCAGGAAGCCGGTTCCGGAAGGAAACCCGAGGGATGTTGTTCGCCCACTTGCTGGAGCGCTTGATCCGCCAAGGGTCGTTGACCGTGATCGATGCTGCAAACCGTCAGCATCACTTCGGTGACGGCCGGGAGCCCGTTGTCACCCTTCGCCTTCATGATCGGGCATTACATCGACAACTGTTTTTCTACCCAAGCCTGTACTTTGGCGAAGCCTACATGGAGGGACGACTGTCCATCGACGGCGGCGACATCTATCGTTTCCTCGCCCTGATTGGAGAGAATACCCGTGCGCGCGACGGCGGCTGGGACGCCGTGCCGGCCTCGGGGTTCGCCCGCCTGACCAGCCAATTGGGCTATCTGTTGCGCCGCTTCCTGCAAGCCAACGACCATCGTCAGGCCCGCCGGCACGCCTCCCATCATTACGAACTCGATGAACGGCTCTACGATCTGTTCCTGGATTCGAGCCGGATTTATTCGTGCGCTTACTTTATGACACCCGATGATAGCCTTGAGCGAGCGCAGCAGCAGAAATGCCGCCATCTCGCCGCCAAGCTGCGGCTGCGGGCGGGACAGCGGGTGCTCGACATCGGCTGCGGATGGGGCGCTCTCGCCGTCTATCTGGCGGAGGCCGCCGATGTCGACGTCGTCGGCATCAACGTCGCGGAAGCCCAGGTGGCGGCAGCGCGGGTGCGGGCCGTGAGGCAAGGTCTCGCCGGGCGCGTCAGCTTCGCGGTATGCGACTATCGGGATGTGTCTGGCCTCTACGACCGCATCGTCTCTGTCGGTTTCCTTGAGCACGTCGGCATTCCGCACTTCGAAGCGTTCTTTCGCCGAGTGCGCGCCTGTCTGGCGGAGGACGGCGTTGCCTTGATCCATTTCATTGGCCGTCCCGACGGTCCGGGCACCACCAATCCCTGGCTGCGCAAGTACATTTTCCCCGGCGGCTACAGCCCAGCCCTCTCGGAAGTGGTCGCCGCCATTGAGCGCGCCGGGCTGTGGATCACCGATATCGAATTTTGGCGAATGCATTACGCGTGGACGCTGCGTTGCTGGCGCGAGCGCTTCCTCAGCCAGTGGGAGAACGCAAAGGCCCTTTATGACGAGCGGTTCTGCCGGATGTGGGAATTCTACCTGGCGGCGTGCGAAGCGACGTTTCGCTTCACCCCACACGGCGTGTTTCAGGTGCAACTGACGCGGCGAATCGACGCCCTGCCCTATACCCGCGATTACATGTTCGATGCGGAAAAGGTGCTACCGCTCACGACAGCGGCACCAGTGCCACCCCGCCAGGATCGCGAACTGACCTGATGCTCGACAGGGCGACGGGCGGCGTTGGCTCACGCTTCGCGCACATCGCGCACGCCCGGAATGGCGCGCAGTTGGTGCAACACCTCCGGCGTCAACGTCGAGCGCATCGGCAGGCTGATCTCCGCCTCCTCGCCGCCGCCAAGCCATGGCAGCAGCCGCACTTGGCCGCGACCACCCGCCGCTCCGCCAAGCACCTGGGCCAGCGCCGCCAGCGGCTCCTCGCCATCGATGGCAACCTCGATCGTCGTGCCGAGGCGGCCAACGGCGGCGTCCAGCGGCTCGATGTCCTGTGCCGTACAGCGCACACTTTCGCCATCGGCCTGAATGGTGGCGCGAATGAGCAACGACTGGCCGACCGCCAGCAGGTCCCTTCGTGCCGCCAGCACCTCACTGAACACGGTAATCTCGAACACCCCTGAGGTGTCCGACAATTGAACGAACGCATAGCGGCTGCCCTTGCCCGAGGTGCGTTCGCGCTTGCCGATAACGGTGCCGGCGAGGGTAACCGCACCGGCGAGCCGTTGCGTCAGAACATCGGCAAACGGCGTCGATTTCAGCCGGCGCAGGCGCACGCCGTAGGCGTCAAGGGGATGCGCCGAGAGGTAAAAACCGATCGCTTCCAGTTCGGCCTTCAGCCGCTCCATCGGCGGCCAGTCGGCAACCGCCGGCAGCGGCAGGCTCACCGCGGCCGCATCGCCACCACCGCCACCGCCGAACAACGCCATCTGGCCGCTCGCCCGTTCGGCACCGACGGCATTGGCAAAGCGGACGATCGGCTCGACGGCATCGAACAGTTGGCGACGGTTGGGGTTGAGGCGATCCAGCGCGCCTGCGCGCACAAGGTTTTCGAGGGGCCGCTTACCGACGGCGTGGGCATCGAGACGTCCGGCAAAATCGGCAACGCTGGCGAACGGACCGCCCTCTCGGCGCGCGGCGACGATGGCGGCGGCGGCCGCCTCGCCGACGTTGCGGATGGCGGCGAGCGCGTAGCGGACCGCTGTCCGACCCGCCTCGGCGGGGTCGGCCTCCACCGTGAAGGCCACGTCGGATGCATTGACGTCCGGCGGCAACAGGCGGATGCCGAGACGGCTCAGTTCCTGGCGGAACCCATTCAGCTTATCGCTGTGGTTCAAATCAAAGCTCATCGCCGCCGCAAAGAACTCCACCGGGAAATTCGCCTTCAGATAGGCCGTCTGATAGGCGACCAACGCGTAGGCGGCGGCATGGGACTTGTTGAAGCCATAGCCGGCGAACTTCGCAACCAGATCGAAAATGTGCGAGGCCCTTTGCTCGCTGACCCCGCGGGCGACGGCACCGCCGACGAAGGTCGCGCGCTGCTGGTCCATCTCCGCCTTGATCTTCTTGCCCATCGCCCGACGCAACAGGTCGGCGCTGCCGAGCGAATAGCCGGCGAGCACCTGTGCAATCTGCATGACCTGTTCCTGATAGATCATGATGCCGTAGGTTTCCTTCAGGATCTCCTTCAGCGACGGATGCAGATCGTCGGGCTCCTCCTCCCCGTGCTTGCGGCGGATGTAGCTCGGGATGTTGTCCATCGGTCCCGGCCGGTAGAGAGCGACGACGGCGATAATGTCCTCAAAGGTGTCGGGCCGGAGCCGGCGCAGCGCATCGCGCATGCCGGCGCTTTCCAGCTGGAAGACGCCAACGGTATCGCCGCGGCCCAGCATGGCGAACGTCGCCGCGTCATCGAGCGGCAGGTTCGACAGGTCGATGTCGATACCACGCCCCGCGCTGATGAGCGCGACGGCGCGCACGAGGACGGTCAGCGTCTTCAAGCCCAGGAAATCAAACTTCACCAATCCGGCCTGTTCCACCCATTTCATATTGAACCCGGTCACCAGCAGCTCTGACCGCGGGTCGCGGAACAGCGGGATGATCTCATCGAGCGGGCGGTCGCCGATGACGACGCCAGCGGCGTGGGTGGAAGCGTGGCGGTATAGCCCCTCCAGCCTGCGCGCGATATCGACGAGGCGGGCGACCGCCTCGTCCGCTGCGATCATCGCCTGCAATTGCGGTTCGCCAGCAACCGCCTGATCGAGGGTGACCGGGTTGGCTGGATTGTTGGGGACCAGCTTGCAGATCCGGTCCACCTGGCCGAATGGCATCCCCATGACGCGGCCGACGTCGCGCAGCACGGCGCGCGCCTGCAGCTTGCCGAAGGTAATGATCTGGCCGACCCGCTCGTGCCCATAGCGCTCGCGCACATGGCGGATGACATCGTCGCGCCGCTCCTGGCAGAAGTCGATGTCGAAGTCCGGCATCGAGACCCGTTCGGGATTGAGAAAGCGCTCGAACAGCAGGCCGAAGCGGAGCGGATCGAGATCGGTAATGGTCAGCGCCCAGGCGACGACGGAGCCGGCTCCAGACCCGCGGCCGGGGCCGACAGGAATGCCTTGCGCCTTCGCCCAACGGATGAATTCGGCGACGATGAGGAAATAACCAGCAAATCCCATCTGGCAGATGACGTCGAGTTCGTAGTCCAAACGAGACCGATAAGCCTCTGGGGTGCGGGCGGCGAGGCCGGCGGCATCGCTGACTTGCAGCGCCGCCAGCCGGCGTTCCAAGCCATCGCGCGCATCGGCGCGCAGCACCTCGGCCTCGCCACGGCCATCGCCGCTGTCGAAGGGGGGCAGCATTGGCTTCGTCGGTTCCACCATGAACGCGCAGCGCTTGGCGATGAGCACCGTATTGGCGGTGGCCTCAGGCAGATCGGCAAACAGCGCCGACATCTCGGCGGCACTCTTGAAGGTGCTCTCCGGCGTCAGCCGCCACCGCTCGGGATCGGCGACGCTGGTGCCCGCCGCGATGCAGAGCAGCGCGTCATGTGCCTCGTACATCTCCGCCGACGTGAAGAAGGGCTCGTTGGTGGCAGCCAGCGGCAGCTCCAGTCTCTCGGCAAGGGCGAGCAGCGCAGGTTCCGTTACCGCCTCGATCTCCACGCCATGGCGCTGCAGCTCGACATAGGCGCGCCCGGGGAATATCGCCGCGATCTGGCTCAGCAAGCTGTCCGCCTGCGCCTCTTTGCCGTCGAGGATCAACCGGCCGATGGGCCCCTCGGCGCCGCCCGTGAGCAGGATCAGCCCCTCGTTATGCGCCGCGAGGTCAGCGATGCGCACCTGCGGCGCCCCCGCCCCGCCGACAGCCGCGTCGTAGGCAATGGCCAGGAGCTTGAGCAGATGGCGGTAGCCAGCGGCATTCTGCACCAGCAGGACGATGGCGTCCGCATTGGGATTGCGCCGCGGCGGACCGCGCCAGGCCCCGTCGTCGATGGCGAGCGGCAGCTGGCAGCCGATGATCGGCTGAATGCCGGCCGCCGCCATGGCGACGGAAAATTCCATGGCGCCGAACAGGTTGTTGGTGTCGGTGATGGCAACGGCCGGCATCCGTTCGGCCTGGCACAGCTTGACCAGATCCTTGATGCGGATCGCCCCCTGCGACAGCGAATAAGCCGTATGCACCCGCAAATGCACGAAGTTTGCCGCCGTCATCGCCAACTCCCCGACCCGGCGCTCCTAACTTTGCGCTGCCTCGACGAGAACGCCATTCTCGAGGACGACGGTGCGGTCCATGCGCCGGGCCAGCGCCGGATTGTGCGTCGCGATCAGCGCCGTCAAGCCGACGGTGCGGGCAAGACCCAGAAACAGCTGGAACACATCGTCGGCTGTGGCCGGATCGAGGTTCCCCGTCGGCTCATCCGCAAGCAGCAACTGCGGTCGGTTGGCGAGCGCGCGGGCGATGGCAACGCGCTGCTGCTCGCCGCCGGACAGCTGCCCTGGCCGATGTCCCTCCCGTTCCGCGAGGCCGAGGGCCGCCAACAGTTCCCGCGAACGGGCGTCGGCGGTTCGCTTGCTCACGCCGGCGATCAACTGCGGCAGGGTGATGTTTTCCAGGGCCGAGAACTCCGGCAACAGATGATGGTACTGATAGACGAAGCCGAAGTGTGAGCGGCGCAGGGTCGTTCGCGCTTCGTCACCGAGGCGGCCGCAGGCCTCGCCGTTCACATACACGTCGCCGTCATCCGGCCGTTCAAGCAGCCCGGCGATGTGCAGCAAGGTCGACTTGCCTGAACCCGATGGACCGACGAGCGCAACAATCTCGCCGACAGCGACGTCGAGGTGGAGGCCGCGCAGCACCTGCAACTCGCTTCGGCCCTGACGAAAGGTGCGCCGCAACCCCTTCAGCCGAAACAGCGGCTCACTCATAGCGCAAGGCTTCCGCCGGATCGATGCGGGCCGCGCGCCAGGACGGATAGATGGTGGCGAGGAAGGACAAGCCGAGCGCCATCAGCGTGACCATCGTCACCTCTGACGGATCGACGACGGCCGGCAGCTTCGAAAGAAAGTAGATCTCCGGCGCAAACAGCTCGGTGCCGGTCAGCGATTGGATGCCTTGGCGGATCGTCTCGATGTTGCGGGCGAAGGCGAGCCCGCCGGCTACCCCGAGCACGGTGCCGGTGACGCCGATGCTGGCTCCGGCAAGGAAGAAGATCCGCATGATCATGCCGCGGGTGGCGCCGACGGTGCGCAGAATGGCCACGTCGCGGCCTTTGTCCTTCACCAGCATGATCAGGCTGGAGATGATGTTGAACGCGGCAACGACGATGATCAGCGTCAGGATCAGGAACATCACGTTGCGTTCCACCTGCACCGCGTTGAAGAAACTGGCGTTCACCCGCTGCCACTCCTGCACGCGGGCGGTGCCGGCGACGATCGGCAGGATCTGCCGGCCGACGGCAACCGATCTGTCCGGCTCGTCGATGAAAACCTCGAGCGCGGAGATCCCGCCGGGCATGCGGAAATAGGTTTGCGCCGCCGCCATCGGCATGAAGATGAAGCTGGAATCGTATTCATACATGCCGACGTCGAACAGCCCGATGACGCGGTAGGCGCGCAGCCGGGGCACGGTGCCGAACGCGGTGACGTTGCCCTTGGGCGAGATGAGGGTGATCGCATCGCCGACACTGAGCCCCATCCGTTCCGCCATGCGGGCGCCGATCAGCACGGCGTCATCGCCGTCGAAGTCATCGAGGGAGCCGGCGACGATCCGATCACGGATCAGGGCCTTGGCTTGAAGATCCGCGGGCGTGAAGGCGCGGATCACCGCGCCGCGCGAAACGCCGTTGGCGGTCGCCATCACTTGGTTCTCGATCATCGGCGAGACGGCGACAACCCCGGGCAGAGCCGCGATGCGCGCCTTCAGCACGTCGTCGTCGGGCAACGATCCCGACACCGCATGAACGATGACATGCCCGTTCAGCCCAAGAATTCGGCCGAGCAGCTCCTGGCGAAAGCCGTTCATCACCGACATGACAATGATCAGCGTGGCGACGCCAAGAAAGATCCCGAGCAGAGAGAACAGAGCGATGACGGAAATGAAGCCTTCCTGGCGGCGGGTGCGCAGATAGCGCATCGCCACCATCCACTCGAAACGTCCGAACACAGGGATGTCGCCTCTTTCGTCAGCGTACGAACAGGTTGACGACGGCCGAGACCGGCAGTTCGGCGCGTTCTCCCGACCGCCGCGCCTTCCACTCGACGGTGCCGGCCTTGACGCCGCGCGGCCCGACGGTGAGCTGGTAGGGAACGCCGATCAGGTCCATCTCGGCAAACTTGACGCCGGGCCGCTCGGCGCGGTCGTCGTAGAGGATGTCGACACCCGCCGCGCGCAACTGCTCATACACGGTATCGGCCGCCGCCGTGCACTCTGCATCGTCCGCCTTGACGTTGATGAGGCCGATCTGAAACGGCGCCACCGCATCGGGCCAGACGATGCCGGCGTCATCGTGCGATGCCTCGATAATGGCACCGACGAGGCGTGACACGCCGATGCCGTAGGACCCCATCTCGACAGCGACTTCCTCGCCGGTGGCGGCCGTCACCGTCGCGCCCATGGGCTTTGAATACTTGGTGCCGAAGTAGAAGATATGGCCAACCTCGATACCGCGACCGGCAATCAAATCATCGCCCAGTTCCGCCTCTCGCCCGCGGTCCCTCTGTTCGTCGGTGGCCGCGTAATTCGCGGTGTAACGATCGACAATGGGCTGCAGATCGCCATCGACGTCGATGTCCGTGTTCTTCAGGCTCAGGCTCAAGAAATCACGATGGTAGGCGATCTCGCTCTCGCCAGTGTCGGCAAGAACAACAAACTCATGACTGAGGTCGCCGCCGATCGGCCCGGTCTCCGCGCGCATCGGGATGGCGCGCAGGCCCATCCGCTCGAAGGTGCGCAGATAGCAGACGAACATCTTGTTGTAAGCGCGAATGGCGCCGTCACGATCGATGTCAAAGGAATAGGCGTCCTTCATCAGAAACTCGCGCCCCCGCATGACGCCGAAGCGCGGGCGAACTTCATCGCGAAACTTCCATTGAATGTGATAGAGGAGTTTCGGCAACTGCCGGTACGACTTGATCGTATCGCGGAACACTGCCGTCAACTGTTCCTCATTCGTCGGCCCATAAAGAAGTTCCCGGTCGTGCCGATCGCGAATTCGCAACATCTCCGGTCCGTAGGCGTCATAGCGGCCGCTTTCACGCCACAACTCCGCCGGTTGGATCGTCGGCATCAACATTTCACGGCAACCGAAGGCGTCCTGTTCCTCGCGCACGATCCGCTCAATATTGCGAAGGACCCGCAAGCCCAGCGGCAACCAGACATAAATGCCAGCACTGGATTGGCGCATCATGCCGGCGCGCAACATCAGCCGGTGCGAAACAATCTGTGCCTCTGCGGGTGTTTCACGCAAGGTCGGCAGATAATAGGCGGAAAGGCGCATGCTGGAGCCGGACCGGTGGCGGGACGCTGTTCATTCGGACCATAGGTGATGGCGACGCTTACATCAACCATCGGCTCACCTTCGCCGGTGACCACCGCGCGGCAACAAAAACATCAGAACCATGCGTGATTCTGGCGAAAAAGAAGATGACGACGCCTCGCGCTTGGATTAAAGTTTTTTCATCGATGATAAGGGCAAGAAATGTCCGACTTGGCCTGGGTTTTGGGGAAACATCCGAGAAAGCAGTCGCACGGTATCAAATAAACAATTTTAAGGCGAACAAGAAGGCGACAGCTCGTGGGCAAGATCGGCAACGATCTTGCCACTGTTTTTTCAAGAGCCCGCAAACGGTCGATCCGGCGCCGCCCGCGACACCATCCATCGCGGCCGGGCCGCCAGCACCTTGGGATAAATTGGGCATTGCGGGTGATGGGCGCCCGGCAGCTCACCGATACTCATCAGGAATTCCCGCACCACCTCCCGCCCCATGAACCGGAAGGTCTGGCGGAACAGGGCAAGCCAAGCCTCCTCGGTCAACGGCTGATGGGCGGCGAGCCAGCCATGGAAACCGTCATGGGTGCGCCGCATGTCCAGCACGCACCGCGCATTATTGACGATGGCTTCGAGCTTGCGGCGGTTGCGAATGATCGTGCGATCGGCGAGCAGGCGATTCAGATCATCGGCGCCGAAGGCGGCAAGCCGGTCCGGCTCGAAGTTGGCGAGAGCGGCGGCGAGCGCTGGGCGTTTTTGCAGGACCAGACGCCACGACAGCCCCGCCTGAAAGATCTCGAGGGCGAGACGCTCACACAGGACCCGCTCGTCGGTGGTGGGAAAGCCGTATTCGTGGTCGTGATAGGGCCGATGCACCTCGTCGCCGGGAGCGACCTCGCAGTACCAGGACATCGGGTCAGTCGCGGAACGAGATCAGGCCAAAGTCGATGATGACATAAACCCCCGCCCAAAGGATGGCGGCAACGAGGCTCGTCACCGCCATCTTCAGTACCAGGTGGGGACGCTGCGGCGCGCTTGGCGCATGGCCCTTGGCGACGTCGGCGTGACTGATTGGCTTGATCCCCCACGGCAATACCATGAACAGGACCAGCCACCAGATGATAAAGTAAACCGCTGCGCCGGTGACCCAGCTCATCGCCAAACAGTGGCCTTGCCCGCCAGCCTTTACGCCGCTGTCTTCGCCTGTTCCAGTTCGACCAGCGTGCCGAAAAAGTCCTTCGGGTGCAGGAACAGCACCGGATTGCCGTGTGCGCCAATCTTCGGCTCGCCATTGCCGATGACGCGAGCGCCCATGGCCTTCAAACGGTCCCGCGCTTCATAGATGTTTTCCACCTCGTAGCAGACATGATGGATGCCGCCGCTCGGATTCTTGTCAAGGAACCCCTGGATTGGCGAATTCTCGCCCAGTGGATAGAGCAGCTCAACCTTCGTATTCGGCAGCTCGACAAAAACGACGGTGACGCCGTGGTCCGGCTCGTGCTGCGGGGCGGACACCTTCGCGCCAAGAACATCGCGGTAGGTCTTGGTGGCGACCTCCAGGTCGGGAACGGCGATTGCAACGTGATTAAAGCGACCAATCATAGCTTGCCTCCTCTCGCTAGGCTTACATGCGCACCAAGTGAACGTGGGTCACCGGACGCTTGTTCAGGATTTGGCGAAAGATGCGACGAACGGCAAGCCTTACCGTCTCCCGCACCACGGCATCGTCGTTATATGAGGCGGCGCCGAGCTCGTCGACCGCTTTCCGCACCGCGTCCTCGACGGCATCGAGGGTCTCGTCATCATCGTCAACCAGCAAGCCCACTGCTGTCAGGTGAACATCGCCAAGCTTGCGGCGTCGGGACAGCGTCACAGTGACGAGGCATGTGCCATTGAACAGGGCGCGCGTGCGCTCACGCAGCATCTCGGCATCGACGGGCACCAGGCGGCTGCCGTCGACGGCGAGCCGGCCGGCCGGCGTGGTGCCGATGGCGATGGCCGGATCCGGCGCGAGACGAACGAGCGTGCCGTTCTCGGCGATGATCGTTTCGCTCACCTGTTGCTCTTCGGCAAGGCGGGCGTGTTCGATGAGGTGGCGCAATTCGCCATGAACCGGCACGGCGATGCGCGGCCGCACCAATTGATACATGCGGATCAGTTCGTCGCGCGCGGGATGGCCGGAGACGTGCACGTGGCCATGCCGATGGGTGACGATTTCAACGCCGCGGCGCAACAGCCGGTTCTGCAAGCGGCCGATCGACGCTTCGTTGCCGGGGATGACGCGGGAGGAGAAGATCACCGTATCGCCGGGATCGAGGGTCAGTGCCGGGTGTTCCTCGGCCGCGAGTTTCATCAGCGCCGCATTTGGCTCGCCCTGCCCACCGGTGGTCACGATGACGATGGCGTCGCGGGGCATCGCCTGGGCTGTCCGTTCATCGATGAACGGCTCGATATCGCGCAGATAGCCGCACTCTTCGGCCACCGCCGTGGTTCGCTTCAGTGACGATCCGGTCAGGGTGACCCGCCGGCCGTTGGCCGCCGCAGCGCGGGCAATGGTGACGATGCGCGCAATGTTGCTGGCAAAACAGGTGACGACGGCGCGAGCGGTACAGCGCCCGATCATCTCGGTGAGCGTCGGCAGCAGCGCCCCTTCCGAACCGGAATGGCCCGCTTCGAAAACGTTGGTGGAATCACAGACGAGGGCGAGCACACCTTCACGGCCGAGGCGCGCCAGTGCCGCTTCATCGGACGTCTCGCCGACGACCGGGTCGGGGTCGAACTTCCAGTCGCCGGAGTGGAGAACCGTCCCCGCCGGCGTGCGGATGATCACCGCCTGCATCTCCGGGATCGAATGGGTCAGGCCGACGAAGCCAAGGCGGAACGGCCCCAGGACCAGTTCGCCCTGCGTTGGCAGCGGCAGCAGCGGCACCCGTCCGACCAGGCCCGTTTCCGGCAGCTTGCGCTTCAACAAACCCAGGGCAAACGGCGTTCCATAGACCGGACAGCCGAGTTGCGGCCAGAGATGGATCACCGCACCCAGGTGATCCTCATGCGCATGGGTAAGGATCAGGCCGAGCAGCCGGTCGCGCCGGGCGACGATGAACTGCGGGTCCGGCATGACCACGTCGATACCGGGATGGGCATCGTCACCGAAGGCAATGCCGAGGTCCAGCATCAGCCATTCGTGTTCACCCTCGACGCCGTAGCCGTAAAGATTGAGGTTCATGCCGATCTCGCCGGCGCCGCCGAGCGGCAAGAACACCAATTCCGGGCGGCGCGTCACCACGTTCATCGTGTGGCGTTGCGCTGCCAGACGGCGAACAGCCCTTTCAGCGTGAGGTCGGGGTCGGCGCGGTCGAGCGAGGCGCTGCACTCTGAGAACAGCGGCGCGAGGCCGCCGGTAGCAATGACTTCGGCACGCATGCCGAGCTCCTGACGAATGCGGGCGATAATCCCCTCAACCATGCCGACGTACCCCCAGAAAACGCCGGCGCGCATCGCCTGCACCGTGTTCTTGCCGATGATGTGCTCGGGCGGCCGACCGATGGCGACCCGTGGCAACTGCGCCGAGGCGCGGTGCAAAGCCTCGATCGACAGGTTGACGCCGGGGCAAATCACGCCGCCCAGGTAATTCCCCTCCGCATCGATGACATCGAAGGTCGTCGCCGTGCCAAAGTCGACGATGATCTTTGACCCACCGAAAGCAACGAAGGCACCGACGGCGTTGACAAGGCGGTCGGCGCCCACCTCTTCCGGCCGGTCCAGCAACACCTGAATGCCGATGTCCACCTCCGGCGCGCCGACCACCAGGGCCTGGCAGCCGAAATACCGTCGGCACAACGAGCGCAGGTTGAACAGTACCGCCGGCACGACGGTGGCGATGATTGCCGCCGTGATCTGCTGGCGGTCAATGCCGGCGAGATTCAGCAGTTGCAGCAGCCAGACGCCGGTCTCGTCGGCGGTGCGGTTCACGTCCGTCGAGGCCCGCCATTCACCGCGAATGTGGCCCTCCGCATCGAAGACCGCGAACACCGTATTGGTGTTGCCGGTGTCGATCGCCAGCAGCATCAGCCCTGCCCCATTGATCTCATGCCGTAGCCGGCAGCGGAAACACATCGCCGACGGTGAGCCGGCGCTGGCGCCCCCCCTCCTCCTCCAGCACCAGAGCACCATCTTCAGCCAGATCGAGAAACCGGCCTCTCACCGTCGCCGCCGCGCCGATGCGGACATCGACGGTGCTGCCGCGGCCGAAGGCACGAGCCAGCCAGGCCCGGCGGACCGGTGCGAACCCGTCACCGAGCCAGCGGCGATAGCCTTCCAGAAATGCCGCGCCAAACTGCGCGAGCACCTGTTCCACCGTCGACCCGGTGGCGCCCTCCGCCCACAGGCTGGTGGCGGGATATGCCGTCATGGCGGCGGGCGGATGGGAGGCGATGTTGACGCCAAGCCCGACGACAAGCCAGTTGATGCCGCCAGCGGCCGAGCCGTCCGCCTCCATCAGGATTCCGGCAACCTTGCGTCCGCCGATCAACACGTCGTTCGGCCATTTCAGCCGAACGTCCGCCGCTGGCGTTAGCTGCGCCGTCAGCGCGTCAGCAAGGGCGACGGCGACCACGAAGCCGATTTCGAGGGCAGCCGGCATCGGCCGATCCGGGCGCAGCAGCAGCGAAGCGTAAAGATTGCCGGGCGGCGAGGACCACGGCCGCTGATGCCGGCCGCGTCCCGCCGTTTGTTCCGTCGCGACGATAAGGCTGCCCTCGGCGGCTCCGAGGGCCGCCAGCCGCCGGAGTTCCTCATTGGTCGAGCCAACGCGGCCGAAGCGCATCGGCTGGAAGAAATCGGGCAGTGACTGCGGCGCCATGCGCGCCCGGTCAGCCAGCGAACAGCGCGGCGGCCGCGCTGGCCGCCGAGGTCAGGAGCGGCCCTGGCACCAGGAAGAAGAAGGCCGTGAGCAGCGCCGCGCCGATGATGACCAGCCGCAGATCGGTGCCGGTGTTGGCATCGAAACCGTCCGCCGGCGGATCGAAGTACATGATCTTGACGATGCGGAGATAATAGAATGCACCAACCGCGCTCGCCAGCGCGGCGATGACCGCCAGCACGTAGGCCTGCGCGTCGACGGCAACCACGAAGATGTAAAATTTGCCGAAGAAGCCGGCGAGCGGCGGCACGCCCGCCAGCGAGAACATGAAAACCGCCAGGGCCAACGCCAGCACCGGATCGGTTTTCGACAGGCCCGCGAGGTCGGAGATCGCCACCGTCATCTGACCACGGCGGCGCATCGACAGAATGCACGCAAAGGTGCCGAGCGTCATCACCGCGTAAATGACCATGTAAACCAGAATGCTGGCGATGCCCTCGCGCGAACCCACGGCGAGTCCGATCAGCGCGTAGCCGACATGACCAATGGAACTGTAGGCCATCAGCCGCTTGATGTTGGTCTGGCCGATGGCGGCGAAGGCGCCCAGCACCATCGAGGCGATGGCCACGAACGTGATCACCTGCTGCCATTGGTCGGTCAGGCCACCGAACGGCTCCACCATCACCCGCAGCAGCAGCCCCATCGCGGCCAGCTTCGGCGCCACCGCGAAGAATGCGGTCACCGGCGTCGGCGCCCCCTCGTAAACGTCCGGCGTCCACATGTGGAACGGTACCGCCGAAACCTTGAAGGCGAGGCCGGCGATGACGAAGACAAGGCCAACGATGACACCGCTCGGCACCGGCGCGCCCGGCTCGCCGCGCATCACCTCGGTCAGCGTGTCGAAACCCGTCGAACCGGCGAAGCCATAGACGAGGGAGGCGCCATAGAGCAGCAGGCCCGAAGCGAGCGCGCCAAGAACGAAGTATTTGAGCCCCGCCTCGGCGGAGCGGGCGTCGTCCCGATGAAAGGCGGCGATGACATACAGCGCGAGACTTTGCAACTCCAGGCCAATGTAAAGCGAAATGAGGTCATTGGCGGAGATCATCATCATCATGCCGAGTGTCGCCAGTACCACCAGCACCGGGTACTCGAAACGGTTGATGCGTGCCGCCTCCAGATAGCCCTGCGAGATGATCAGGCACAGCGCCGAAGCAAGGAGGATGACGACCTTGAAGAACAGCGCGTAGCCATCGACGACGAACAGGCCGCCAAAGGCGATGCCAGGCGCCTGCGCGGCGACGCCGACGACCAGCAGCATGGCGACGATGAGGGTCAGCACACCGAGGCGGCCCACCGTTCGGCTGGTGAACGTCGCCGTTGCCGCATCGCCGTCGCGGGGAACGACGCCGGCAAGCAGCAGCGCCATCGCCGCCAGCGCCATGAACACCTCGGGCAGCGCCGGCACCAGGTTGGGAACTTCAGCGAGTGGCATGATGGCGGGCTCCCGGCGGCGTCAGTTTGCGACCAACGTCGCTGGTTTGATCGGCGCCCGCGCCAGATCCAAACGTTCAACCAATTGGTCGACGGACGCGTGCATTACATTCAGAAAGGGCTGCGGATAAAGGCCCATCCAGAAGACCAGAAACAACAGCGGCGCAAAAACGGCGATTTCGCGCGGGCGCAAATCCAGGACCGCCTTCAACTTCTCCTTGGTGAGGGCGCCAAAAATGACCCGGCGATAGAGGTAGAGCATGTACGCGGCGCCGAGGATGGTGCCCGTCGCTGTCAGCGCCGCCACCCAGGCGTTGACCTGAAAGACCCCGACCAGCACCAGGAACTCGCCGACGAACCCGGCGGTGCCCGGCAGCCCCACCGACGCCAGCATGAACAGCATAAACACCAGCGCATACTTCGGCATGGCGTGAACGAGGCCGCCGTAGGTCTCGATATCGCGGGAGTGCACCCGGTCATAGACGACGCCGACGATCAGGAAGAGGGCGGCCGAAACGACACCGTGGCTCAGCATCTGGAAGATCGCGCCCTCCAGTCCCTGCGTGGTCATGCTGAAGGCACCGACGGTCACGAACCCCATGTGCGCCACCGACGAGTAGGCGATCAACTTTTTCATGTCTTCCTGGGCGAGCGCCACCAGCGAGGTATAAACCACCGCGATAACGCTGAGACCGAAAACCAGCGGCGTGAACATGATCGAGGCTTCCGGCATCATCGGCAGCGAAAAGCGAACGAAGCCGTAGCCACCGTACTTCAGCAGGACGCCGGCCAGGATCACCGAGCCGGCGGTGGGCGCTTCGACGTGCGCGTCAGGCAGCCAAGTATGCACCGGCCACATCGGCAATTTCACGGCGAAAGCGGCGAAGAACGCCAGCCACAGCCACGTCTGCATGCCAACCGGCAGCGGATAGCTGAGAAGATCGGGAATGCTGGTGGTGCCGGCTTCGATGAAGATGGCAATCAGCGCCAGCAGCATCAGCACCGAACCGGTGAGGGTGTACAGAAAGAATTTGAACGCCGAATAAACTCGCCGTGGCCCGCCCCAGACACCAATGATGAGAAACATTGGGATCAGAACGCCCTCAAAAAACAAATAAAACAAGACAAGATCGAGAGCGCAGAAGGTGCCGACGAGCATCGTCTCCATAACCAGAAAAGCCACCATGTATTCTTTTACACGACTGGTGACGCTTTCCCAGCTAGCCAGAATGCAGATCGGAATCAGTAGCGTTGACAGCAGCACGAACAGCATCGAGATGCCGTCGACGCCCATTTTGTAGCCAATGCCATAAGCGGGCATCCACGCGCTTTCTTCCACGAACTGGAAGTCTGCGGAGCCGGTGTCGAAATTGACCCAGATCGTCAGCGACAGTGCGAACGTGAACAGCGAGGTGAGGATGGCCACGTTGCGAGCGTTACGCGCGACCACCGCCTCGTCACCGCGGATGGTGAAAATAAAGATCGCCCCGACAAGCGGCAGGAAGGTGATGACGCTGAGGATCGGCAGACTGTCCATGGCGTGGCTCACCCCGCGGCGCGCACAAGATACCAGGTGATCAGCACGATCAGGCCGATCAGCATGGCAAAGGCGTAGTGAAAGATGTAGCCGGTTTGCAGACGCGTGGCGCCGCGGGCGACGCGTAAGGCGGTGGAGGCCACGCCGTCGGGACCAAGGCCATCGATCACGGCGCCGTCGCCGCCCTTCCACAAGCCGCGGCCGAGAATGAATGCCGGGCGAACAAACAGCCGGTCATAGAGT
>JALOTH010000151.1 GCA_025458035.1 Rhodospirillales bacterium
TCGCGAACGGCCCTGTCCCAGACGACGGGTCCCCTCCCTCGTTGGATTGTTGCGAAGCCGCGGTGAAGTTTTTGCTCTGCGTGGTAAAGTCCGGGACGGTGCTGCTAGATTTAGCCGGCGAGATCGAATGCGAGTATCGAAGATACTTACACCCAAGCGGCCAGCCTGGCGTCGGTGATCGTTTCCTTCTGGTGATTCAAAACAGCGCCCCCGATAAGATCGAGCGTATTGACCTGCCCAAACGGGATGATGGCGAGTTCGTCGATCTCCCTCAGGCGCTCATTGACGCGAGGTTCGACCCGAGCGATCGAAAGTTCGCCGCGTTGGCGACGCGGGGGGCGGCCCCCGTGATCAATGCGACCGACAGCGATTGGCTGGAGCATCGCGCCATCCTTGATGCCAACGGCATCCGCGTTGAATTTGTGTGCGGATGCGACAAAGCGAAGTGGTTCAGCGTCTCGACACCTTAAGAAAGGGGGGTACCGCAGCGCGCGGGCATCCGCAACCATAGCCCTCGCCACCGCCTTGCCGGCCGCGCCCCGGCAGCCGGCCGCCCGGCCCGCCGCAGCCGCTGCCGCGGGCGTTGCCGCTGGGGGGATGAACTGCTAGCACGCGCAGATCGGAATCGCCGAAGGCGTATTCCGACGAATGTGATCATCCATACAACCAACGAGGCCGGCGGTAATCGAACGACGGTTGACGCGGCTGGGGGGCGGGGCGGCCGGCTGTCGAGCCGCCAAGGTTGGCGGGTGGCGCGGGCCGGCGGCGGGTGGGATCATCACCGTGCGGGGTTCCGTGTGTCCCCGTTCGCCGGAGAGGCGGCGGACTGAAAAAACGCCTTGACAGATCGAGAATGATGACCGTTGACGACACATGACGACAGTTTCGCGGCGACCCAAACAGCTTTCCCATGATTTCAATACGTTGCCGGTCGGCGCCGGCCGCAAATTGACGACGTTTGACGACATCGTGACGACGGCGCGGACGACCTTTGACGACACGGCTGACGACATCGCTGACGACAGCGGCCGCCCGCCGGTGGCGGCGGCGGTTTGACCGCAGGGGGGATGGTCCCTATGATGGTCCCTATCATCGCCGAACGGTGCAACGGGCGGGCATGGGCAGGGGGCGAGGGGAATAGCGGCATGACCTACGGCGATATCCTCTATGACATCGATCGCGGCGTGGCGACGATCACCATCAACCGCCCCGACAAGTACAACGCCTTCCGCGGCCAGACCTGCGAGGAGGTGATCGACGCCTTCCAGCGCGCCGGCTGGGACCGGACGGTGGGGGTGATCGTGCTCACCGGCGCCGGCGACAAGGCGTTCTGCACCGGCGGCGATCTCTCCGGGCACGAAGGCGCCTACGATGGCCGCGGCGTCATCGGCCTGCCGCTGGAGGAGATGCAGGCGGTCATCCGCGACGTTCCGAAGCCGGTGATCGCCAAGGTGCGGGGCTATGCCATCGGCGGCGGGCATGTGCTGGCGCTGATCTGCGACCTGACCCTGGCGGCGGAGAGCGCCGTGTTCGGTCAGGTCGGCCCGAAGATGGGCTCGGTCGACCCCGGTTTCGGCACCGCCTACATGGCGCGCTGCATCGGCGAGAAGAAGGCCCGCGAGGTCTGGTACCTGTGCCGCCGCTACTCGGCGCAGGAGGCGCTGGCGATGGGCCTGTGCAACCGCGTCGTTCCGGACGATCAGCTCGACGCGGAGGTCCGCACCTGGTGCGACGAGATCCTGGAAAAGAGCCCGACGGCGCTGGCCATCGCCAAGCGCTCGTTCAACGCCGACACCGCCGCCATCGCCGGCCTCGCCAGCTTGGGATTGCAGGCGGTTGGCCTGTTCTATCAGACCGAGGAATCGAAGGAGGGGGTCGAAGCCTTCAAGGAAAAGCGCAAGCCCGACTTCCGCAAGTTCGTCCGCTGACGCCCGCCCGTTTCGTGGCGGTTGGCGCGGACGGCCTGTGGATCGCCATCGCGCCCTCGGCCGGAGCGGGGGAGGCGGGAGCGGGGGAACGGCGGCCGGCGCTGTTTCTCGATCGCGACGGCGTCATCGTCGACGAGGTCGGCTACCTCGCCCGTCGCGAGGACGTGCGGCTGATCGCGGGCGCCGCGGCGATCATCGCCGCCGCCAACCGCGCCCGCATTCCGGTCGTCGTCGTCACCAATCAGTCGGGGATCGGCCGCGGCATCATCAGCTGGGCGGATTTCGCCGCGGTCGAGGACGAGATCGCCCGCCAGCTGGCACGGCATCGGGCGCGCCTGGACGCGGTGCTGGCCTGTCCCCACCACGCGCAGGGCCGGCCGCCCTACGCCATGGCCGGCCATCCCGCGCGCAAGCCGGCGCCCGGTTTGCTGCTGGCGGCGGCGCAGCGGCTGCCTATCGACCTTCGCCGGTCGTGGATCGTCGGCGATCGCGCCAGCGACCTTGCGGCGGGACGCAACGCCGGACTGGCCGGCGGCGTGCATGTCGCGACCGGCTTCGGAACGGCCGGCGCGGAGCGGGCGGCGGCACGGCAACTCGCCGGCGACGGCTTCGATGTTCGCGGCGCGCCGTCCATCGCCGCGGCGGCGACGCTGCTGCCGCTACTCGGCGGGCACGGCGGCTAGCGGGGCGGCGTCGTAGGACTGGCGGGCCGTGGGGTCGTACGCCCGACCGTAATGGACGTAATCGGTCCAGGTGCGTTCGACCCGGCGCAGCGCCTGACAGACGGTCTCGATCTGCGTGCAGCCGAAGTCCTGTTCGTCGAGCTGGCCGGCGATGCGGTGCTCCAGCCGGCGGATCTCGTCGACGACCTTCAGCGCCTTGTCCGTCAGCCGGATGCTGACCGAGCGGCGATCGTGCGCCGAACGCTCCTGCTCGAGGTAGCCCATCTCCGCCAGCTTCTTGATGTTGTAGCTGACGTTCGATCCCTGGTAGTAACCGCGCTCAACGAGATCGCGGATGGCGATGTGCTCATCGCCGATGTTCGCCAGCAGCAGCGCCTGCACGCTGTTGATGTCGCGGATGCCGAGGCGGTTCAGCTCCGCGCGCAACAGATCGAGAAACCGCCGGTGCAGGCGTTCGATCAGCCGGGTCAGTTCCAGGTATTCCTTTTTCACGCTCATCTCGGTCGTACCTCGCTAAAACGGCGGTCGCGGTTCCCCATAAATCACCAAAAATTGCAAACGTCGCATTAACACTCGCGATGATTTAATTTTTCCGGCGCAAACTGCAGTCGAGCGCGCCGTCCAGTCACCACTTGCGAGGGTTGATGATGTTGCTTTCCCCCGGTCGCCCCCCCGGTCGCCCCCCCGGTCGTCCCGTGCCGTACCGCGGCACCGTCGCCAGCCTTGCCCTGTGCGGACTGTTGACCGCCGCCTGCAGCACCTCGCCGTCGCCCATGCTCGCGGCGCGCCCGGGGGAGCCGCTGCCAAAGGCGGCGCAGATGCTGCGGACCGCCGAACAGGTGCGCCAGACCGGCGATACGGCCACCGCCCTGCTGTTCTATCGCCGGGCGCTGGCGCTCAATCCGAAGGATGCCGACGCCTTGATCGGGCTGGCGGAGACCCAGGCGAGCATCGGCGCCCGCGAGGACGCGGCGCGCACCTATGCGCAGGCGATCGCCTTGCGTCCTGAGGATTCCGCAGTGCGGCTGGCGCTCGGCAAGCTGCTGCTGGCGGCCGACCGGCCGGAGGCGGCGATGGCCGAATTCCAGCAGGCGGCGCGCCTCGCGCCCGATGATCACCGCGGCTACAGCGGCATCGGCGTTGCCCTCGATCTGGCGGGCCGCCACGATGAGGCGCAGGACGCCTACGCCGAGGCGCTGCTGCGGCAGCCCCAGTCCGCCGCCATCCGCAACAACCTCGCCTTGTCGCTGGCACTGGCCGGCGATTTCGACGCCGCGCGTCAGGTCCTTGGCGAGGTCGAGCGCGATCCGGAAATGGCGGCCCGCGCCCGCGACAACCGCGCCATCGTTCTCGCCATGGCCGGCGACTGGGCGGCGGCGATGGCCACGGGCGGCGAGGGCCGCAGCGAGGCGGAACAGGCGGCGCGGCAGGCCTATCTGGAGCGGCTGTCGTCGCTCACGGGGCGTGAGCGTGCCGCGGCGGTGTTCGGCATCCGCCCACCAGCGGAGCGGACGGCGGACCGGACCGCCGCCCCACCGTCCCGCACCCTGCCGGCGGCGGCGCCCGCGAGCCCGAGTGCTCCGCACGCGGTCCCCATGCCGCAGGTGGCCGTGGTGCCCGATGCGCCGGCGATGCCGGAAATCGCGACGGTGGGCGAAGCCGTTGGCAAGCCGCTCGCCGCACGAGCGTCCCGCCCGGCGGCAATGACGCCGCCGGTTCCCGCCGGGGTCCCGGCGGCCGCGACGGCGGCGGCGCTGGCTACGCTTCCGGGTGCCGGTGCGGCCGGTGCTGCCCCGACCGGAGCTGCCCCGACCGGTGCTGCCGCGGCGGCGGTGCCCGATGGCAGGGTGGTGAAGATGGCGGCGACGGCAACGCTGCCGGGCTACGTGCCGTAGGCCCGCCGGGGGGTGGGACCGGAGCGGTTATCGGGAGGGCGTCCCCCGCCGGCTTATCGCCGGCTCATCGCGTCCCCGCCGGCTTATCGCCGGCTCATCGCGTCCCCGCCGGCTTATAGCCGGCTCATCGCGTCCATGGTGCGGATCGCCGCCGGGCCGACGAGGACGATCATCAGCGCCGGCAGAATGAAGACGATCATCGGCACGGTGAGGATGACCGGCAGGCGCGCCGCCTTTTCCTCCGCCTTCATCAGCCGCTCATGGCGGAATTCCGCCGACAGCACGCGCAGCGCGTTCGACAGCGGCGTGCCGTACTTCTCGGTCTGCTGCAGGGTGTTGACGACGCCGCGAAGCGACGACAGCTGACAGCGGCGGGTGAGGTTGAGCAGCGCCGCCCGGCGGTCCGGCAGAAAGCCGAGCTCCACCGACGTCAGTCCCAGCTCATCGGCGAGCTGCGGGCAGGAGTGACCGATCTCGTGGCTGACCCGCGTCAGTGCCGCGTCCAGCGACAGCCCCGCTTCGGCGCAAATGACGAGAAGGTCGAGGGCATCCGGCAGCGCCCCTTGAATCACCTTCTCGCGGCGCTGGATGACGTTTTTGACGAACAGCCCGGGCACGTAGAGGCCGAGGCCGGCGGCAAGCAGCGGCAACGCGGTCTTCGTCAACGCCGGCACCGTCGCCGGAACGACCAAGGGTACGAGGACCATCGCCGCCAACAGGAAGACGATGGGCAGGGCGACGCGCATGAAGATGAAAACGGTGATGGCGTCCTTCGATCGCCAGCCGCAGCGGGACAGTTGCTCGGCGACGCCGCCCGCCGTTTTCGATTGCAGGATCTTCAGGAGGGTGAGGGTCCGGCGCATCGTCGTCATCGCCGTCGCCCGACTGAGCGCATGGCGGCGCGGCCGGGCAATGCCGGCGGCCAGTTCCTTCTGCCGCTGGCGCAACTCCTTCGCCCGCTTGTGAATGGGCGAGCGCTCGATCATCGTCCGCCAGACCGCCCAGACGCTGGCGAAGGCGCTGAGGCCCGCCAGCAATACGATCGCGTCTTCGGTTTTCAAGCCGAGGCTCAAGAGCGCCTGTTCGATGTTCATCGCCCAATAATGAGCGGGCAAAGGTTAACAACTCGACACTGGCGCGGCCAGCGCCGGGCTGTTTTCCCAGGGCGATTCATTCGATCATGGCATCGGCGTTACCGAGCAGCGTCGGCGGGACGGTGATGCCGAGGGCGGCCGCCGTCCTCAGATTGATGAACAGCTCGACCTTGGTGACCAGCTGGACCGGCAGATCATTGGTCTTCTCGCCCTTCAGCACCCGCCCGGCATAGACACCGGCCTGTCGGTGCGTCTGGGTGAAGTCGCCGCCGTAGCTCATCAGGCCCCCGGCCATGACGAAATCGCGCGATTGGGTGATCGCCGGCACGGCGTGGCGGGCAGCGAGCGCGGCCAGCTTCTGACTGCGGAAGGCAAAGTACGGGTCGGAGGTGAACACGAGTCCGCCTGCCCGCAGCCGCGGCACGGCTTCGAACACGGGATCGAACTCCGGTTCGCTGCTGGCATTCAAAACGGGAATCTGCAATCCGAGCGCATCGGCAGCCGCACGGAGGCTGCCCAGCTGCGACTTCGCGGTTGGGCTGGTGGGATTGACGACGACGGCGAAGACGGACGCGGTCGGCAGCAGCTCGTGCATGAACTCGAGCCGCTTGCGCGAGACCTCGACGCTCAGGCTGGAGACGCCCGTAAGATTTCCGCCGGGGCGCGACAGGCTGTCCACCACTTCGAGTGCCACCGGGTCGCCGCCCATCTCGAAGACGATCGGGATCGTCGCTGTCGCGGATTTCGCTGCCAGCGCAGTGGGAGCACCGCCGGGCGCAACGATCACGTCTACCTTACGGTTGACCAGCTCTGCCGCGAGCGCCGGCAACCGATCGTACCGACCTTCCGCCCATCGATACTCGATCGTGACGTTACGGCCGTCGACGAACCCCATTTCCGCCAAGCCTTCACGGAAGGCGTTGACGCGGCTGGCGAAAGGCTCCGGCGATTCCGGGCAGATATAGCCGATGACCGGCAGCGACTGCGCGTGTGCCGGCAGCGCCGACGCCGCTGCTGCGCCGAGAAACCCGAGGAAGTCGCGCCGCCTCATTCGCTCAACGTCCTGTCCAGGGAATGCCGAGCACGCAGTATAGGCCATAGCGGCAGGCGAGGATGCAACTCTCCCAAGGCCAGCAGCCAGCCCGGTGTCTATTCAAACCGACCCATAAACGGCGAGACAGCATCGGCCCCCCTTATCCAGGCGATCGACCGGGTTGGCGTTCCTGGCTAAGCTCTGAGGCGTTGCAGGTG
>JALOTH010000001.1 GCA_025458035.1 Rhodospirillales bacterium
ACGTCGCCGCGGGGGCGCGGATCATCGTCACGTCGGCGCCGTACAGCGCCAAGCCGCTCGATGTGGCGGTGCGCATCGCGCCGGTCGACGCTACGATTTGATCTCCAGCGTCGAGGCGTCCCACATCTCCGGCGGTGCGTAGCCGAGCAGGTTGACGATGGTGGAGGCGACGTTCGACAGGCCGAAATCGTTGCCGCGAATCAGGTCCAGCTTGCCCTTGCTCTGGTTGTCGTAAAGGATAAACGGCACCGGATTGAGGGTGTGGCTGGTTTTCGCCTTGTAGGAACCGTCCGGATGCTTGCCGGGCTGACCGGTTTTCTTGTCCAACTCAAACATCTCGTCAGCATTGCCGTGGTCCGCGGTGATCAAGGCGACGCCGCCCAGCGCATCGACGACCGGCAGCAGCCGGGCAAGGCACAGGTCGACGGTGGCCATGGCGATCAGCGCCGCATCATAGTTGCCGGTGTGGCCCACCATGTCGCCGTTGGCGAAGTTGACGCGGAGAAAGCGATACTCGCGGCTTTTCAACCGCTTGAGCATTTCATCGGTGATCTCGGCCGCCTTCATCCACGGGCGTTGCTCGAAGGGAATGATATCGGATGGAATCTCGATGTAATCCTCAAGGGTGTCCGAAAACTTGCCACTGCGGTTGCCGTTCCAGAAATAGGTGACGTGGCCGTATTTCTGCGTTTCGGAGATCGCCAACTGGCGGATGCCCTCGGCGACGAGGTATTCGCCCATCGTATTCTTGATCGCTGGCGGCAGCACCAGGTAGCGCTTGGGGATGTGCAGGTCGCCATCGTATTCGAGCATGCCGGCGTAGGTGACCTTGGGATGGCGGACGCGGTCGAACGTATCGAGGTTCGCCTCCTCGAAGGCGCGGCTGATCTCGATGGCGCGGTCGCCGCGGAAATTGAAGAAGACGACGCTGTCGCCGTCGACGATCGGCCCCACCGGCGCGCCCCCATCGGCGATGACGAAGGGCGGCAGGTCCTGGTCGATGACGCCGGGATGCTGTTGCCGCAGGGCGGTGATCGCCGCCTCGGCGGACGGGAACTGCGGACCTTCGCCGAGGACGTGAATGTGCCAGCCCTTCTCGACCATGCCCCAGTTCGCTTCGTAGCGGTCCATGGTGATGTTCATCCGCCCGCCACCGGAGGCGATGCGAACATCGAAATCCGGCGCGCGCACTTCGGCGAGGAACGCCTCGAATGGCCGCACGTAGTCCAGCGCCGAGGTCTCCGGCACGTCGCGGCCATCGAGCAGGATGTGCACGCGCACGCGCCGCACGCCCTCGTCCTTGGCGCGCTTGATCAGCGCCTTCAGGTGGTCGATGTGGGAGTGCACGTTGCCGTCGGAGAACAGGCCGAGAAAATGCAGCGTGCCGCCACCGCCCTTGGCGTTGTCGATGATCTCCCGCCACGCCGTCTGCGCGAACAGCTCGCCGGAGGCGATCGCCTGGTTCACCAGCGCCGCGCCCTGCTCATACACCTGCCCCGCGCCGAGGGCGTTATGGCCAACCTCGGAGTTGCCCATGTCCTCGTCGCTCGGCATGCCGACCGCCTTGCCATGCGCCTTCAGGGCGATATTCGGATAGCTCTTCAGCAGCCGGTCGAGTGTCGGCGTGTTGGCGTTGAACACCGCGTTGCCGACGGTGTTGGGCGTCAGGCCGACGCCATCCATGACCACGACGAGGAGCGGGCCTTCGATCCCTTTGAAGTTCGCAAGGCGCTTTAACATGATGGCTTTTGTCCCTGATTAGGCTGAAGATGCGTGCGCTCGGCGGCGGTTGCCGGGGTCGGATCACGGCATCGCCGGACGAGCGATCGCGCCCCGAGTTGCGGCGGGATTGTCGCGGCCGGCCGCTGGCGCGTCAAGGCGGGACTCAGGCCGGCGGCGGCACGCCACTCGCCAGCCGCTGCAGCCGTCCTTCGCGATCCTCCCAGTACACGGCGATGCCGGCGTCCTGAAGCAACGGGCCGGAACGCGAAGCCTGCGCTTCGTCCATGAACACGGCGCGCACCTCACGCACCGGACCGCCGCCCGGCACGGATCCGTCGGCGACGATCTTGCGCGCAAGGATGAGGTCAAGACAGCGCAACTCCGTACCCGGCGGCGTGTGTCCGGCAAACTCGTAGACCTGGCTGTCGGCAAAATAGCCGGTGCCGATGAGCGTCGGCTCGCCGCGATCGAGGATATCGAATTCGCCGGGCTCGAACTCCGGCCGGAGGAAGCGGACGCGACCGGGACGAGCGGCGCGCGCCATGGCCATGTGTCCGTTGAGGACGTGCGCCAGGAAGTCGGGATTGGCGATCGCCGTCATCGCCCGTGAGCAAAGCCGCAATCCGTTGTGGCTTTCGACATGGTCCCACGCGGCGAGGAACGCGCCACGGTCGGCGTATCCCCAATCGAGTTGTTCCTCGGTGCAGGCGATGATATGGCTCGCGTCGCCCACCAGCGGCAGGTAGGGCAGGCAGCGGCCCCCATGTTGGCGTGTGACATTGCAGGCGGTGAGGCCGCCGGCAGCGATCATGGCGCCGCACAGGCCGGCCAGTTGCGCGAGGATGCGGCGCTGTTCGCCAGCGCCCATCGCGTCGGTCAGCAGGCGAAGATCAAGCGTCGAAACCCCATCGCCGGTGACAATCACCGCCGAGCAGTTCGCATCGGCGAAGGCGATCTCGCAAGCGGCCAGGTCATCCGGCGGCGGCGACGCCGCATCGTGCATGCGATCATCGTCGCCGCGCCAGCCCACGGGTACGGCAATTGCGGCGCTCTGCCCCAACGCCGCGAACACCGTTCGCGCCGCCTCGGCCAGATTGCCGGCTGTTAGCGTCGCCAGCCACCGGAACATCGCCGGGCCGGCCGTCATCGCGGTCCTGCGGACGCGGCGGGGGCGGCAGCGCGCGGCAGCCAGCGCACCCGGCCGCTGCCGTCGACATAGGCGACGAAGATGCTGCCATGCCGCCGCGTCCTGTCGAGGTTGGTGACGGCGGCCTGCGCTTGGCCGATGTTATCGAACAGGTAGACGACGCCATCATAGCGAGTTTCACCGTCGCTCATCACGACGTGACCATCATGGTCGGTCAGGTGGGTGCTGTAGCGGCCCGCCTGCTCGGCATCGTAGGAGCCGCCGGCCTTGCTCTCCAGACCATAGCGGCCAGCGGGCGGGCCATCCGGAACGTCGGCGGGAACGTCGATGGCGCCGTCGATGCGTGTCTCCGGCGTATGCTGCAGCACGTGCCCGGCGGCGAGGGGCAAGTGGCGGAAGTCACCGAAGCCGCCCCGTTCCGCACTCAGCCGGCCGCGCGCCTCCCGGTAGCGTGCCCACAATTCGCCGCGGGACTGCTGGTCGGGCAGGGTGGCATAAAGCCGATCGTAAAGCGCCCGCTGCTCCGCCGGCGTGCGGGGCGCGGAGGGGAGCGCCTCGCCGCGCACCAGCCACGCCTGCATCGCGTCGGGACTGAAACCGAAAACCGCGGCCAGCGCCGCATCGCGAAGGGCGTAGCGAAAGGCATCGTAGCGCGCCTCGATATAGCGCCCGTCGGCCGGCAGCCGCTCGGCCAGGGCGGCCACGGCAAGCCGCGCCACCTCGGCCTCAGTCAACATGTTGCGGCCGAGGCTCTCCTCGGCGATCCGGCCGATTTCGCTCAAGGCCGCCGACCAACGGCGCAGAATGGCGCGTTGCTCATCCGTGGCGGCGATGCCGCGGCGGGTCAGTTCCGCTTCGAGAAAAGCGTTACGCCCTTCCGCTGCCGGCTGCGTCTGCACCGCCGTCCGCTGCCGGTCGGCGAACGTTGGCCGCTCGGGCGGCGTTGAATACTCGAAGGTGCCGTCGGCCCGCCGCGTGATGCGTTGCGGGGGTTCGGATGAGAAGCCGTCATGGCGAAGCTGCCAGCCATCGCCATCGGGCCGATAGGAATGGCCGCGCAGCGGCGGCGGGTATTCATCGATCTGCGCAAGGATGGAGTTGAGGTGAGCGGCACCGGACACGGTGGCGCCCACCGTCGCCTCCGGAACGATGTACAGCCGGCCCCGGTGCTCGACCAGCATGAGATGGGGTGCGGTGCCGGCCGAGGAATTGCGCGACATGACGATGCGGCCATCGACTTCGCGGAAGTGATAGCCGGGCGCCGGATTGCGCCGTCCGGACGCGATCTCGCTCGCTTGACGTACCTGAACCCCGCGGCCGGTGAGCACGACGTCGGCGATGTTCAGCCGAATGACCGTTTCGCGGTTGTTCTGGGCGATGCGGGTCGCGCGCTGCTCGGGGCTTTCCGCGGCGATGAAGCCGCGCGGATCGGCAGGATCGAGCCCGGCTAGGATGCGTTCCGCCTCGGCGAGCTGGGCGCGCAGATTCTCGATGTCGACGGCGATCTCGGCGGCGCGCGCCTCGTCCACCGGCAGCGTCGACAGGCGGCGCAGGCGGTCACGAATGATGGTGTTGAGCTTGGCGAACTCCAGCTGCGCTTCCCAGGCGGCACTGCCTTGTTCCGGCGCGCGACGGCCGCCGCCGATGACGGCACGCAGACGCTCCAGACCCTCGTGCACGCCGCCGAGCAGACCGGCGTAGGCGTGCAGGGTGCGCGCCGCCTCGACGTGCAGGGCGATGTCGCCGGCGGTCGCGTGCGGCGAGGCGACCATGCGGATCGATGCCGGATCGACACGGCCGTTGGCGCCGATCCGGTAATCGACATGCACCGTGTTGCCGCGCAGGGCGGGATCGATGTCGAGCGGCGTCGTCCGCGCCAGATCGGCGGGCAGGGCAGCGGCGATGTGCCTCGGCGCCTCGGTGCGACCGGCTGGCCGGGCGCGCGGCGCCGCTGCGGGCTCGACGGCGGACGGCGGCCGGACCGTCGCCCCCGGACGATCGGCACCGGCGGCAGCGCCGCCAACGCTCTCGTGCACACCCGCAAGATGCGCCCGCGAGGCGAGATGGGCGCCGGCCTGGATGCCGATGGTCAGCATGGCGTTACCGAGGATCTCGGTCATCCGTGCTGCCCTGAGACCCGGCGGCAGCCCATCGAGGGAGCGCAGCTGCTCCATCAGTCCGGCACCCATGAGCAGCATGCCGAGCCCGTTGGCACCGATGCCGGCGACCCACAGCGAGCCCTCGACGACCGCCCAACGCAGACCGGCACGGGTGCCTGCCCTCGCCGCTGCCCGCATGCCGGCGCCGATCTCGCCGACCTGCAGCGCCGCCGCCGCGATATCGACGATCTGCATCGCCGTCTCCACATCGAAGCGCAAGGTGCCCATCTGGCTGCGATGGATGAGGCGATAGGCCGACGGAATGGCGCCGATGATGCCGACCGGCATCAGCACCACGAGCGAGGCGCCGCCGGTGAACGGCGCGGCGACGACGGCACCGATCGAGATCAGCGTGGTGAGGCTTTCGATGCCGTGGATAGCGATGCCGGCTTCGTCGGTCTCGATGCGGATGCCGCGCATCAGGCCGTGGCGGATCCGGCCCGGTCCCGACAGTGGCGCTTCGAACCAAACGGAGAGATAGCCACGGCCGTAGCCGCTCGGGCTTTCGAGGATTGTTTTCAGGGCGCGCAGGATACTGTCTTCAGCCGGGTAGTCGGGCGCAAGCGTGCCATCGCCGGTCGCCTCGCGGTGACCGCTGCGCGGCGTCGTCAAGTCGGAGACGTACCAGCGCGGCCCGGTGGAACTGACTTCCGCCGCCTCGATGCTGAGGTGGATAACCGTGCCGTCATCCTTCGCCAGCGTTGCCGGCAGGCGCATCACCGTGCCGCGCAGCCGCGAGGCGCGATCTTCGCGCATGCCGATCATCAGATCCAGCTCGCGGATCCGTTCACGCAGTTGCGTCAGGCTCACCGCCCGGTCTTCCGCCGTCGCCCGGCCGGCCTCGATGCGCTCGAGCTGCTCGTTCAGTCGGCGGCGCTGATCGCGCAGGATGTCCAGCGTCGATCCGAACAGGCCGAGGTGCAATTCTCTCAGCTCGCGGCGCAGGTCCTCCTCGTTCTCATGGCTCACCGGTTCGGCGAGGATGCTGCGCAGTTCCCAGTAGCGGGCTTCCGCCTCGTTCAGCCCGGCCACTTCCAGCCGCAGCCGGTCCTCGCCCATCGACCGCGGCGGCCGCGCATAAACCGGCATCCAGGCGACGGAGGGGGCGCGGCGGAAGTGCGCGACCTCGGCTTCGTCGGCGAGACGCGGCCCGACGCGCAGCCGGATCAGGTACAGCCCCTCCTCGCGGAAGCGCACGTCAAACTCGCTGGACGGCCGGGTCAACTCGCGGATGCCGTGGGAGATCATCGTACCCGCGAGATCCATAATGAGGTTGGCGCCGACCAGGGTTTCGGCGTTGACACCGGGCGGGCCGAGCAGGGAGGTCAGGCGCGAGATGCTGCGAATGCGCTGCATATCCGCCCGTGCGTAGCGAAGGTCGCGGGCCAGATCCTGCTGCACGGCATCCCAGCCCGCTGGCGGTTCGGGCGGTATCGACATGGTGCCGAGGGTGGTCAGGTCGTCGTTGGGAACGCGGATCGCCTCCCAGGCGTATTGCCAGCCGCCGAACGCCTGTTGCAGGGCTTCGAACACGGTCTCGAAGCGGATGCTGGCATAGAACGTCGTGGTCGCCGAAGTGGCGGCGGCGAACAGCGGCGGCTCGATGCGCGGATAGCTGTGCATCGTCACCGGCAGCGGCGCCGCATTGTAGGGCGATGGCGACGACGAAACCGGCTGGTCGCCCTCTCGCTCTCCTTCCAGGCGTCCGCGGAATGCCGCATAGCCTTCCAGCAGCGAGCGGCGCGCCGCCGCGTCGGTCCGCACCAATCGCATGAGATTGCGTGGCTGACTGGTCGCGTAGCGGGTGAAGGCAACGGCTTCGGTGGGGGAGATCCGGTCCATCGGCCGTCGCTCACCGTTCGGCAGCGGCGGCCAGAGCAGGCTCCACGCCGGCAGCGCCTGTAGGGCGATATCGTCGTAAATGGCACGAAGGGCGGCGTTGTAGGGGTCGAACTCGGCGAACAATTCGTCGAGGGCCAGCGCCGCATCCCACAGATGATCTTCGGTGGGATCGCCTCTCCAGACGAGATAGGCGCGGACATAGGCCTGCGTGCGATCCCACCACATGGTGGCCAACTGATTGAGGATTTCCTGCCGGCGGGCGAGGAAGTTGGGCGTGGGCGCGGCGCCGACGCTGATAATGGTGGCCTGCGCCTCGAGAATTTCCCTGGGCACCGGGTTCAAGGCCTCGCCGGCGGTGACCAGCGCCCGCTGTTCGGCGGTGATCTCGATCCTGTCGCCCAGCCGCGACGGGGCGGACAGGAACGCCAGGACGCGGGTTGCCCAGTTGGGGTTCTGGTAGAAAAATTCGGTGCGAAGCTCCTCCCTGCCGCGCCAGTCCCAGGAAAAATCGCTGTGCGTGCTGTGGAACTCCCTGACCCAGGCAGGATTGTAGCCGGGTCCGGAAAGACGACCGAAAACGACCGCGGTCGGGCAAAGCTGCCGATCGGGCGGCACGTACAGCGACGTTTCAACGGGGTGGAATTCCAGTCGAGCGATGCTGGCCCGCATCCGCGCCGGCGGCGGGTTGCGCAGCCAGGCCTCGACCGCGGCCTCGTCAACGGGGGGCGGCGAGCGCCCGGTTTCGCGACGCACGACGGTGTGGCGAGAGCCGCGCTGCTGCAGCACGTGCGCCGCTTCGTGTGCCATCAGAGCGATGTCGCCGGCGGACTCGTTCGGGCCGAGCCAGATGTGGTCGCGATGCGTGAACGCGCGGGCGCTGATGGCCGCGCTGGTCTGCCGAGCTTGCGGGTCGGCATGTACCCGCACCCCGCTCAGGTCGGCGCCAAATCCCCGCTGCAACGCCGTCAGCGTCGGCGCGGGAAGAGGGCTGCCCGGCCCCGGAGCGGCAACGGCGGAAGCCGCCGCCGCCGGGATCGCGACGGCGCCGCGGCTCCGACCACCGGCCGGCCGCCTCATCGCCCTGGTGGTGGTGAATTGATCATCGGCCGCCACCAAGCGGCGGACGGCGGTGCCTTCGACCGGTTCCTCTTCCTCGTCTTCCCGGACTGTCGGCGGCGGCCGATGCGTGATCGCCGCCCGCTCGCCACGACTGATCGCCGCCGCCGCCGCCTCGGCCTCCTGTTCAAACGGATCGTCGGGGGCACCGACAATCAGTCGCGGACTGACGGCGAGAGGGTCTTCGTCCGGTTCGGGCAGCTCCGGATCGGTGAGCGGTTGGATCCATCCCGCCGCCGGTGGGGAAGTGGCCGCTTCGTCCCGCCCGGCGCCGTCGGCGAGCGCGATGCCGTAAGCCGGCGGCGGCAGCGACGCCACGCCGCGCCCCGCGTCGGCGGCCGAGATGCGGTCCTGCGGCTGCCGCTTCGCGGGCTCCGCCGCGCGCGCCGCCGGCGCTTCCTTGCCCATGCTTGGCCACCCTGCTCGTGCTAACCGGCCGGCGCTATGACGGTATCCTGTGACCGCTCACCGATGAGGAGGTTCAACCAGAGTGTGTTTCCGCGGTATTCTCGTAAACATACCGCTCTACGACCAGCAGGTCGCGCGAAATCGCGTCCTTGAGGATGGCGCACAACTCATTGATGCGGAAAAGCAGCAAGCTGAGCGGAAAACGGGTGCTTTGGACCCGCAGCCGTCCCTCGCTGTCCGCTGTGATGAAGGGCGAAGCGGTCAGCCGCGCGCCACCCTCGCCGACGGGCCGGCCGTCATCCAGCGCCTCCGCCAACGCCGCCGCGACCGACAGGAACTGGTCATGCAAAAGGGCGATGGCGTCTTCGAGAAACAGCCGCGGCAGATCGTCGGGCAGACCATAGACGGTATCGAGCGCGTCCTGTGCCGGCTTGGTATCGAGGCCGAGAAGATCGCCGATCAGCAGGCCATGGCTGAACACGCGGCCGGCATCCTCCAGCCTTTCCGGAATGCCGGGCGACGGTTCGGGGCGCTGCTGCCGGCCGTCGGCGGCGGGCGGCGCCCACAGCTCCAGGTAGCTCGGGTCATAGGACATGGGCCAGCATCGCCATCAATAATCGGGGGCGCGCCGCATCTGCATCTCGCGCAGCAATTCGACGATCGTCTTCAGCTCCTTTTCGGTGTACGGCAACGGCCGGTCGTAGCCGCGCGCGCCCTTCGGGCCGATCGTTTCCGTCTTGATGCCGCCGCTCGCCTGCTTCAGCTTGCCGGTCAGATCGACGGTGGTGCCCGTGGCGTCGACGGCGGTGACCGACTTCACCCGCGCATAATAGACGGCAGCGCCATCCTTGATCGGCACCAGGTTGCCGGAGATCAGCCCCTTTAGCGCGCTCTGCGCGTTCTCGTTCTGCACGGCGGCAGCGCCGCCCTTGCCGGTGCCGGCTTTGACGTTGGCCATCGTTTCGACGACGACGTCGGCGCCGGTGCCGGAGACGCCCATGAAGTCGAGCTCGCTGACCGTCGTATCCACGACGGCTTTGCCGTCGCCGGTGGTCCGCGGCTTGGTCCCGGCGGCGTCGGTGAACTGATCGCCGGTGAAGATGACATTGGCGAGCACGCGGCCTCCCGGCGTCTTCGGCGCAGTCGCCACGTCCCGTCCCAGCCGCTCGGCGAGCACCCCGAGATAATCCGGCAGGGTGCGCTTTTCCTTCCAGACCGGATCGTCGAGCAGCCCGCCGCCCGCCTGTTTGGCGGCCTCGGCCACCAGGGCCGCGGGCGCACTGCTGCCGGCGACGCCTTTCGTCCGTGCTTCGAGGACGAGGCTCTCCATGGTCGCGCCCGGCGTTGTCTTCAGCCGAGTCTTCAGTTCCGCGCGTACCTGGCCGATGGCGAAGTTCAGGCCATTCTTCGGGCTGCGCGCCAGTTGCGCGGTGATCATCGTCACCACGGTGCGGATGGCCGCGGGGTCCGACAGCTTGAGTTCGGCGACAAACGCGGTGATTGCCGGATCGGCGGGGTTGACCTCCACCTCCTTCTCGCCGAACACCGGATCGGCGCGCTCCTGGAAGGTGAGCGGCTCCTGCTTTTCGAAGGTCGCCTTAATGCGGCGCAGACCGGCCGCATCGACGGTTTTCTCGACCTGCGCCTTCAGCGCGCGCAGGCGCAGCTCGAGCTGTTTCGTCTTGCCCCAGGCGTAGGTGAAGGTGCGCTCGCCGCCGCCGCGCTTCAGACCGGTGTCGATATCGACACCCACCACCTTGGCCAGCGCTTCGGAACTTCCTTCCGCTTCCAGCGCGCGGCCGGCCAGTTCGAGTTCCGTGCGCAGTTTCGTCAGGTTGACCTTGCCTTCGATCTCCTTGACCACCTCCTTGGCGATATCTTCGAGCTTGCGCGCCTTGTCGCGGATCTTGTCCATCTCGACCTTGTCGTCGGCCTTGTTGCGGGCGACGAGGTCGGCAACCTCGTTGATCAGGCGCTGCCGCCCGGCCTCGATCTCGGTGAAGCGGAAGCCATAGTCCCGCTCGAACTTCGCAAGCTCGGTGGCGCTGCGGTTCGACTTCAGCCAGCGCTTCATCGCCGCGGTGCCGGCGAACAGGCCGGCGGCCATGATGATCATTTCGGCCGACGCCATCTGCGCTTCCGCCTGCGTCATCCACCGCCCTTCTTCGAGGCGGAAGCGCAGCTTGCCGTAGTAGTGCAGCAGCGGCAGGCTGCCGGCGAAGGCGGCGGTGCCCGCAAGCGCCGGCAATTCGGCGGCAACCATCGCCTTGCCAACGCCGATGGTCATGCCCTTCAGCGCCCCGAACAATCCGAGGTTCCACAGCAGATCCTTGGCGACGCCGCCGGGCGTCACCTTCTGGCCGAGAACCGCATAATTGAGGGTCGTTGACACCGCGGTGAAGGTGAGCGCCTCCAGCGCCGCGGTGCCGGCGAACGCCAGCGCGGTGCGGGCGGTCAATCCGGTGGCGGCGGCGCCGGTGGCCGCGGCACTGCCGGTCGCCGTGCCACCGGCAACGAGCCCGCCGACCCCGGCGGTGACCAGCGTCGCCACCAGGGTGATCGCCAGCGAGACGAGGAAGCGCGAGCCGAAGGCGATGATCGGCAGGCCCTTGTAGAACTCGGCGATGGCGGGATCATCGCGGTACGCCTTGACCCGTGCGCGCAGGTCGTCGAGCTTGCCGGCCTTCGCCGCCTCCTTCATCTTCACGCAGCGCTGGATGAGTCGGCCGATCGACCGGTATGCGCTGGGGATCAGGTTTCGCTCGTCGGCGAGGTACTTGAAGGCTTGGCGGACGCGGTCCCAGTGGCCGATGGCTTCGAGGCTGAGCTGCACCGTCTCGGCCTTGGCGTTGACCGCAGCCTCGAGGGTGGAGACGTTCGCCGCGTTGTTCGCGCGCGCCGTCCCCAGGTCCGCGGTCAGCTTTTCCAGGGCATCGAGCTCGGTGCGGACGCTGCCGACCCAGTCGACGATCTCGGTGCGAGAGTACTCTACCAACTCGTAGGTCGGCTTGCGCTTCTCATAGCGTTTCAGCTCGGCCTCGATGAGGGCTCGCGGCAGCCCGGCGGCCTTCTTTTCCGCTTCGTTGAAGGCGGCGGCCTGATCGGCGGTCAGCAGCTTGCTCAGCGCCTGGAAATAGGCCAGCTGCACCTCGGCAATGGCCTTTTCGTAGCCTTTACGCGATTCGCCGAGGCCGGGCGCCGTCTCCAGCTCGTTGAGCTTGACATCAATCAGATCGAGGGCGCGATCGATACGCTCGACGATACGTTCGGCATCGGTGATGCGCTCGACATCGGCGGGCGCACCGGTCAGCGCCTGCCGCGCCGCCTTGACGTTGGCGAGAGCGGCATCGCATAGCGCCGGCTCCGGATCCTTCGGCGCGAACTCGTAATCCGTCTTGATCTTGGTGATGGCCGCCTCGATCAGGGTCAGCCGCGCCTGCAATTCGGGAAGGCTGAGGGGCGGCAGCTCCTTCGCCGGGGTTGTGGCGACGGGGCTGCCGGTGGTCGATCCCGGCGGCGTCTTGCCCGGACCGCCCGGCGGCGGCGATGGTGGCGGCAGCGTCGTGCCCGGCGGCGACGGCGGCGCCTTTCCCGTGCCGCCGCCGGATTTCGGCGCCCAGAGGAAAACGTAATAGCTGGCGGTGGAGCCGGAGGTGATGCGGCGGATGAGGACGCGCGCCACTTCGCCCTTCGTCGGGTGGCGGAAGATGCGGTTGCTGTCCGGCCCGGTCGCTGGCTCCGCCGTCGGCGTGCTCGCCTTGATGACCGCGGCATCGAGTCCGCCATAGCGGGTCAGGTAGAGAACAAGGTCTTCGTCGGTCAACGGGGCGGCCTGTGCTCCCAGCACCCGCCAGTCATCGCTCGGCAGCTGATCCATGATGCCGCCCTTGCCGGGGGCGGGCTGGCGCATGACGCGCGGCGGGGCGCTGCCCGATCCCTGAATGACGTGGGCGAGTTCATGGGCGAGCAGGCGGCGGCCGGCGTCGGCCTGTGGAGCATAGCGGCCCTCGCCGAACACGATGTTGCGGCCGACGGTGTAGGCGATGGCGCCGACGTCGCGCGCCGAGGCGGCGGCGGCGGCATCCGCATGCACACGCACGGTGCCGAGGTCGCGGCCGAAACGCGGCTCGAAGAAGGCGCGGCTGGCGCCGTCGAGCGGGTGTCCGGGCGCGGCAAGGGCGGCGCCGACCGAGGCGGGGGCGGGGCCGCCGCCAGCGGCGTCGCCGGCGGCGAGCCGCCGCAGCCGCTCCTCCGTTTCGCAGGGATCGCATTTGCGGCGGAGCATCGGTGCGGCATCGATCATCGCCGGCGCCGGCAGCGCCGCCGGCATGGCGAGGATGCGCGCGGCGAGGGCATCCGCGGCGCCCTCGGCGGGATCGTCGGCGGCGCCGATGAGCAGCGGGCCGGCCGGCGGCGGCGATGCCGGCCGCCGCACTTCCATTCCCCCGTCTGCGGCGGCCAGTTCGGGCGCGCGTGCGCCGTCGGCGGGCTGCTGAGCGTCGGCGACGGCGATCCCGTAGCTCGGCGGCGTCAGCGCAACCCCTTGCTGCCGGCGGCCCGCTGTGCCGTCGGCCGTCCTGTCGCCTGCCTTGTCGGCGATCGCCGATCGTTCCATGGCTGCTGCCCGGCGCTGCCGCCGTGGCTCCCTGCCGTCTCGAAGCGCTGCCTTGCCGCGTTTACCGCAAGGTGTTCTGGGTGACGCGGCCGTTGACGATGCGGGTGGTCAACGACCAGCTGACCGAGCTGCTGCCCGCCGGTCCGACCAGCGAAGTCACGAAATCACGGTCGTGATCGATACTGTCGGTCGGGCGATAGCCGGTGCTCGGCGGATCGGCCATGGTAATCACGTATCCCAAGGGGGCGCTGCCGCCACCGAGAAATTCCTGGCGGAAAGGGGTGGTGGTCGCGTCGCGGCCCGATTTGGCGATGTCATCGAAGGTCCGCCCCTCTTCGGGATGGACGGTGCCGTTGATGCGAAATCGTGTTCGCGTGATCGTTTGTTCCAGACGGTACTGACCCGGCTGGCAGGGGCTGGGGATGGTTCCAAACAACTGCACGTTGGCGCCGGCGCGGCTGCCGGTGTCGAACGGTCCGCCGGAACCGGGATGCTGATAAAAGTCCTGGCCGACGAGGTCGGGATAATAGCTGTCCATGGTCAGGCTGCCGAGGAACGCGCCGGAGGTGACCTTGCCCATGCCGCGCGGCTGGCCGCACGATTCGCTGGCAGCCGCTGCCGCGGGGGCAGGGGAGGGGGCCGGCGGCGGCGCACCGCCACCGAGCGGCTGATCGACGATGAGCCCGGGCTCCCCCCTTGCGGGCAGATCCGGCCGCGACGTCCGCGCGCTGGCCGCCACGGAAACCGGCACCATGCGCATCACCGGGCGCACCCGCGGGGCATCCTCGGCGGTCGGGGCCACACCGGGCTGGCGGCCATCGGCGAGCGCGATGCCACAGGCGGGGGGCTTGAAGCCGAAGCCCTTTTGCGACCTGACCGGAGTGACCGGCGGCATGGTTGACGCGGGATGGTGAGTTGGCCTCGACGCCATCGACTTCATCGGCCGCCACTCCTAACTTCTACCCATCGTTGCCGTCTGCTTTCGGCTTCGCGTTTTTGTCCTCTTAACCACGGCTCGCTTTAATGAATAGCATGGTTTCACCGGGTTGTTGAGCCTGCGGCGGCGTGACCGGCGCGGCGGTTCTCTTCGCTACAGCCAACGGCTGTGGCGATGCGGCCGGAGGTTGACGGCGAAGACAAAGGGTGGATAAAGGACTGCCATGGTGCATCGTGAACCGCCGACCGCGGCGCTGCCGGCGTTGCTGCCGGGGAGCCTCGCCGCCGACATGGTCGACCGTGCCGACGGCGCCCGCTGCCGGCGCGTGACGTCATGGCTGCGTGCGGGACGGTGGGTGTTGCGGGCCAGTTTCGCCGTCGGACTGATCGCGGTGGGCATCGTCTCGCTGCTGCCGGGACCGCAGATGCCGCCGCTTGGCGAGCATGACAAGCTGATGCACGCCCTCGCCTACGGCGTGCTGGCGGCGAACGGCGGCCTCGCGTTCGGCGATCATGGCCGCTGGTTGCGGCTGGGCTTGGCGTTGTTCACCTTCGGCCTGGCACTGGAAGCCGTGCAAGGCGTGCTGCCGGGGCGGGAGGTCAGCCTCGCCGATGTCCTCGCCAACGGCATTGGCGTCATCATCGGCTTCGGCGTGGCGGGAATGGCGGTGGCGCTGGGTCGGTTGGCCTTGCGCCGTGCGCGGAGACTGCCGGCCGGTCAACGGGAACGGGAGGGAAGGGCGGTCGCGACCGCACCCGCGGCCGCGACCGGTTTATCCGATACCTAGAAGCTCCAGCGATCGCGCGGCCCGAGCACTGCCCGTTCCGCCAAACCGCGTTCGTCAGGAGTTGGCAGCGCCGTGCGCTCGCTGCGCATGACGGTTCCTTCCCGCTTCATGAAGGAATCCGGCACCACCGCGAAAAATACGGGGTCGACAATGTCGCCCGCGTTGCGGTAGAAAACGTTTGTCAAGTCACATACTCCCTTCTGCGTTCAAAAACGCTCGGTGCTTGTCGAGATGGTCGGGGTGATGCCAGCACTCCGACCTTCTCACGGGGTATTTCCGTCTAGCGAACACCCAAAGTCAATAGCGCCAACCATCGCCGGGGCCGCCCCATGCCCCCGTCGGCGGGCTATCCGCGCCCGCAGCATGGCGTCCTAACGGTCTGGCGCCGTTTGCCTTTCCGGCAAGAAAGTGACTCATGAATACGGTCATTTTCTTGCGCTGCGGTGCAAGGCAGTCTCATCCGCAGGTGTTGCCGCCACGCCACGCAACTGATCGCAGGGCGCGCATCGGCAGGCGCATTGATCGCGCGCGCGCCGTTTCCGGCGATTCGGCGGCGACGGAAAGCGGCCGATCGTGACCACCGTCATTGCCGGCGGGGTGCTGCATGGCCGCGGCGGCTGCCGTTGGGTGTGAATAAACGCAAATTGTTCAAAACCTTTCCCGCAAATAACCGATAAAGTATGAACGTTAGGGTGGGGAAGTCGGTCGGACGAACGCCGAATTTGATCCGAAATAAAGTTATCGTATCGTTGCCGGTACGGCAGTATATTGCGGCGTCTTTTGATCACCTGCAACAGTACACCCACCGCTCTGACGTTATCTCAGGAGATACATTTTATGGCGACTATACCAGGCTCCGCATACAACGATCTGATTTATGGAACTGCGTACGCCGACCTGATCCAGGCGGCAGAGGGTGCGGATCGCGTCTTCGCCGGCGACGGCGACGATACGGTTCTCGGCGGCGCCGGCAATGATTACGTCCGCGGCGATGCGGGCAACGACAGTATCCTCGGCGAAGAGGGCAATGACCTGCTCTACGGCGGTCAGGGCGATGACACGGTGCAGGGCGGCGACGGCAACGACTACCTCGACGGCGAGCAAGGCGACGACGTGCTCCACGGCGGCGCCGGCGATGACACGCTGCGCACGGGGGCGGGCAACAATGCCGCCTACGGTGAAGCGGGCAACGACGTCATCTTCGGCGGCAACGGCCACGACCTGCTTGACGGCGGCGACGGTGATGACGTCATCACCGCGGGTGGCGGCGACGACACGATCCACGGCGGCACCGGTAACGACGTCATCATCGGCGGCGACGGCGCCGATCTGATGTCCGGCGGCGCCGGCAACGATCTGCTCGACGGCGGCGCCGGTGACGATACCGCCTTTGGCGGCGCCGGCGATGACCTGCTCGATGGCGGCGTTGGCAGCGACACCATCCAGGGCGGCAGCGGCAGCGATCTGCTGGATGGCGGCGCCGGCAACGATTTCCTGTTCGGCGAAGAGGGCAACGATACGATTTCCGGCGGTGACGGCAAGGACCTGTTGCAGGGCGACGAGGGCGACGATGTGCTCGACGGCGGCGACAGCGAAGACGTGCTGATCGGCGGCGCCGGCAACGATACGCTGCATGGCGGTGCCGCTGACGATCTGCTGATCGGCGGCGCCGGCGCCGATGTCTTTGTTTTCAATGGCGGCGGCGGCAGTGACATCGTCCTCGATTTCGAAGGCGGCACCGACCTGGTGCAGATCGCCAAGAACATTAACGGTTTGGAGATCGAGAACGCCGAGGATGTGCTGGCCCATGCGTTGGACCTCGGCGGCAGTACGCTGATCGACTTCGGCATGGGCGACAGCATCATGTTGCTGGGGACGTCCGTTGACGAAATCCAGGCCGATCCGAGCAAATTCTTCATGGTCTCATAATCCTGCGGCGCGACGACGCGCCGTTCCCGGGTGGCGGGACGGCGCGTCTGGGGCCGATTTTCCGGGGGTTCATAGTTGCTGATGATTACGGCTCAGCCCCATGGCGGTGCCGCGCACCTGTCCGTGTGGACGCTCGCCGATGGCGTGCTGCTCCTCGTCTGGGAGGCCGCCCCGGCCACCCCGTCCGATGTCCCGGTTCGCTATCGCCCGATCATCGACGGCCGCGCCGCGCCGGCGCCATTCGCCCATATCGCGGCGGCCACGGCGAGCGGCGGCGAACGCCATCTGCTGGCATGTCGCGCGACGGCGGCGGCGGCGATCCACCCGCCGATCGAGGTGCGAACGGCGGATGCGAACGCAAACACCGTTGCCGCTACGGCTGCCGGTGCCGCCGACGGGGCGGACGCCAACTTCGTGCTCAGCGGGCTGAACGATGGCGGCCGGTTCCAGGCCACCCGGTTCTTTGTCGAAACCCTGGTCAGCCTGTTCAAGCTCGGCAACGAGCGGAGCTATGTGACGTTCTGCCTTGACCTGTTCGGCGAGGCGTTCGAACGGGCAACGCCGCTGACCGCCCATTGCCGCCTCGGCGAGCGATCGCTCGTCGCCGAATGTGCGCTGCAGGCCTCATTCAGCGAGCCGGTGCGTGCCGTCGTCATCGGCGGCGGCGGTGTTCGCAGTCTGCCGCCGACGGCGCTGGCGCTGAACCCGCTGGCCCCGGATGCTCAGCGCAAGGCACTCGCCCTGCTGCTGCCGGCGGCGGTGTTGGATACCGGCGCCGCTGTCATCATCCTCAACAGCCGCGCCCTCACCGGCCGGCTTCTCGCCCCGCGGCAAGCGCCGCTGCCGGCAGCGGCGGCATGGCTGGCCGCTGGCGGCGCGTCGGTGAAGCGGCTCACCCAGGTGGTCCTGGATGCGGCCGCACGCCTTGCCAACGACGACCCCGCCGCCGACGCCGTCGCCTGCGAACTGGCGCTGATCGCCGCCGGCGATATGTCCCTGGGCATCAGTGCCGGTGTCGATCTGGTCGCGTCCGGCGCCTTCGGCGTCGTCATCAGCGGCTGGCTGGAGGATCGGGAAGGCCTGGTCGCCGCCATCGACTGCGAGCGGCTCGGCACCATCCACACCTTCGCCGTCAACGGACTGCCTCGTTTCTCGCATCCGGAACATGCTCCTGACGCCGCGGCGGGCTTTGCCGTGGTCGTGCCCTGGGGCGAACAGCCGGGGCCGCGGGCCAGCATCAGGCTGTCGTTGCGGCTGACGTCGGGAAGCCGCCACCCGCTGTGGCAGGGACAGCCGGCACCCACCGACACCGCGCTGCTGGATCGCGTGCTGGCGGCGATGCCCGCCAGTGATGGCAGCGCCGGCGATGGTGGCGATGCCGCCGACGGCGATGCCACGCTGGACACGATCGAGCCGTGGTTGCGGTCAGAACAGGAGCAACGGGCTTCGCAAGTCATCGCGCATCGGCTTATCGGCATCGGCGATGCCGCCGGCCGGCCGCAGGTCAGCGTCGTCGTGCCCTTGGGCGAAGATCCGCGGCTTCTCCGGTGCACGGTGACGACGGTGGCGACGGCATCGCACCACCATGCCGTGGAGGTGGTTTTCGTCGCCGACCGGGCGCGGCTCCGCAGCGATCAGGTGCGGCTGCTGCGCGGACTGGCGCAGGCGTTCGGGCTGAGCGGTCGGCTGGCCGTCCTCGACCGGGTGGCGGGACCGGGATCGCTGCTCAACGGCGGCGCCGTTGCCGCCGCGGCGCCGACCCTCGTGCTTCTTGGTGAAGGCGTCATCGCCGAGGGGGCGGATTGGCTGGATCGTCTCGTCGCCGCCGTGCATGGCGCCGACGGGCGGGGGCTCGCCGGCGCTCGCATCGTCGGTGCGGACCAGGGGATTCGTGACGCCGGCCACAGGGTTGCGGACGGCGGCTTCGGCGGGCTCGATCTCGTCAGCGAGTTCGAGGGCTTCCCCCGTGATTTCCGGGAACTGGCGCAGCCACGCCTCGTCGATGTGGTGTCCACGGCGGCGATGGCGATGTCCCGGGAGGCGTTCGAGGCGGCGGGCGGTTTCGACGACCGCTATTTCACCAGCCGCTACCGCGACGCCGACTTCTGCTTGGAGTTTCAGCGGCAGGGTGGCCGCGTCATCGCCCTGCCGGAGCCGGTGATGTTTGAACTGGGAACCGGCCGCGATGGCGACCGGACCTCAAGGAGCAGGGCGAGCGCGTCGCTGCTGGACCGGCGGCTGTTCATGGAGCGCTGGCGCGATCGGCAGCGGTGCGCGCCACCCGACGTCGACGAGGACGTGGGCGCTGGCGGCCCGATGGAGGTGGCGGCATGAACCGGCTGCGCGTACTGACCCTTTGCCACGGCCATCCGGCGCTCGTTCCCGGCGGCACCGAGACGGTGGCGCACGAGCTGTTCACCGCGATGCGGCAGGACAGCCGCCTCGACCCGATGTTTCTCGGCTGTGTCAGCGGGCTGCACCGCCCCGACGGCGACGATCAGCCGTTGCAGGCGATCGGCCGATCTGCCGACGAAATGCTGCTCTGGGTGGGCGAGGTCGATGCCTTCCTCATCGGGCAGCGGCAGCCGGAGGTCTTCACCGCCGCGTTCGGCCGCATGCTGCGGGCGTTCCGGCCGCATATTCTTCACATCCACCATTTCAGCCGCATCGGCCTTGAGGCCCTGGCGGTGGCCCGTCGCCTGCTGCCGTGGGTGCGCATCGTCGCGACGCTGCACGACTATCACCTTCTCTGCGCCAACGACGGCCTGATGACGACGAGGGGGAACGGCCACCTGTGCCGCGGCGCCAGCCCCGACGCCTGCCATGGGTGTTTTCCGGCGATCCCGCAGCGGCTGTTCGTCGCGCGCGCCCTGCGCGTGCGCACCATGCTCGGGCTCGTTGATCGTTTCATCGCGCCAAGCCAGTTCCTGCGCGATCGCTTCATTGCCGCCGGCATCCCCGGCAATGCCATCCAGGTCATTGCCAACGGGCTGGCCGGGGCGGCCGCGCTGCGGCGCGGTGCCGGTGACGACGCTGCCGACCGGCCGCGCCAGCGTTTCGCCCTGTTGGGCAACATCGCGCCGCACAAGGGCGTCCTGGTGGCGCTTGCGGCGGCACGCCAGCTGCGCGAACGGCTGCCCGATGCCGAGTTGCGCCTGCACGGCGGGATCAATTTCCAACCGGAGACGTTCCGCCAGGCTTTCGCCGCCGGCCTTGAGGCCGCGGCGCCGCTCGCCCATCACGCCGGTCCCTACCATCGCAGCGACCTGCCGCGCCTGCTCGCCAGGGCGGACTGGGTCGTCGTGCCGTCGACGTGGTGGGAGAACGCACCGCTGGTCATTCTCGAAGCCTTTCAGCACGGCCGGCCGGTGATCTGTTCCGACGTTGGCGGCATGGCCGAGATGGTGCAGGACGGCGTCAATGGCCTGCATGCCGTCCTTGGCGACAGCGGCGATCTCGCCCGGGTGATGCTTCGTGCCGCCACCGAGCGCGGTCTGTGGCAACGGCTGGCGGCGGCGGTGCCGGCGGTGCCGACCGTGCGGGAAAGCCTTGAGCGCCACCTTCACGTTTATGCCGCGCTGCTCCAGGATCGGGAGGCTCAGTCAGCATAATGCCGGACGCCAACTCCTGCACTCTGACCACTCCGGGCGACGACACCGGACTGGTGACTGGCTGCGGGCTCGGACGCCTGCCACTCGCCATCCTTCTCGACACCGGCACGTTGCTCGCCGTCGGCAGCGCCGACGATGCGCCGCCGGACGCGGCCAGCGTCACCTGTCTCGTCGCCGATCGCCGCGTCAGCGGCACCTGGCAGGCGTTTGCATGGCCGGATCGCCGCGAGGCCGATAAACGGGCCTTCGTCGCCGTGGTGCGGGCGGAACAGGCCGTTCAACTGCACGCCGTGCCCTTTGATCTGTGCGACCGATCGGGCGAAACGCGGGTCGCCTTCCCGGGTATCGAGCGCCTCGAACTGGACGCGGCGCCGCTGGTCGCCTGGCTGGACCGCCACGGCGGCGGGCTCAGCGATGCCTTTGACTTCATCAGCGCCGCGCTGGCGGCGGATGGGATTTCCGCCCGCTGCGAGCGGTTCCTCGTTGCGCTGCTGACCGCCATTTCCGAGCACGATGGCTTCATCGAGATCATCGCGGCACCGGAGTGCGGTGGCATCCTGTTGCAGGGCTGGTCCATGCGTCTGCCGGCGCTTTCGCTGCCGGTGGTCGTGCGCGGTGACCACCTGAGCCGGGAAGAAGCGGCAGTGGCGCATTTCCGCCGTTCCGATCTGCTGCCGATGGCAAGCGGCTTCGTCGCCTATGTGCGTCCCACCGGTGACGGCAGCCCGGATGCGATCGGCCAGGTGTTTTTTCGCGACGGCGGTCGCTACCATCGCCTCGACGTCGTTGAAAAGCCGGTCAGCCTCGAACCGGAGCACGTCGCCGGGCATCTGCTGGACATGATGGCACGGCTGGAGGGGCCGCCGGCGAGCATCCGCGCCTTCAAGCGGGTGTGCCGGTCGCGCTTTCCCGGCCACGAGACGGTTTCGACGCTGTCGGCGCCGGTGCGCGTCGCCTGCGACGTGGCCGTTCACGTTGCCGGAGCCGGCATCTTCGTCAGCGGCTGGCTGCTGGATCCGAAGCGGCTCGTCGATCGCGTTATCATCAAAAGCACCGGCGGCTTTTATTCACCGATCGAGACCACCCTGATCCGCACCGCGCGGCCCGATGTCAGCGAGGGCTTTCGCGGCGATCCGTTGTTTTCACCCTGTCTGCGCGCCGCCGATACGCAGCATGGCTTCATGGCCTTCGTGCCCTATGCGGCGGCACCCGCCAAAGGCGAGGTCTTTTACCTCGAACTGGTTCTCGACGATGAGAGCTGCGCCTTCCTGCCGATCCGCTTTCATGATGGCGATCCGGACGCGCTGGTGCAGGACATCCTGACCGCGGTCGATCCCGACGATCCGGAGATCGAGCGGCTGATCGGCGAGCACTTGACGCCGCTGGTCGCCGGACTGTCGGCGGCGGCGGTGAAACCGCCACAACCGGCAGCCGTCTGCCCGTTCGGGCTGGTTTCCGCCACTGCCGCCGTGCCCGAGGTGTCCGTCGTCGTCCCCCTTGGCGAGACCTGGGCGGACTTCGACATCAACCTCTCGCATTTCGCCGCCGATGCGAACTTTGCCGGCGCCGAACTCGTCGTCGTCGCCGCGCGCTCCGCCGCCCAGCACATCGCAGCGCGACTGCGCAGCAGCGCCCGCTTCTATCGTCTGCGGGGGCGCCTCGTCCTCGCGGCAACCGACTGCGACCGTTACGACGCCCTGGCGCTTGGCGCCGCGGCGGCGAGCAGTCCGCATCTGCTGCTGCTGTCGCCGGCGGTGCTGCCGATGCAGCGCGGCTGGCTGGGTCAGCTGCTGGGCGAGTTTGCGGCTCTGCCCGATGACGCCGCGCTCTGTCCAACGCTGCTATATGAGGACCACTCGATCCGTTTCGCCGGCAGCGATGCGCCGGCCCGTGGCGCCCGCGGCGTCTGCGCCAGCGGGCTGGTCGGCTACGCGGCCAGCGCCATCGGGGCGACGGCGACGCGGCCGGTATGGGCGGGCACCCTCGACTGCTGTTGCCTGCGCCGAAAGCTGTTCGCCGCCGTCGGCGACGGCAACGGTCCCTATGTCAACCCGCAGCTGAAGTCCCTTGACTTCGCATTGCGCCTGAAGGCGGCCGGTGGCCGCTTTTACTGGGCACCGGCGATCACCCTCTATGCGCTGGATGACGAAGCGCACGGCGAAACGGCGCACTGGCAGCGCGTGCGCCGGCTCGTCGACGAACGCAGCTTTCAAGATCGCTGGGGTCGGATGCTTTCGCTCCCCGCTGATTTCCGAGGAACGCCGTGATGAAGGTTCTGATCGTCTCCCACGCGCATCCGGCGTTCTCCATTGGCGGCGCCCAGGCCGCGGCCTATTCCCTCTACCAGGGGCTCAATCGGCTCGCCGGCTGCGAGTGCCATTTCCTGGCCCATGTCGGCCCGCCGATCCAGCCGCACGGCGAAACGCCGTTCTTGAGCCTGCGGCAGGGGCCGCGGGAGCTTCTCTATTACACGAACGACTATGACTACTTCCGGCTGTCGAACCGCGACCTGGAAGGGCTGGAGTGTCATCTCGGCCGCTATCTCGTCGACTTGGCGCCCGATGTCATCCATTTTCACCATGTGCTCGGTTTCGGCATGGAAAGCCTGCGCCTGGTGCGCCAGTTGCTGCCGAAGACGCGCATCGTCGTCACCCTTCACGAGTATCTGTCCATCTGCAACAATCATGGGCAGATGGTGAAGACGCGAACGGGCGCGCTGTGCCGGGCCTCTTCGCCGGCCGAGTGCGCCATGTGCTTTCCTGACAGCGCCGCCGGCCGCCTGCTGCGCCGCGAGCTGTTCATCAAGTCCTTTTTTGCCGACGTCGACATGTTCGTGTCGCCGAGCCGTTTTCTGCTCAGCCGCTTTGCCGACTGGGGACTGCCGGCGGACAAGCTGATGATGCTGGAAAACGGCCTCGAGCCGATGCCGGTGGTGCCGCCGCGGCCGTTGCCGAAACAGGGCGGCCGGCGATGCCGCTTCGCCTACTTCGGACAGCTCAACCCGTTCAAGGGCATCAAGGTGCTGGTGGAGGCGATCGGCCGCGTGCCTGCGGAGATCTGGGGCGACGATGCCGTGCTCAACGTCTTCGGCGGGAACCTGGAGATGCAGCCGGACGCGTTCCAGCAGGAGTTCAAGCGGCTGGTTGCCGCCGCCGGCCGCCGCATCCGCTTCTTCGGCAGCTACAAGAGTGGCGAGCTGCCCGAGTTGATGCGCGAGGTGGACTGGGTCATCGTCCCCTCGACATGGTGGGAAAATGCTCCCGTCGTCATCGAGGAAGCCTTCCTGCACGGCCGGCCCGTCATCTGCAGCGACATCGGCGGCATGGCGGAAAAGGTGCGCAACCGTGTCGATGGCCTGCATTTCCGCGTCGGCAGCGCCGAAAGCCTCGTCGATCGGCTGATCGAAGCGCTCAAGCACCCCGAACTGTGGGAGCGCCTGCGCAGCCGCGCCCGCAAGCCGTTGATGGCCGACGGGGCCGCCCTGCAGCATCGCGACCTTTACCACACCCTCACCACGGACCGCCGCGGCACGGCCAGCGCGGCGCCGGCAGCAGCATGAGGGTCGTCACCCTTCTCCGTCTGCGATGCCCCTTCGTTTTGTGATAAGGATCGAACCATGATCGCCAGCCAGCCACAAACCCTGCTCGTCACCGGCGGTGCCGGTTATATCGGCAGCCATGTCGTGTTCGAATTGCTGAGCCAGGGGCATCGCGTCGTCGTTCTCGACAACCTCTCGCAAGGCCATCGCCAGGCGGTGCCGGAGGACGCGGTGCTGATCGTCGCCGATCTCCTCGACCGGATGGCGGTGCAGGCGGTATTCTCCCGCTACCGTTTCGACGCCATCATCCATTTCGCCGCCAACTCGCTCGTCGGCCAGTCGATGCGCGAACCGTTCCGTTACGTCGGCGATAACGTCGTCGCGGCTCTCAACCTGATCGAGACGGCGGTGAGCTACGATGTGCGCCGGTTCGTGCTGTCGTCGACGTGCGCCATCTTCGGCGAGCCGGAGCGGGTGCCGATCGACGAGGACGTGACGAAGCGCCCGGCCAACCCCTATGGCGAATCGAAACTGATGATCGAGGGGGTGCTGGCGTGGGCCGATCGCGTCTATGGCATGAAGTCCGCATGCCTGCGCTACTTCAACGCCGCCGGCGCCCATCCGGAAGCACCGATCGGTGAAGACCATTCGCCGGAAACGCACCTCATTCCGATCGCGCTGGAAGCGGCCCTCGGCCAGCGCCCGTACGTCGAGATTTTTGGCGACGATTATCCGACGCCCGACGGCACCTGCGTCCGTGACTATATCCACGTTCTCGATCTTGCCGACGCCCACATCCGGGTCCTCGACCTGCTGCGCTCGCGCAGCTGCCAGTTCAACGTCGGCATCGGCCGCGGCTTTTCGGTGAAGGAGGTGCTGTCCTCGGTTCGCCGCGTCAGCGGTCAGCCGGTGGCGGAACGGATCGGCCCGCGCCGTGCGGGCGATCCGCCGGTGCTGATCGCCGCGCCCGACCGGATCAAGGCGGAACTGGGCTGGCAGCCCCGCTATACCGAACTCGACGACATCGTCGCCACCGCCTGGGCCTGGCGCTCGAAGTTCCCGGACGGTTTCGCCAGCAAGTCCGTCGCGGCTTAAGGAGCGCCGCCGCGATGGCCGATGCCGCGTTTCGCCCAGCGGCGGCGAACCGGGCCGACGTGCTGAGCCTGACGGTCAAGCAGTGCGGCAAAGGATTGGCGGCGGCGGCCGGCTTCGGGCTGATCGTCAACGCCCTGCACCTCGTCGTGCCCATCTACACGATCCAGATCTTCGATCGGGTGCTGTCCAGCCGCAGCGTCGACACGCTGACCATGCTCACCGGGCTCGCCGCCGGCGGGCTGTTGTTTCTCGCCGCTCTCGAATACCTGCGCTCGCGCATTTTCATGGTGGTCGGCGAGCAGGTGACGCGGCGGCTGAGTACGCCGACCCTGGAGGCGGCGGTGCAGGCGTCGTTGAAAAAGCCGCAAGCTGGGTCGTCACAGGCGATGCGCGATCTGCAGGACCTGCGGCAGTTCATGGTCTCCGGGCCGATCATGGCACCGATCGACGCGCTGTTTACGCCGATCTTCATGGCCGTGCTGCTGCTGATCCACCCGGCGTTCGCCGTCGTCGCCGTTGTCGCGCTGGTGCTGATGGTGGGCCTTGGCCTGTTGACCGAGTTCATCGCCCGCCGGCCCGCCGGTCGCGCCAACGAAGCGGCGCTGCGGGCGCAGGGGGAAATCGCCGCCGCCATCCGCAACGCCGAGGTCATCGAAGCGATGGGGATGCTGACGGCGATCAGTCACCGCTGGCTGAATGGCCAGCGCCAGGCGCTCGGCTCGGCAGCCGTTGGCGCGCGCACCGCCAAGGCGATCGGCGCGATTTCCCGCTCGGTGCGGATGGCATTGCAGATCGCCATGCTGGCGACCGGGGTTGTTCTCGTCATCGAAGGGCTGACGTCGGCGGGCAGCATGATGGCGGCCTCGATCATGATGGGGCGGCTGCTGTTCCCATTCGAGCACATGATCGACAACTGGCGCCAATGGAGCCAGGCCGTCGCCGCCTTCACCCGGCTGAAGGCCGTGCTTGCCGCCGGCGGCGCCGACCGCGGCAGCACCCCGATCGACGTGCTGCAGCCGCGACTGATCGTCGACGCCGTCACGTTCGTGCCGCCGGGCGGCGACCGGGCGGTTCTGAAGGGCGTTCGCTTCACCATCGAGCCCGGTGAAGTGCTGGGCGTCGTCGGCCCGTCCGGCGCCGGCAAGTCCACGCTCGCGCGCCTGCTCGTCGGCGTCTGGCGGCCCACCACCGGCGGCGTCTACCTCGACGGCCATGATGTCTACAGCTGGGAGCGGCACAGCTTCGGCCGCCAGGTGGGTTACCTGCCGCAGAATGCGGTGCTGCTCGACGGCACGGTGCGGGACAATATCGCCCGTTTCCGCGAGGCGGGGCCGGAGGAGGTCATCGCCGCCGCCCGCAAGGCCGATATCCATGAGCTGATCGGCCGGCTGCCGCTGGGTTATGAAACCCGCGTCGGCGAGAACGGCTTCACCATGAGCGGCGGCCAGCGCCAGCGCATCGCGCTCGCCCGCGCCCTGTTCGGCGCCCCCAAGCTGCTCATCCTCGATGAGCCCAACGCCAATACCGATGCCGCCGGCGAACAGGCGCTGATCCAGGCGATCCGTGAGGCAAGGGCGGAGGGAACGACAGTGATCATCATCGCTCACCGGATGTCGGTGATGTCGGTCGCCGACAAGCTGCTGGTGCTGAAAGACGGCGTCGTCGATCAGTTCGGTGCCCGGGCCGAGGTGATCAAGGCGCTGTCCGGACCGGTGCCGGTGACCGGGCACGGCTTGCCGCTGCCAGCGCCGAGACTGGCGGCGATCCCGCTTGCGGATCGTGTCGCCGGAGCTTCCGCATGACCGATCCGGCAATCGTCACCGCCGACGAGGAGAACGACCGGTCGCTGTCGCGACTGATCATCGCCGGCGGCGTCATCGTCGCCGCCCTGGTCATCGGTTTCGGCGGCTGGTCGCTGTTCGCCAGTCTCGACAGCGCAGTGATCGCGCGCGGGACCGTCGCCGCCGACAGCCGGCGCAAGACGGTTCAGCACAAGGAAGGCGGGATCCTGCGCCAGCTGCTGGTGCGCGAGGGCGAGGCCGTGCGTTCCGGCCAGCCCCTGGCGCGGCTTGATACGATGCAGGCGGACGCCGCCATCGGCCAGCTGGACGGCCAGCGCGTTGCCGTCCTCGCCCGCCTCGTCCGCCTGCGCGCGGAACGGGACGGCGCCCTTACGCTCGCGTTCCCGCCGGAACTGGCGGCCCGGCGTGGCGAGCCCGTTGTCGATGAGGCGATTTCGGCGCAGCAGGCCCTGTTCGACAGCCGGCGCCGCGCCATCGAGAGCAAATCGGCGATCATCGAGGGCCGCATTCGCCAATTGCGGGAGCACATCGGCTCCTCCGAGGCGCAGCTGAGCGCGACGAGAAAGCGCTTGAAACTGACCGAGGAGGAGGCGGCCAACGTCGCCTATCTGCTGGCGCGCGGGTATGAGCGGCGGCCGCGGCTGCTCGAACTGCAACGCGCCATCGAGGACTTGCGCGGCCGCGAGGGGGAATTGCGGGGAACCATCGCCCAGGCGCTGGAGGCGATCGCCTCGGCGGAGATGGAGTTGCGCAACCTCGTCGACACCGTACTGGCGGAGATTGCCAAGGAGCTGGAAGATGGACGGGCGCAGGAGGTGGATTTGACCGAACGCCTGCGCGCCGCCGAGGATGTCCGCGATCGGCTGACCGTGGTTGCGCCGCAAGATGGGGTCGTTGTCGACGTGCGCCTGGTCACGCTGGGCGGCGTGATCGGCGCCGGCCAGGCATTGATGGATATCGTGCCGGTGGATGACGAACTGATTGTCGAAGCGCAGGTTCAGCCGCAGGACATCGAGGTGGTGCACACCGGCCTGACGGCGAAGGTCCGGCTCACCGCTTACAAGTCAACGCTGACGCCCTCGCTGGACGGCGAGGTTGTCTTCGTCTCCGCGGACCAGATGGTGGACGAGCGAAACGGCAATCTGTACTTCAAGACCCGCGTCCGTCTCGACCGCGATTCGCTGGCGCAGTGGACGCACATCACCCCGTCTCCCGGCATGCCGGCCGAGGTGATGATCGTCACCGGGGAACGGCGGGCGTTCGATTACTTCATCACCCCGTTCCGGGACCGCATGCGGCGAGCCTTCCGCGAAGGCTGACCGGCGCGTTGCCCGACGGGAAGGGTTGGGGGAGGGGCCGCGGCGGCGGCGTTGCCGCCTCAGCCGAGCAGGGAATAGATGCCGAAGATCAGTGAGCTGAGGGAAATCAGGCTGAGCACCCCGACGCTCCAGTAAAGGCCGCGATCGCCGCTGCTCCGTTGTGGCGACGGTGCTGCCTCCCGATCGCCGAGCAGGGCGACGATGCTGTCGAGCCGGGCCTGCAGGAGCTCGGTGGCGGCACTTTGTCGGCTCAACGCCTCCTGCACCCCGTGCAGTTGCTCGATGACCCTGGTCAGCGCCTGGTCGGCGCGAGTGTCGACACCGCGGCGGTTGGCGGTGATCTGCCGGACTTCGGCGTCGAGGGCACTCAACGACGCTTCGCAGGCTTTCTGGCCGACGATGATCCGCGACAATGCATCACGCACCAGCGCCGAACACATCAGCGGACGTTCCGCTTCCGACGTGTCGGCGGGCTGTTCGTCTGCCGTGACGGCGGGCGGACGCGGAACGGTCACCGCCACCGTGCGGTTGATCAGCGGTGCGCTGACCCGGCCGGGAGCGGTGACGATGAAAGCGGTAACCCGGTGCTTCTCATCGGGACCGACGTGTTCGGGCAGGTTGACATCGAAGCCGTGTTTGCCGTCGCCGACGCCGACGCGGGCAAGGTCCGGGCGGAATTTATCGGCGCAGGTCACCACCACCGGGCGGTCGTCGATGCGGATCTCCACCTCGACGGCAACATCCGGATGATCCCGGCACCACGCCCAGCCGAAGGTGCGGCGGGTGGCGATGAAGTCGATATAGCCTTCACAGGCCGCCGCCGGCAGTTCGCTCGCTTCCGCCACCGCGGCGGCCGGCGAGGCCAGCACCTCCGCCGGCAGCTTTGACGGCACGGTGTCGGCCGCGAAGGCGTTCATGCGCGACCCCCCGCCGTCGCTTCCCGCAATTGCGGCGCGGCGAAGATGGCGGCGAGGTCGGCGGCGGTGAAGCGCTGCGGCTGATAGGGCGTCAGTCTGCCCGCGGCGACGAGGTCTTCCAGTTCGCTGACCGCGTCGGCAATGCGCTCGAACGGCACCTGGTAGCAGTCATAGAGGGAATACCGCCACCATTCGAGCGCGAGCAGCCGTTCGACGATCGGCTCGGCAAAGCGATAGCGCTTGATCCGCGCCGGCAGGCCGCTCACCACCGCGTACGGCGGGACATCCTTGGTGACCACGGAACGGGCACCGACGATACAGCCGGTGCCGAGGGTCACGCCGGAGCGGATGAAGGCGCCCTGGCCGATCCAGACGTCGTGGCCGAGGACGGTGGTCGGGCGGCTGCTGGCGAACGGATGCTTGTGCGCCTTGATGTCATCGGTGCCGTCGGGCCGGCAGAACTCGTCCCAGCCATGGACGACCGGGAAGTAGGCGACCCGTGAACAGGTCAGCCAGTCGGTGGGGTGCTCATGGGCGCCGATCGTCACCTCCGGCGCGATCGCGCAATAGCGGCCCATGGATACGCCGCCGATCTTGCCGCCGCTGATCGAGGTGAACGCGCCGATGTCGAGGAATGTCCGGCTTTCGACGGTGGCCTGCAAAAACAGCGGGGGCTCGAACGACGCCCGCGTGTCGAGCTCCAGGGTTCCGCGCAGCGACGCGAGCTTGAGGCCGTGCGGCAGCAGCCGGCGCAGCGGATCGGAACCGAATTCAACCGTCAGAAAGCCCATGCCAACATCTCCCCCGCGGGCGGGTCTGCCCCTGGCGCCTGGCGAACGATTGCCTGCCAGGACGTCGGTCAGTCGGTGCAACTCATGATCAGCAAAGAGTTTATGGGGGAACGGTTAACGGGATCTTGACCGGAGGCGCGATAATGGCGGCTGCAATGCGGCGATGAGCTGTTGCCCACCAGTCGGGAGATCCGCGGAGATGTCATTCGCCAATCGTCCGCAGGCGTTCGCCATCGCCGTCACGGTGACGCTCGCCGCACTGGCCGCGGCGCCCGCTGCCGCGATCGAGCTGCGCATCAGCGGCGGCGAGACGACCGTTTATTCCTGGGCTCGGCAGCGCTGCGAGACCTGGGACGTTCCCGATGCCCCGGCGCGCGCCTTTCGCGATGCCGACGGGCGTATCCGGCTGCTGATCAGCCATGTCGTGACGCGGGCGATGGTCGGTCCCAGCTTTGCGGCGCTCCGCCATGACTGCGGCCCGGTGTTTGCCGGGGCGCGCAATGACGATCCGGACGCCTTCGATGACCGCCTGTGGCTGACCTCGGTGTGGACGCGGGACGGCACGCTGGTGCATGGGCTTGCCCACGCCGAGTACCATGGCCAGCATCGGCCCGATGTCTGCCCGGCCGCCGATTACATGGCGTGCTGGAACAATGCCGTCGTCCAGGTCCTTTCCACCGACGGTGGCCGCACCTTCGCCCGCGATGGCGGAGCGGAACGGGCGCCGGTGGCGACGCTGCCGTGGCGCTACGACCCGAGTGGCAAGCGGCCCACCGGATACTTTGCCCCCAGCAACATCATCGAGCACGAAGGCCACCTCTATGCGTTCGTTTTCGCCGCGCGGTCCGGGGTCCAGGGGCGGGGGGCCTGCCTGTTGCGCACGCCGCGCATCACCGATCCGCAGGCATGGCGGGCGTGGGATGGCCGGCAGTTCAGCATCGATTTCGTCAATCCCGCCCTGACGCCGGCAGGGGCGGCGATCTTTGCACCCGAACGCCATGTCTGCGCGCCGGTTGCGGGGTTGCCGGCGCAGGTCGGCAGTGTCGTTCGCCACGCCGGCAGCGGCGATTTCATCGCCGTTTTTACCGCGCGACTCCCGCTGGCGGGGCATCCCGAACCGGTGCGGGGCGTTTTCTGGGCGCAGTCACCGGATCTGCTGCGCTGGAGTCCGCCACGGCTGCTGCACGCCGTCGCCACCTTCGGCACCCACCGCTGCGCCGACGGTGCGGTCTACAGCTATCCTTCGTTGATCGACGAGGCGAGTCCTTCGCGTACCTTCGATACCGTCGGCCGCACCGCATCGCTGTACTTGACGCGTCTCAACCCCAAGAACTGCCGGATCACCGCCGATCGCGATCTGGTCCGGCTGCCGGTGACGATCGATGGCCCTGCCGATAGCCCTGCCGATAGCCGTTGAGCCTGAAAAATCATTCACGTCATTGCCAGAACTTCCTGGCGTAATTCTAGAACGTGATGACAGTTATCTATTAATTTAATCGTAATAAAATCAGTTGAGTGGCGTGCCATGATCTCTATAATGCGCGGGTGATCATCAACAAAGCTTCAAGTTTTGGGCGTGTATTCGAAAATATTATTTGTACACCGCCCTGCTTTTGAGTGAAATCCAGCGCAACCCCATCGTATGGAAACGACGCCATGGCAACGATTGCACCGTTCAGCGGCATGCCGGACGATATCATCTCCGCGCATGATTTTGATTTGCCGACGCCGCTTTTTGTCGTCGGGACGGGGGCCGCGGACGTTCTGCATGGTGGTGCCGGCGACGACGTGATCAGTGCCGGCGACGGTGACGACGTCCTCGACGGCGGCCTTGGCAACGACGCACTCGATGGCGGTGATGGACGCGACACGGTTTATTATCAGCGGGCAACCTCGGGCGTTACCGTCGACCTGTCCGTCGGCATCGCCGTTTCCGACGGGCTCGACCAGCTGATCAGCATCGAAAACGTCGTCGGCTCGGCGTTCGACGATTACATCAACGGCGACGACGGCGCGAACTGGCTGATGGGCTGGAGCGGTCATGATCTGCTGGTGGGCGGCGCCGGCGATGACACGCTGATCGGCGGCAGCGGCGACGATACCATCGTCGGCAGCGCCGGCTTCGACACCGTCTCCTATAGCTATGCGACGAACGGCGTCGTCGTCAATTTGACCACCGGCGATGCCGACGGCGACGGCTACGACTTGATTCACGACATCGAAGCGATCGGCGGCAGCCGCTTTGCCGATGCGCTGACTGGCAACGCTGGCAACAACCTGATCCATGCGGGCGACGGCAACGACACGCTGACCGGCGGCGCCGGCAATGACACGCTGATCGGCGGCGCCGGTGATGACAGCATGGACGGCGGCAGCGGCCTCGACGCCGTCTCCTATGCCGGCGCCGGCGGCGGCGTTTCCGTCGACCTTGCGGCGGGCAAAGCCACCGGCGAGGGCACCGATGCCCTGACCGGTTTCGAAACCGTCATCGGCTCCGCCTTCGATGACGTCCTCGCCGGCGATGGCCTTGCCAACCTGCTGGCGGGCGGCGCCGGTGATGACCGGCTGATGGGCGGCGGTGGCAGCGACACGCTGCTCGGCGGTGGCGGCAACGATACCCTCGACGGCGGCGCCGGCTTCGATGTCGCCAACTTCTCGTCATCGGCGGCGGGCGTACACGCCGATCTCGCCGCCGGCCTTGCCACCGGCGATGGCGCCGATGTGCTGAGTTCCATCGAAGGGCTTTTCGGGTCGGCGCACGCCGACGTGCTGCGGGGTGATGGCGGCAATAACTTTTTGTGGGGCGAGGCGGGCGACGACGTGCTCGACGGCGGCGCCGGCCACGATCAGCTGCGCGGCGGCGCCGGCAACGACACCCTGCATGGGGGTGCCGGGCGCGACGTGATGATCGGCGGCGAAGGCGCCGATCTGTTCGTGGTGGGCGCCGGCACCTTCCGCGATGAAATCCGCGACTTCGAGGTGGGCAGCGATACCATCGGTCTCTACGGCCTCGCCATCGCCGACTTCGCCGCCCTGCAAAGCCGCTTCGAGCAGGTGGGCGCCGACACGCTGATCCGCCTGTCCGGCACCGACAGCCTGATCCTCACCGGCATCGATGCCGACCTCCTGAGCGCCAGCGATTTCCAGATCGCGCCGACGATGCCCGCCGATCTGCTGTCCGGCGCCATGTAGGACGGCGCGGGCCGCCGGGTCAGAAGGCGACAACGGGGGGCGGGGAGGCGCCTTGCGCCCCTCCGCCTCACAGTTGGCTGAGCGCCGCCCTCGCCTCGTCGATGCCGGGGTAGGTCGCCCCGTCAACCACGGCGCGTTCCAGAACCTGCCGCGCCATCTGCTTCTCGCCCAGATCGCGCAGAACCATGCCGAGGTGGTACTGAAGCTGCGGCAAGTCCGACCGCAGCTTCACCGCCCGCTCCAGGTTGACCCGAGCCTGCGCCAGATCGCCGGCGCGATACTGCAACCAGCCGAGGGTATCGACGAACAGCGGATTGGTGGACGTCTCGAACCGCTTGGCAAGGGTCAGTGCCCGCTGCACCGCCGCCATGTCCTTCGGGCGGAAGTCGGCGACGAGAGCACCGTAGTTGTTGATCGCCACCTCAAGGTCCGGGTGGCTCTGTAGCAGGGTGTCGTAGACATCGATGGCGGCCTGGTGTTTGCCGGCAGACTCGAGTGCCGCCGCATGGGCCACCATCAGGCCGGTATTCTGAGGGTCCTCGGCAAGGCCGCTGCGGGTGACCTCCACCGCCTTCTCCGGCCGCCCGGTGCGGCTGTACAAGCGCGCCAGGTTCAGGTACGGCACGACCCAGCGCGGCTTCGCCTGAATCGCCGCCAGCAGCGAAGCCTCCGCCGCCGCCAGCTGGTCTTGTGCCGTCAGCAGTTCACCCAGCAAGTTGTGAGTGACGGCGTTCTGCGGGTGTTGTTGCGCATGCGCGCGCAAGAACGCCAGTGCGTCTTCGGGCTTTTGCTGCGCCAGCATCGAGCGGGTGATGGCGGCAATGAGTTCCGATGCGTCGGGATCGGTGGCCAAGGCCCGCTTGAAGGCGGCGATCGCCTCAGGATGATTGCCGCGTGCCTGCTGATAGCCGCCTTCCAGGCTGTCGGCGAGGCGCTGGTTGTCCGGGTTCTCACGCAAGCTGGCGATGATCGCCTCCGCCTCGGTCCATCGCTTTTCGTCGATGAGCAGCGCGGCGCGGGCGCCGGCGGCCTGGGTGGTTCCGGCGTCCTTCGGGGCCTCTTCGAGGAGCTTGAGCGCGGCGGCGCGGTTGCCGCGCTGCGCCAGCATGGCGGCGAGGCGCAGGCGCAGGTCGGTATCGCGAGGATCGAGTTGCACAAGACGCTGAAGGGTGTCGAGGCCAAGTTCGGTCTGTCCGCCCTGGAACTGGGCATCGGCCTGCAGCTTCAGCGCCGGGATCGAGTCCGGCGCGTTGCGCAGCACCGTCCGCACATCGCCGAGCGCCGCCTGATGATCGCCGCGCGCCAGCGCCAGCCGGGCGCGGATCATCAGCGCCTCGGAGTTGGACGGATCCTCCTTGATCACTTCGCCGGCGAGCGCGCCGGCAGCGGCGGCATCGCCCCTCGCCAGCATCAGCCGGGCCAGCCCGACGCGTGCCGCCAATCCGGCCGGCTTCGTTTCCTCCCGCTCGACGACGGCCCGCAGCACGGCCTCCGCCAGCTCGGGCTTGTTGTTGGCGTTGTAGAGATCGGCGAGCTTGAAGGGGAACGCGGTCTCGCCCGGTTCCGCCGCCATCAGCGCCTTCAGCTCCTTTTCGGCATCCTCGAAACTGCGCCGCTGTGCCAGCAGGTCGATGAGCACCAGCTTGGCGTCCTTGCCGCCGATCCCCTGCGCCACCGTATCGCGGAGCAGCTTCTCGGCATCACCGATGTTGTCCTTGGCGGCATAAATGCGGGCCAGTTGCGTCCGATAGGCGATGTTCTGCGGATCGATGGCGATCAGTTCGCGGTAGACGCTTTCGACGCCGGCGAGGTCGTTGCGCTGCGCGTGTAGCTTGATCTTGACGAGGCGCAATTGAACGCTGGCCGGGTGACGCGCCAGTGCCGCGTCGAGGGTTTCGAGTGCGCGGTCAGGCTGGTTGTCGCGCATGTCGATGGCCGCCAGCATCGCCACCCCGTCGAGATTGTCGGGGTCGAGACCCAGTGCCTCCTGGGTCAGCGCCCGCGCCGTCGCCAGATCATCCTTGCGCAAGGCGATGGTCGCCCGCAGCAGCAGCACGCCCGGATCCTTGGGATCGATTTCGCTGGCGATGCGCGCCTGCTCTTCAGCCTTGTCGTAGGTGTTGCCGAGCAGGTAGAGCTGTCCGAGCTTGACCTGCGAGGGTAGATGCCGGGGATCCTGCTGGGCCGCCTTCGCATAGTTGTTGAGAGCGCCGCGCCAGTTCTGGTTGCGTTCGTGGATCTGCGCCACGTAGTACAAAGCTTCGACGTTGCCCGGGTTGATCTTGAGGGCGTTGCGGAACTCCACTCGCGCTTTTTCGAATTCCTGCGCTTGAAACAGTTCCTTGCCGCGATCGATATGGCGTGCCTCGCGTTCCTCGGCGCCACCGCAGGCGACAACGGCCGCCAGGACGAGGACAAACACCGCGATCGCCTGCAACCGGCGGCCGGCCCAGCCGGCGATGGCCCGCCAATCGCCGGAGCGGCGGCCTTGCAACCGCAGCCGAGCGTGCCGATACCCCAGTTTCTGTGCTTCAGTCATCGTCATCCTGCGTGTGTGTGTGATAAACCCCGAGTGCTGGGCAGCATCGTAGCGCAAGCGGGTGTCGCCGGAACGGCGCAAGAGCATCGGACAATCCCCCTTGAGGCGTGATCCACCCACACTGGCGCAACCACGCCGCCTTCGCTGCCACGGCCGACGGGCGATCATCGCGAAAGTGAACGTCAGATGCAATGTCGGGTTGATGTTTGTGGTGGCGATGCACGATTACGATTTTTTAATTTCCGCAGACGGTCCGTTTCGTTGCCATGGCCGGCTCGGGCACGGTAAGCTTTCGCGGTATGCGTGACTTGTTAAGTGATTGTTCGCGCTCTAGGGGTTACGACATCTCACGCTCGCGTCCACGCTTCCGCACATTCGGCGCGACTTGGCCATTCGGCGAGGCATGAGCATGCAGGAACTGGCTGTGAACGGTCGCATGGCATCACGCCCGACGGTGCTGTTCTGGCTCGGCGCGGCGGCGTTCGTCGCGATGATGGGCTACGTATTCGAGGCGGGCCTCGCCGAAATGGCGCGGGAATGGCAGAACCCGGAGTATGGCCATGCCTACTTCATTCCGGTCATCAGCCTGTTCCTGATCTGGCAGAAGCGGCATGTGCTGAAGACGCTGGCCTGGCAGCCGTCGTGGCTGGGGCTGCTGGTTTTCGCCGCGGGCCTCAGTCTGGGCCTGATCGGCGAGTTGAGCACCCTGTTCGTCATCGTCCAGTACGGCTTCGTCATCACCCTGATCGGCGGCATCCTCGCGCTCACCGGATGGCCGGTGACGCGACTGTTGTGGGCACCGCTGCTGTTCCTCGTGTTCATGGTGCCGCTTCCGGATTTCCTCTACCAGCAGCTGTCGACACGGTTGCAGCTGGTGTCATCGGAACTCGGTGCCGCGATCATCCGCGCTCTCGGCATCAGCGTCTTCGTCGAGGGCAACGTCATCGACCTCGGCGTCTATCAATTACAGGTCGTCGAAGCCTGCAACGGGCTTCGCTACCTGTTTCCGCTGATGACGATCGCGTTTATCGCCGCCTATTTCTTCCGCGCGCCGCTGTGGAAAAAAATCGTGATCTTCGCGTCGAGCGTGCCGATCGCCATCCTGATGAACAGCTTCCGCATCGGCGTCATCGGCGTGCTGGTGGAACTTTCCGGGATCAGTGCCGCCGAGGGCTTTCTGCATTTCTTTGAGGGATGGGCGGTGTTCATGCTGTGCATCGGCATCCTTCTCGCCGAAATGGCGCTGCTCGCCCGCGTCGGCCCCAATCCGCAGCCGCTGAGCCAGTTGTTTACCATCGAAACGGAGCCCGCGCCGCCCGGCCGGCCGGCGATCGCCCAGCCGCGCCTGAACACGCCGTTCACCATCGCGCTGGCGCTGCTGATCGCTGCCGCGCTGCTGTCGGACACGCTGAAGCAGCGTCAGGAGGAGGCGCTGGCGCGGCAGAGTTTCGTCAACTTCCCGCTGCAGCTCGGCAGCTGGCAGGGCCGGCATGACCGGCTGGAAGACATGTACATCGATGTCTTGAAGTTCGACGACTACCTGCTCGCCGATTTCCACGGGCCGGAACGCGAATACATCAATCTTTACGTCGCCTATTACGCATCGCAGCGCAAAGGGCAGTCGGCGCATTCGCCGCGCACCTGCATCCCCGGCGGCGGCTGGGAGATCGCCGATCTGACAACGGTGACGATCCCGCCAGCGCGCGCCGGCGACCAGCCGTTCAAGGTCAACCGGCTGGTCATCCAGCGCAACCGCGAGCGGCAACTGGTCTACTACTGGTTCAAGGAACGCGAGCGCCTGGTCACCAACGAGTACGTCGTCAAGGCGCTGCTGTTCTGGGATGCGCTGACGCGCAACCGCACCGATGGTGCGCTGATCCGCCTGACCACGTTCGTCGATGCCGGCGACAACATCGACGTCATTGACCGCCGCATGACGGAGTTCGCCCGCCTTGTCCAGGACGCGCTGCTCCCCTATGCGCCCGACTGACGGCCCCGCGGACACACGGCGTCCACCCCATTAGCGGAGCCGGTTCCGGAACATGGCCTACGTTCTCACGCTCGCCGTCAGCCTGTTCGTCGCGATGGCGCTGATCCCGCCGCTGGCGCGCTTCGCTGGCCGGCTGCGGCTCGAAGACATTCCCGATGCGCGCAAGCTGCATGCGCGGCCGATCCCGCGGGTCGGCGGCATTGCCATCATCATCGGCGTGGCGACGGCGGTGCTGCTGTGGGTGCCGTTCGACCGCTGGATCGTCGGTTACCTCGTGGGGGTGATCGTCATCAGTCTGTTCGGCGTCTGGGACGACCGGAGTGATCTGGATTACCGCCTGAAGTTCCTCGGGCAGTTTCTTGCCGCCGGGGCCGTCGTCGGCATCGGCGGCGTGCACATCTCGTTCCTGCCGCTGCTCGATGGCTGGGTGCTGCCACCGGCGCTGGCGATGCCGCTGACCATCTTCGTGCTGGTCGCCATCACCAACGCCATCAACCTGACCGACGGCCTCGATGGTCTGGCCGGCGGCACGACGCTGCTGGCGGTGGCCTGCATCGCCTTGCTCTCCTACCTCGATGACGACCAGACCTTGCTGATCATCAGCCTCGGCCTGATCGGCGCGCTGTTCGGGTTTCTGCGCTACAATTCGTATCCGGCGCGGGTTTTCCTCGGCGACACCGGCAGCCAGTTCCTCGGCTTCAGCGCCGCCGTGCTGGCGATCGACCTGACGCAGACCAGCAACACCGCCCTGAGCCCGGCCCTGCCGCTGCTGCTGCTGGGACTTCCCATCCTCGATACGCTGGTGGTGATGACCCAGCGCATGCTCGAAGGCCGTTCGCCGTTCAAGCCGGACCGGACCCACCTTCATCACCGGCTGCTGTCGGTCGGCCTCGATCACTATGAAGCGGTGCTGCTGATCTACGCGATTCAAACCCTGCTGATCTGCTCCGCCTTCTTCTTTCGCTTCGAGCACGACTCCGTGTTGATCGGAATCTACCTCGCGCTCTCGGCGGTCATCGTCATTCCGCTTCTGGTGATGCGCCAGCGCGGCTGGACGGTCCGTCGCCCGGCTGTCGACGATCACTTCCTGGCGCGGGCGGCTGCGGTGCTGGAGGAGCGGCGGACGCTGAAGCGGGTGCCGCTGATGTTCATTGGTGTGGCCGTCCCGGGATTGCTGCTGTTCAGTGCCGCCGGCTGTGAACACGTTTCCCCGGATCTTGGCATGGCCGCCGCCGGCTGCCTGCTGCTGATGGCGATGACGCTGATCGTGCCGAGCTTCGGTCAGGGAGTGGTCGACCGCCTGGCCGTCTACACCACGGCCTCGTTCGCCGTGTTTCTCATGGCAACGCAAGTCCCGCTGGCGGATGCGGGGACGAAGGCGCTGCCCATCTTCTATGGCGTGCTGGCCTGCGCCGTCGCTGCCACGGTGCGCTTTTCCGATGGGCGCAATTTCAGCGTCAGCTCATTGGATTTCCTCGTCATCGTTGTCGTCGTTCTGCTCACCCTTGTCGCCGGCGCCGCCGAAGCCGACCCGGTGTTCGTCAAGATCGCCCTGCAGCTCGTCGTCGTGTTCTACGCTTGCGAGATGTTGATGGTGCACGCGGCCGTCTACTGGCGCGTGGTCAAGATCGCTTCCGCGGCGGCCCTGTGCGTGTTCGCCGCCCGCGCCCTGCTCGCCTGAACGCTGCCGGCGCCGGCTAATCCGCGCCGGGCGGGAACAGCCGGTCCAGCCGCTCCATCTCCGACATGGCAATCTGCATCGGGTTGCCGGCAAGGATGCCGGCGACGTTGCGGAACGGGGCGCCCACGTGCATACCCTGACTGTCGATGACCAGTTCGCGGATGTCCTTGTCGTGCCGGGAGCCGCGCATCTTCAGTACGGTGAGGCCGCGCCGCATCTCGCCGAACAGTTCGACATAGCGAAGCAGGACGATGGTGTCGGTGATCGAGGAGATGTGGGCTTCCGTCACCGAGGTGCCGCCGGTCAGCGTCGGCGTTGTCGAGGTGAACAGGCCGGTCGTCTCCTTGTGCTTCATGAACGAGGTGACGGCGAGCACGAACTCGCGGAACCCACGCATCGTCGAAATGCGCTCAAGGGCGGAAAGGCTGTCCATGGCGAGGCGGTCCGGCTTGAAGCGGTCAACCTCGCGTTTGATGCGCACGAGGTGATCCTCAAGGCTCATGGACTCCGGATACTCGCAGATCACCTTGAGCCGGCCTTCCGCTTCCAGCCGGTCGAAATCGACGCCCCAGCCGATGGCATTGCGGCCCAACTGCTCGCGGCTCTCCTCATAGGCGAGCAGCAGGCAGCGTTCGCCCGCCTCGGCGCCACCATTGATGAAGTGGGTGACCATCAGCGTCTTGCCGGTTCCGGTGGCCCCGGACACCAGGATGATCGAATCCCGGAACAGACCGCCGCCGGTCATCTGGTCGAGCGCCTCGCTGCCGGAGGTGACGCGGGTGTCGCCGGAGCGTTGCTTGAGTTCGATCGCCGATAGCGGAATGACGATGATGCCGTCCTCCGGCATCACCGTAAACGGGTATTCGCCCTTGTGATGGGTGGTGCCGCGAAACTTCAGAATCTCGATGGTGCGCCGCCGTTTCTCGTCCTCAAGGGCATTGCGCAGGATGATGACGTTGTCGGCCACGAATTCCTCGATGCCGTGGCGGGCGATGTCGCCGTACTCGTCGGTCCGCTCCGCCGTCATCACCGCGGTCACCGCCATGTTCTTCAGCGCCGAGGAGATCCGAAACAGCTCGAACCGCACCCGCGTCGGATCGGGGAACTGGCTGAAGATGGCGCCGATCGAGTCCAGCACCACCCGCTTGGCGCCGACATTGTGGACCGCGTGCTCGATGCGGGCGAGCAGGGCGCCGAAGTCGTAGTCGCCGATGATCGACACCTCATGATGGGGTTCCGGCGAGGCATCGACGAAGGCCCAGCGCCCGGCTTCCTCCCACTGGGCGATGTTCCAGCCGAAACTGCGCATGTTGCGGCGGATATCGTTGGGCTGTTCCTCGAAGGTGACGAAAACGCCGTTCTCGTTGCCCTCGCGAATCCCGGCGGCGATGAACTGGGTGGCGAAGATGGTTTTTCCCGATCCGGCGGTGCCGGCGACGATCACCGTTCGGCCCACCGGCAGTCCGCCGTCGGCAATAAAGTCAAAGCCCGGAATCCCTGTTGGGATCTTGTGGACGCCATTGCCGGCCAACGTCGTCATGGTTTTTTCCCTTCTTCGGCGGGGTCGATGACCGAGAGGTCGAGCCCGATCAGCACGCGCTCGCGGTCGGACAGGTCACCGACAACGCGCCGGAGCGGTGGCGGCAGTTCCTTGACCAGTGTCGGTGTGGCAAAGATTTTCTCGTTTTCCGCGAGTTGTGGGCGTTCGAGAACGTCGATGACGGTCAGATCGTAGGTGCCGCCCAGTTCCTTCTCGCAGATCGCTCGCAGGCTCGAAATCGCTTGCTCCGTGCGCGGCGTTCGCCCCGCGATGTAGAGCTTCAGCAAGTGAGGCATCGGTCAACGATCTCCAAGTGTTGGCGCGGCCGGCGGCATCGGTCGGCCGCTCAACGACGCTGATGGCAGCGGTCGTCCCCACGACAGCGATCGGTAGAAGAGGACGAGTTGCCCCATCAGTTGCAAAACCAGCAGCTTTCCTTCCTCGATGTAGTCGAGCGCGCGGCGTGCGGCGCGGCTGTCACGCCCTTCGACGCGCGGCGCCAGCACGCCCTTGTGCAGTTCGACGACGTCGCGGGGACCGGCGCCCAGCAGGCCCAGGCGATCGGCGATCGCGCTCAACGCCATCGTCGTTTCATGGTTCTCGCCGCGTCGCGGCGTAGCCGTTGCGGCGGCCACCACATCGTCCAGAATGCGTCCATAATCGATGATCAACTTGCGGAAATCAGCGGGATGGCGTTCGCGAACGGACGATTGGCCGAGGCTGCGCTCGGTGACCGACAGCTTGGCACCGGCAAAAATCGCCTGCAACGCCTCGACGTCACGATCGCGGATGCCTTCCTGGTGGTTGCGGTCAAGATCACTCAGATAGAAACCGCGTTCTATCGCAAAGCGAACGGCGCGGGCAAGCAGCGGCCGGTGTTCCTCCATTTCGCTGCGCACGAGGCAGTCCTGGGCTCCCGATCGCAGCGCCGCCAGGGCAACGGCATCATCGCGGCCATCGGTGATGATGATGATGGGGACCGTCGGTGCCCGCTGGCGGACATCGCCGATGGTGGCGAGCGCGTCGGCACCGCGCGCGCCGATATCCAGCAGGACGAGGTCGATGTCGTCGCCGTCAAGGCGGTCAAGGGCATCCGCCGGAGCGGCGAAGCGTTCAACGGAATCAACCGCCAGCCCATGGCCGTCGATCGAAGCGACGGGCAGCGGCTCGCCATTGCCGGCCGCCTGCACGACCAGGACTTTCATCGCGCGATCGGGCATGGGAAATCCCTCGAAGACAGCTACGAGCCTGCGGCGGTCGCGCCGTCCCCGTCCGCAGGTTCGGAGGCCGGCCTTTCCCGCTCTTTCATCGGCCGCAGTCCTAGCATATGAAGGGGCATGAAACCAATCTGCCACATGCCGGACGGCAGGCGGTAATGGACTGCAAACGGGTTCTCATCGTTGACGACGAACCGCGTTTCGCGGCGTTCGTCGGGCGCGTCGCCGAGCAACTGGGGTTCGGCGTCGAAGTGACCCATCATGGCCTCGAGTTTCAGCGCGCCTACCTGCGCGATCGCCCCGACGTCGTCGTCATTGACATGGTGATGCCGGATATCGACGGAAACGAACTCGTGCTCTGGCTTGTCGATCGCGGGTGTGAAGCCGACATCATCATCATCACCGGCTACCATCCCGATTATGCCGTCAATGCGCGCCTGCTGGCGGAATACAAGGGCATGCGCTCGGTGGCAACGCTGAGCAAGCCGGTGAGCATTGCGCGCTTGCGGCAGGCTCTGATGGCGGCGGCGGGAGCCGACGCCGGCATCGCCGCGCCCGACACCGAACCGGATGGTGAACCAGGCCTGCAGGAATGAATGACCGCCGGGATTTTTTCCGTCTCGTCATCGCCCTGTCCGCCGTCGCCCTGGTCTGTGGCGGACTCGGCCTTGCCCTCGGCTATGGCTACCTGCCGACCGGCCATCACACGCTTCTCGAGGGGGCGAGCCTGCTGCTCGCGGTCGGCAGCGTCGCCGTCGGCATTGCCGCCTTCGTTCTCGCCGCCGTTTCGATGCCGCCGCGACGGCGGTTGAACCAGCGCGCCGACCGCCTCGATGAACTGATTCGCCGCCAGCGGGCCGCTATCGCCGTGTTCACCACCGCCGATGGAGGCCAGAGCTTCGTCCTGACGGACATCAACGATGCCGCGGCGGAGTTTGCCGCCGTAGCCGCCGCCGACGCCGTCGGCCGGCCGCTGGCGGAAGCGCTGCCGCCGGCACAGGGGGAGCGGCTGCTGCCGATCCTGCGCCGGGTATGGAAAAGCGGCGAGGCGGAACACGCGGTGCCGGTGGCGATCGAAGCCGACGGCGGAACAGCGTGGCGGGACGAGCGCGTCTTCCGCCTTGCCGACGGCAGCGTTGTCGTCGCCTCCGACGATGTCAGCGAGCGGTATCGTGCCGAGCAGGCGCTGAAGGAAAGCGAGGAGCGCTGGCGCTCGGTGTTGGACATGCCGGCGATTCCCATCGTTCTCGTCGATGACCGCTACGATATCCGGTTCGTCAACAAGGCGGCGGAGGCGGTGTTCGCGCAGCCGTCACAGGAACTGCTCGGCGCCCCGTTCGGCTTTCCCATCGTGCAGGGCGATGTGGCCGAGATCGAGATCATTCGCCCCAAGCAGGGCGTCGTCTATGCCGAAATGCGGGTAGTGCCGCTGAAATGCAGCGGCGAAACCCAGTACATGCTGTTCATTCAGGATGTCTCGGCGTTCAAGCGGGCCGAGGGCGACCTTCGCAAGCTGTTCCAGGCGATCGAACAGAGCCCGGCCTCTGTCGTCATTACCGACGTTGCCGGCCGTATCGAGTACGTCAATCCAAAGTTTACGGAGCTGACCGGCTTTACCTACCCCGAAGTGGTCGGCAAGAACCCGAGCATCCTCAAGTCCGGCTATACGCCGCGTGACGAATACGCCCGCCTGTGGCGGATGATCACGGCGGGACACGTCTGGCATGGCGAGTTCTATAACCGCAAGAAAAACGGACAGTTGTTCTGGGAACTGGCGTCGGTGGCGCCGGTGCGCAATCCCGCCGGCGATATCACCCACTACGTGGCGGTGAAGGAGGACATCACCGACCGCAAGGCGACGGAGGACCGTCTGCGCATTTCCCAGCGGATGGAGGTGATCGGTCAGCTCACGGGCGGCGTCGCCCACGATTTCAACAATCTGCTCGCGATTATTATGGGAAACCTGCAGCTCCTGGAGGAGCGGCTGGTCCACGACCGGGAGGCGCGCGACCTGCTCGCCGACGCCATCTGGTCGGCGGAGCGGGGGGCGCAGCTCACCCACGGGCTGCTGGCATTTGCCCGCCGCCAGCGGCTCAACCCGAAGATTACCGATGTCAACCGGGTCGTCAGCGAGATGACCGATCTGTTGCGGCGGACGCTGGGCGAAAAGATCGAGATCCGCGAGGCGCTGCAACCCGGCCTGTGGACGACGATGATCGACCGCAGCCAGCTGGAGAGCGCGCTGCTCAACCTGGTGGTCAATGCCCGCGACGCGATGGCCGACGGCGGCATGGTCACCATCGCCACCGGCAACGTCGAGTTGCCGATCGACGGCGGGCCGAAGGCCGAAGAGGCGCAGCCCGGCGATTACATCGTGCTTTCGGTCTCCGATACCGGCGTCGGCATCCCGCCCGACGTGCAGGAACGGATCTTTGAACCCTTCTTCACCACGAAAAAGCTGGGCGAAGGCAGCGGCCTCGGCCTGAGCATGGTCTACGGGTTCGTCCGCCAGTCCGGCGGGCATATCGTCGTCGACTCAACGGTCGGGGTCGGCACGACGCTGCGCGTCTTCCTGCCGCGGGCGGAGGCGGCACTCGCCGCTGCCGATGCGCCGCGCCCCGCGGCGCGCAAGCGGCGGACCGGCGGCGAGGTGATCCTCGTCGTCGAGGACGATGCCCGCGTCCGCAAGACGGCGACAAACATCCTCGCCGGCCGCGGCTATCAGGTGCTGGAGGCGGGTGATGCCAACGAAGCGCTGCGGCTGCTCGGCAGCACCGGCCATGTGGACCTGCTGTTCACCGACGTTGTCCTGCCCAACGGCATGAACGGCTCGCAACTGGCGCGGGAGGCCCTCGATCGCTACCCGGACACGCGGGTGCTGTTCACCTCCGGTTACGCGGCGGAGGCGGAACTCGCCAGCCAGTTGCCCAACCAGCCGATCGAGCTGCTGACAAAGCCGTACCGGCAGAGCGAGCTGACGATCAGGGTGCGGGAAATCCTCGACCGTGCCGGCCGATGAACGCCGCCGGCGGCGGTCATGCCGGGCCGCATACGGCCTCCGGCCAGGCGCCATGCTCCGATAGCGGATGCGGCCTCAGCCGGCCGATGTCCAGCCGCACGTAACGGATCGTCCGCCGGTTCCAGGTGTAGGTGATGTGCAGCGCGCCATCGGTGCCGGCAATGATGGCGGGGTAGGAGAACTCGCCGCCATCGTCTTCGAGCACGGCAAGGGCCTGCCAGCGCCGGCCGTCGTCGGAGACGGCGAGATTGAGCGGCGTCCGCCCGGAAGCGGCGTGGTTGTAGACGAGAACGCTGCGGCCGTCATCGAGGGTCACGCCGTCGATGCCGGAGTCCGGGTTCGGCAGCAGCGTCGCCTGCATCGCCGACCAGGTCCGGCCGCCGTCCCGTGACCAGCATTCGGCGACGGCGCCCTGGCGAGTGCGGCAGAGGATCTGCAGCGAGCCGTCGCGATGGCTCAATATCGTCGGCTGGATCGCCTTGAACGGCTGGCGGTCGTTGAGGGGCGGCGTCCTGTACCAGCTTTCGCCGCCATCGCGCGTCCACTCCATGTGCACCCGCCAGCCGTCATGTTCGGCGCTGGAAGGGCACAGCAGGGTGCCGTCGGCGACCCGCACCGGTTTGTTCTTGATCGGTCCGAGGATGCCGTCGGGCAACCGCTCGCCGTCACTCCAGATGTGACCGCCATCGGCGGAACGCATCAGCCGGCCCCACCAGCGGCTGGGGCTGGGGCCGACCTTGTAAAACAGCAGCAAGGGACCGTCCGGCTCCTGGTAGAGGACGGGGTTCCAGCAGGGATAGCGGCGAAACAGCCGCTGCTCTCCCGTTGCCACCAGCCTTGGCTCGCTCCAACGGCCATCCTGCCGATGGCAGATCCAGATGCTGACGTCGGGTGCGCCTTCGCGCGATCCGCCGAAAAAGGCGCAGGCGAGGCCGCGTGCGGTTTCGGCGATGGTCGAAGCGTGCGCCGACGGAAACGGCGCCCGCTCGAAAACGAATTCCTTCAGCATCGGCAGCTCAACCCGTTTGCGGCGGCGGTCAGCGGCGGAAAGGCCGGCGCACCGGCGTTTCGACCCTTCGCGGCATGCGCCCGCGCCGCCGTGTGCCAGCCGCGGGCACGCCGTTCAGCATTTCGAAGATGATCCCGCCGGTCAACGGGTTCGCCTCCAGCAGCCGCACCTCGACCTCATCTCCGAGGCGGAAGGTGAGACCGGTGGCCTCGCCAATCAGCCGGTGGGCGGCCTCGTCGTGGCGATAATAGTCCTTGGGCAGCGTGGAAATCGGCACGAGACCGTCGGCGCCCGTATCTTCGAGGGTGACGAACAGGCCGAACCGGGTGACACCGCTGATGCGCCCGGTGAAGGTACTGCCGACCCGTTCGGCGAGAAAAGCGGCGGTGAACCGGTCGACCGCATCGCGCTCGGCGGCGGCGGCGCGCCGTTCCGTCGCCGAGATATGCTCGCCAAGGCGGGCGAAATCGAGCGCCTGGGCGCCGAGGCCGCCTTCGCCCAGCTTCAGCGCGGTGATCAGCGCCCGGTGGACGAGCAGATCGGCATAGCGGCGGATCGGCGAGGTGAAATGACAGTAGCGGGTGAGCGCAAGGCCGAAATGGCCGATGTTCGCCGGATCGTAGCAGGCCTGCGCCTGGCTTCGCAGCACCACGTCGTTGACCAGCCGTGCTTCCGGCCGGCCCTCAACTTTGGCGAGAACCCGATTGAAATCCTTCGGTTTCAGCGTCCCCGCCTTGGGCAGGGCGATGCCAAGGGACTCGAGAAACTCGCGCAGCGCCGTCAGCTTGTCGAGCGTCGGCTGATCGTGCACCCGGTACATGCAGGGCGTGCGCCGGCTCTCCAGCGCTTCCGCCGCGGCGACGTTCGCCAGGATCATGAACTCCTCGATCAGCTTGTGGCTGTCGTAGCGTTCGCGCACGGCGACACCGGCAAGGCGGCCATCGGCGCCGATGATCACTTTGCGCTCCGGCACGTCGAGTTCGAGCACGCCGCGCGCGGCGCGGGCCATCGCCAGCGCCCGATACGCGCCGAATAGCGGCGCAATCACCCGTTCCGCCATGGCGGGAGCGATGGCCGGCGCCCGCCCGTCGGCCGCCGCCTGCACTTCGCCGTAGGTCAGCCGCGCCGCCGAGCGCATCATCGCGCGAGTAAAATGGTGGCGGCGCAGACGCCCTTCGCCATCGATCCACAGGTGCGCGGCGAGGCAGGGCCGATCCTCGTCGGGCTTCAGCGAACACCAGCCGTTCGACAGCGCCTCCGGCAGCATCGGCACCACCCGGTCGGGAAAGTAGACCGAATTGCCGCGCTCCATGGCCGCCTTGTCCAGCGGCGAGCCTGGGCGCACGTAATGGGCGACGTCGGCGATGGCGACGATCAGGTGCCAGCCACCGACGTTGCCGGGGTCGTCGTCCGCTTCGGCGAACACCGCATCGTCGAAGTCGCGCGCATCCTCGCCGTCGATGGTGACCAGCGGCAGGGGTCGCAGGTCATCGCGGCCGCCGAGGGCTGCCGGCCCCGCGGCCGCCGCCTCCGCAAGCGCCTCGGCGGTGAACTTCACCGGGATTTCGTGGTCGTGGATGGTGATCGGGGTGATCGACCGCGGCCCTTCGGTCGGACCCAGGCGTTCGACGATGCGTCCCTGTTTCAGCCCCAGCGCGCGCACCGCGCGAACCTCCGCCCATACCAGCTCCCCCGGTTCGGCGTCCAGCGACGCGCCGGGCGGCACGATGACGTCCTCCTTGCTGCGCCGGTCGATCGACAGGATGCGTCCCTGGCCGGCGATGATTTCGTAGACGCCGAGGGTGCGCGGTGGCGCCGCTTGCAGGCGGCTCAGCACGTGCGCCTCGTAGCGATTGTCGTCGAGGCGCTTGAGCCGCGCCAGCACCCGGTCGCCGGGGCCAAGGGCGTTGCGGCTGCGTCGCTCCGGTGCCACCAGAATGCGCGGCGGCAGCGTGTCCGGCCAGTTCACCGGGCGGGCCGCCGTTTCGCCGTCGGTGTCGATGTGGGTGATCTCGATGACGGCGACGGAGGGCAGGGTGCCCGGCTCGGCGAGCCGCCGGCCGCGACCGCGGGCAATCTTGCCCTCCTCGGCGAGATCCTTCAGCAGCCGCTTCAGCTCGACCCGTTGCTCCGCATCGAGGTGGAAGGCGCGGGCGATCTCCCGCTTCGACACCCGGGCCCCGCCTTCACGGATGAAGTCCAGGAGCTGTTCGCGACTGGGGAACGGTGCGGGCGCTTTCGCCGACCGGCTGCCGGCGCCGCCGCGCTTCATCGTCGGCGCGAGGCGCGCGGCGCCTTTTTGTCGGTGCCAGCGTCAGCGCTCGGAGTCTCGGGCCGTGCCGTCGGTCGCCGGGCCCGTTTGACTTTTGCCGGCCCGCCATCGCCACTGCCGTCACCGGCCGCGGCGGTTTTCGCCGTCGCTCGCTGCCGGCCCTTCGCCGCCTGTGCCGGGCCGGCTTTCGCTGCCAGGACCGCCAGCGCATCGTCCAGCGTCGCCGCTTCCGCGTCCATGCCCTTCGGCAGCGTCGCGCGCAAGGTTCCCCACGCCGCGTAGGCGCCATAGCGGCCGGCACGGACGGTGACCGGCTTGCCGTCCCGAGGATGCTTGCCGAGCGTTCGCGCCTTCGCCTTGGCCGCCGGCGCTTTCGACAGAAGTTCGATGGCGCGGTTGGCGCCGATCGTCAGCACGTCATCGTCGCCCTTCAGGGAGACGAAGGTGTCGCCGGCGCGAAGATACGGGCCGAAGCGGCCGAGGCCGGCGGTGATCGCCTCGCCGGTCTCCGGCAGCGTCGTGATCGTGCGCGGCAGGGCGAGATAGGCGAGCGCCTGCGACAGGTCGAGACTGGCCAGATCGACGCCGCGCGGCAGCGCCACCCGCTTCGGCTTTGCCGCCGCTGCCTCCGCACTGGCATCGCCAAGCTGAAGGTACAGTCCGTACGGACCCCGGCGCAGGCGCACCGGCAGCCCGCTTTGCGGATCGTTGCCGATGAGATGGCCGGTGCCGTCAAGGTTGGCCAACCCGGGCTGGTTGTCGGCGGCGGCCGCATCCTCGCCGCGCGCCTGCACCAGTGGCCGGGTGAAGCGGCAGCCGGCGGCATAGTTGGAGCAGCCGACGAAGGCGCCAAACTTGCCGATGCGCAGCGACAGCTTGCCATCGGCACAGGCGGGGCAGGCGCGCGGGTCGCTGCCGTCGGCGCCCGCCGGGAACAGGTGCGGCCCCAGCAAGCGGTCGAGGGCGGTCAGCACCTCGGAAATGCGCAGGCCCTTGGTTTCGTCGATGGCCGCCGAGAACTCGCGCCAGAAGTCGCTGAGCACCGCCCGCCAGTCGATGCGTCCGCCCGAGATGTCGTCGAGACGCTCTTCCATCTCGGCGGTAAAGCCGAAGGCGACGTAGCGTTCGAAAAAGCTGGTCAGGAAGGCGGTGACCAACCGCCCGCGGTCTTCCGGCACGAAGCGCTTGCTCTCCAGGCGCACGTACTTGCGCTCCTGCAGCACCGACAGGATGGAGGCATAGGTGGATGGCCGGCCGATCCCCAGCTCTTCCAGCCGCTTGACCAGCGAAGCCTCGGTGAAGCGGGGGGGCGGCTGGGTGAAGTGCTGTTCCGGGATGACGTCTTCGAGGCGGGCGGTCTCGCCCTCGGCCAGCTCCGGCAGCAGCCGGTCCGCATCCTCGCCGGCGGCCGTTTCACTGTCGCGCTCGGGATCGTCGCGGCCTTCGCGGTAGACCTTGAGAAAGCCATCGAAGGCAATCACCGAACCGGTGGCGCGGAACTGTGCCTGGGCGTCGGCGGAAGCGAGATCGACCGCCACCTGATCGAGAACGGCTGCCTCCATCTGACAGGCGAGGGTCCGCCGCCAGATCAGCGTGTACAGCTTCAACTGTTCCGCTTCGAGGTAGGGCTTGAGCTCGTCGGGCGTGCGGTTGATATCGGTCGGCCGAATGCATTCATGGGCTTCCTGCGCGTTCTTCACGCGGCTTTTGTAGATGCGCGGCTTGCCCGGCAGATAGCGGTCGCCATAGTCGCGGACGATGCGGGCGCGGCAGGCGGCGACGGCATCCCCCGCCATCTGCACCCCGTCGGTTCGCATGTAGGTGATCAGGCCGACCGTCTCGCCGCCGATGGCAATCCCTTCGTACAGGCGCTGCGCCGTCCGCATCGTCATCGTCGCGCTGAAGCCAAGCTTGCGCGAAGCCTCCTGCTGGAGGGTCGAGGTGATGAAGGGCGGCGCCGGATTGCGGCGGGTCTGCTTGCGTTCGACGCGCTTGACCGTATAGGCGAGGCCGAGAACGTCGGCCTTGGCCCGCGCCGCCGCCGCCTCATTGGCGAGATCGAACTTCTCCAGCTTGCGACCGCCAAGGTGGGTCAGCACGGCGCTGAAGCGTTCCTCGCGCACGGTCAGGAACAGCCCCTTGACCGTCCAGTACTCCTGCGAGCGGAAGCTTTCGATCTCGGTCTCGCGCTCGCAGATCAGGCGCAGCGCCACCGATTGCACGCGGCCCGCCGAGCGGCTGCCCGGCAGCTTGCGCCACAGCACCGGCGAGAGGGTGAAGCCGACAAGGTAGTCGAGGGCGCGCCGCGCCAGATAGGCGTCCACCAGTTCCCGATCGAGGTCGCGCGGCTGCGCGAAGGCGTCGAGGATGGCGCCGCGGGTGATCTCGTTGAAGACGACGCGCTTGACGTCGACGCCGTTGAGGACCCGCTTCTGTCCGAGCACCTCGCAGACGTGCCAGGAGATGGCTTCGCCTTCGCGGTCGGGGTCGGTGGCGAGATAAAGCCGCTTGGCACCCTTCAGGGCATCGGAAATCGCCTTCAGGTGGCGGCCCGCCTTCGGGTCGATCTCCCAGTCCATGGCGAAATCCGCATCGGGCCGGACCGACCCGTCGCGCGGCGAGAGGTCGCGGACATGACCGTAGCTGGCCAGCACCGTGTAGTCGTCGCCGAGGTATTTGTTGATCGTCTTTGCCTTCGCCGGGGACTCGACGATCACCACGTTCATCGGGCCGATGTTCCTTCCGGGTGCCAGCTGGTAAGGGCGATGCGGTTGCCGGGATGCCGCTCGATCCGCCCCGCCAGTTCCAACTCGAGCAAGATTGTGTTAACCGACGCCGGCGACAAGTGACATTCACGAACGATTTCGTCAACCGCAACCGGCTCCGGCGACAGCAGCCCCTCGATCGTCTGGCGCACGGATGCGTCATCCTCCGGCAGGGTGGTGGTGGCCGGCATCGCTGGCGGGCCGGCGGTGGTGATGGCGGCGGGGCGCGGCCGGCCGGCGAGGGCGCGCAGCACGTCGTCCGCCGTTTCCGTCAGCGTCGCCCCCTGGCGGATCAAGTCATTGCCGCCGCGGGCACGCGGATCGAGCGGCGAGCCGGGAACGGCGAACACCTCGCGCCCTTGTTCGAGGGCGAGGCGGGCGGTGATCAGCGATCCGGAATGGAGGCTCGCCTCGACGACGACGACACCGCGCGCGAGGCCGGAGATCAGCCGGTTGCGGGAGGGAAAATGGCGCGCCTGTGGCTCGGTGCCCGGCGGCTGTTCGGCGACGATGGCGCCGCCCTCATCGAGAATCAGCCGGTAGAGATCGCGGTTCTGCTCGGGGTAGACGACATCGACGCCGCCCGCCAGCACGGCGACGGTGCCGGTGCGCAGCGATCCCTGATGGGCGGCGGTGTCGATGCCGCGGGCGAGGCCCGAGACCACGGTGCAGCCGGCGCCGCCGAGGTCGCGGGCGATCTGCTCGGCGAGGCGGCGGCCGTTGAGGGAGGCATTGCGGCTGCCGACGAGGGCGACCGCGGGGTCGGCGGCGAGGCGGCCGACGTTCCCCTTGACGTAGATCAGCGGCGGCGCGTCATCGATGGCGAGCAGCAGCGGCGGATATTCGGGGTCCGGCCAGGCGAGCAGGCAGGCGCCCGCGGCGGCGGCGCGGGCGAGTTCCGCCTCCGCCTCGCCGGCCGGGCAGATCCGCGGCGCACCGGAACGGCCGCGGCGGGCGAGGGCGGGCAGGGCGGCGAGCGCCGCGGTGGCCGTGCCGAAGCGTTCGATCAGTCGGCGAAAGGCGATCGGCCCGACGTGCTCGCTGCGGATCAACCGCAGCCAGGCGAGGCGTTCCGCCGCGTCCGGCGGTGGCGGCAGCGTCGGATCGGCGGGAGGCACGGCGATCATGGCGATGCAGCTTACGCGAATCCGGCGATGTCTGCAATCAAGGGTGGTTGGGCCGGTCCGCTGCCTTGCCGCCGCCAGCCGCCGTGAGCTCGACGGATCAATGGCAGCATGGGTGGAAAATCGGCGCGGAGAATATCTCAAAAAGTGATATAATGATTATTGCAAATCTACTCTTGATCGACCGATGGACCGAGCCATCCTCGCCCCTGGCCATCGGCCGGAGGAGGAGGGGAAATGATCAGGAAACTTGGATTGCGAGGGATGGTCAGTGCGGCGGTCCTGCTCTCCCTCGCCGGCTGCGC
>JALOTH010000048.1 GCA_025458035.1 Rhodospirillales bacterium
CTGCGGCAGGAATGTCTCGAAGCGGAAGTCGGCGATGTCCAGCCGATCCACCCAGCTCGCAAACTCCTTCTTGTACACCTCCGAAGCGTACACGTACTGCGGCGACCGGTGCGGCGTCAGGCCCATGACGAACGCATAGTGGGCGGGAACGGTCCACGACGCGTAGGACCATCGGCGCTCGGCCTCGCCAAGACGCGACAAGTGCTTCAGCCGTGCCCGCATGAAGCTGTCGTAGCGGCAACTGTCCAGGATCAGCGTGACGAGGTGGTTTGGAATGGCGTTCACCGTTACCGAAGGGTTGCGCGCAAGTTCGTCCCGGCCGCCTCAGCGACCCATCCACGCCCGGGGGCGCCCGCCCGGACGGGCGCCGGCGCGACGGGGCTGCCCGTCCGAAAAGCTCAACTCGCCGGCAAGCGCCTGGAACTGCTGGTAGGTTTTTTTCGCCAACTCCTCGCTCGCACCATCGGCGGCTTCGATCGATTTCAACTCGGGGTGCTTCTCGGCGAGTTCCGGCTGGTTCAGTACCACCGCCCGATACTCATCCAAGGCGCTGGCGTAGCGCCCGAGGTGGTAATAGACATCGCCCAGCTGCTTGTGCGCAGCGGCGGAGTCCGGCTTGACCTTGACCACGCCCTGCAACGCCTGCAACGCCTCGTCGTACCGCTTGAGCTTCATCAACACGCCGGCCCGCTGAATGGCCGCGGCGCCCCGTTTCGGATTGAGCCGCTCAGCCTCGGCGTAGGCCTCGGCGGCCTTCTCCAGTTGACCCAGCCCCTCGTAAACGGTGGCCAGGGCGAAATGCCCGACCGGTTTTTCCGGCGCCAGGGCAATCGCCCGATCGAGCAGCCGCTGCGCCTCGGCAAAGGACTTTTCCTTGACCCGGATCAGCGCCAGCCGCCGATAGGCGACCGCCAGATCGGGATTGGCTTCGATCGCCTTCTCCAATTGCGCAGCGGCAGCGGCAAGGTCAGCCTTCTGCTCCAGTGCGCTCGCCAGCAGCAAACGGGCGGCAATGTTCTGAGGGTTGTAGCGCAAGCCCTCCTGTAGCCGGCTGATGGCGTCATCGAATTGCTCGGCGGCAAGGAACATGCGGCTCAGGCGAAGCTGGGCCATCCGCAAGGTCGGGTCGGCGTCGCTTGCTTCCTCGTAGTCCTCGATGGCGCGATCGCGTTCGCCGAGCCGCTCGCGAGCCGTGGCGCTGAGAAACAGCGCCTGCGCCGCCATGTTGCTGTCGAGGCTGATCGCTTCCTGAAAATGCTCGAGCGCCTTGTGATAGTCGCCCTCATGAAAGAAGGCGCGCCCCATTCCCAGATGCGCGGCGGCGGCACCGGGGTGGCGCTCGAGGATCCGCCCGAACACCTCCTTCGCCTCCTGCGTGTCGCCATCCTTGAGCAGCTCAAGGCCCTTGGTGAACGCCTTGCGGGTTTGCATGGCGCCTTGCCAACCTCGTGCGCGCGCCGTGGGCTCCATGCCCGACCTCCTCTTAGCGGTTTTCGTTGGAACTTCTCTCGCCGACAGGGCGGGACTCGTCAATCCCTCGACGACATTTCCAGCAATTGCTACCAATGCGGGTTATGCCGGACACAAGGACACGCTTCAAGAAAAAAGCGCGGCACTCGGCACAACAGACACCCGACGGCAACGCGCACCAGGTGCCTTAAGCACCCACTTCCCGAAACAGAAACTGCACGATCTCGGCGACGGAGACATCATCGACGTAATCACCGTCTTTCATGAACAGTTTCTCGAACGGCAGGCCCTTGCGGCCAACGGCCTGTTCGAGAGAAACAGCAAATTGAACCAAGTCTATTGACTCAAAGGCAAGATCCTCGATCAAGCGGGTATCGGGGCCAAACCCGTTGATCAAGTCAAAATCCCAGTCTTGCGTAATATCCTTGAGGACAGCAAGGACGATGTTCTGCAAACGGTCCTGATTGATAGCGTTCATATGCGAAAACCTCACTCTCAACGCACTATTCTATACACTGGCCGCAACGCCATCGCACGCAGCCGCACAATCCCTCCATTCGCGGCGGTCAACCCGCGCCATCCCTGCCGCGGCGCGGTCGAGAACCGCGTCGGCTTAGGGGATCCATGACCAGACCTCAACGTCGAAGAAGCGGACGAACAGGCTGAGGTAGGCGCGCCATACGGGCATTTCGCCGCCGGCGATCTTCGCATAGCCGGTCATTCCCGACTTCAACTCCCCTTCATCGTTGGGGATGTCGGCGTTGACGCGCACGACGGAGCCAAATTCCCGAACGTCGACGGCCGGTGCGATGCCGGTCACCGCGCCGGCAATGATGCGATCGGTGTAGGACCATGCCCGAATGCGGACGTCATCGCCGATCTCGACCAGACTGAGGTCGGTTTCCGGTACCTCGATCTCCACCTGGACGACGCGGGTGTCCTCCAGTTCGAGGAAGGGCTGACCGTTGGTCAGATATTTGCCGGTCAGCAGGTGGGCGTTGGGCGTGATCACCCGCCCCGCCGTCGGCGCGCGGACGCGGGTGCGCTCCAGTTGGTCGCGCCGGTAATCGAGGGTATGGGCGAGCCGCCGTACCTCGGCGCGCGCCGCATCCAGTTCCGCCGCCGTGGCGCCGCTTTTGATCAGGTCAAGATTGGCAATGGCGACGTTCAGGTTGGCTACATTCTGGTCGAGGGTCGTCCGCGCCTTTTCCAGTGCCTGCAACGAACCGGAGCCGGACCGGTGGAGGTAGTCGGCGCGGTCCAGTTCCGCTTTGCTGAAGGCGACGACGGAACGGACGCTTTCCACCTGACGCTGCGCGAGAGCGATCTGCTCCGGCTTGGGCCGGGCTTCGAGGTCATCGAGGTTGGCTTGCGCCTTTTCCAACTCGGCCCGGGTGACCGCGAGGTCCCGTTCCTCATCCCATGCCGACAACTGGGCCAGCACTTGCCCCGCCTCGACCCAATCGCCTTCCCGCACGAACACGGCAGTGACCTCGCCGTCGGTGCGTACGGCGACGGCGTGCTGATCGGAGGGCAGAACGCGGAAGCTCCCGCCGGTCTCATACTCATAGGGCAGAAAGGCGACGCTGAGCGCGGCGACCAGCAGAACGGCCCAGAACAGCCGCGCGACCGCCGATCTCGCCGGCGTCAACGCTTCCGCATGGGCGTCCGGCTCACCGCCGCGGCGCGGCGCGGCGGTCGCCGCCGTCGCCGCCATCGGCCCCTGTGCCGGGCGTTGCTGCGCCGCGCCGCCAGTGGCGCCAAGGGTGCGCCCAGGGATCAGGGCGGTGCGCTCGCGCCGATGCGCCAGTTGCCGCGTCTTCACCCGCAGGGCGAGCAGCCAGACCAGGAAGGCGGCGAGCATGCCGAGGAACAGGGCAACGCCGGGCCCCTGCAGACGGGTCTCCAGCGCCACCGCGGCCGACACCAGCATCGCCAGGACGAAGAGGGCCGTCGAGAGGACGATCGCCCCCCCAAACAGGGCGAGAGCGGAGGTATCGAGACCGTCGCGACGCTCCGCCGCCGTTCGCCGCCCGGTCAGCGCCGCGATCGCTTTCGCCTTCAGTTGCGGCTCGCCGAGGCGCACCGACAGCCACTTGAGACCCTCGCCGGGCAAGAGGGGCGAGGCGGTCAGCGCAAAGGCGCCGAGGCCGATAAGACCGATGAGCAGAGCGCCATCCGCCAGGGCAGACCCGGTGTGCCGGTAGACCGCCCAGGCGAAGACGCCGGCGATGAAGATCGCCAGCCGTGCCAGCAGCGGTGCGGCGTAGATCCGGGCCTGATCCCGGCTGTCAAGCCTGCGCACCCCCGCCAAATCAACAACGAAGCGCGGCACGAACCCGAATACCAGCGTCACCCCCAGCCGCGGCGCCCGACCGCAGCAGCGCGAGACGACCATTCCTTGGGCCAGCCGGGAGAACAGATTAACAGTCAGCAGGCCGATCAGCGCGATGGTGATCGATGACGGCGAGTTGAAGACGCGACTGGCGCTGACCGCAAAATCATCCCAACGGTGAAAAACCGTCAATCCGGCCAAGGCGAGGCCGGGCCACAGCAACCAATACAGATACTTGACCGGGAACAACAGGATGTACAGGGCGGCAAAAAGGGCCTGCGGCGCGAACAACCACAACGGGCCGCGCTTCGCGGTGCCGGCTGGCCGGGCCATTCCGCCGCCGTCGCCGGCGCGCGCCCGCATCAGGGCGCGAAGCAGCGGGCCGGGCTCCTGATCGGGTCCGAAATTGCCAAAGGCACGCCCCGCTCCCGACGCCCGACGCGGCCAGCCGCTGTCCCACGCCGCCCGACCAGGGCCGCCGCGCCGACCGAGGCTTTCGTCACTGGACTCAACAAACGCGTCGGCGTCGTCGCTCAACCGCTCCGTCAAGCCAAAGATCTTCAGCCGTCGATAGAATGAGCGCAACTCGCGCAGCGTCATCGCCTGCCCGAAGCGCTCTTGGTATTCGTCGAGGATCGCCTGCGCCGTCGCCTGCCCGTTTGCCGCCTCGCACAGAAAAAACTCGGCCTCGTTGAAGCGGTAGTGCTTGCCATTGACGGGATCGATGACGCGCACATTCATCGTGCTGCCGTCGCCGACGCTTTCGCGCAGGACGCGCAAGTCCGAGCGGAAACAGAAGCCCAGGGGAAACGTGCCGACGCCCGGCATCCCCTCGTTCGTCTGGCGCCAATCACCCGTATTGGCCATCGCCGTCACCTCGCCCCCGGTTGATCCGCTGTTTTCGGTGGGATACACGCCGGGCTAGCGGTTCCAGCGATCTGCACCTTGAGGTCGAACGTCGGCGGGGTCCGAGCGAACAACCTCACGGATACTACCACAACTCCCTTCGTTTTGCCGATAGTGCAACCAAGAATCTTCGGCTTACAACTAAAAATATTTAAGGTTGCGGGTCACAGCAATTCCCCGTATGGGTTGCCGCCCTCGGCTACACGTCATTCCGATGCCTGCAAAAGGGTCGGCAAAGCTGCCGCCGGCCGGGCGCGCGCCTTGGCGGCAACCGACTGGCAGCAACGTCAGAGACCATACTGACGGAAAAACTCAACAATGACAGCGGTGGCGTCAAGCTCCTGGGTCCTTGCACCGGCGATCCGTCGCGATGCTGACGCCGCACCGCCCGGCCAAACGTGGCCGCCGCCCTGGATCTCATAGAGCGTGACCGCCGCATTCTCTCGACACCCTGAGTAGGCGTGGCGAACGATCGTCGTGCCGTCATCAACGCGATCGGGCAGTGGTTGGCGCGTCGGTTCGTTTGCGCAACCGTTGGCGCGAGCCCAGAAATGGGCCGTCTCCGGCGTCGAGATGACGAGGCCGCCGGCGCCGATGCCCAGCCGGCGCCTGTGCGCGATTTCACCCCCGGCCCACGGCATCACCGCATCGTCGGTGGCGCTGATCAGCAGCATCGGCACCGGCGTGCTTGGCGCGCATCTCGGCTCAAGATCGGCGGGCAGGTTGGCGATGACCGCGGCATAAGCGGCAAAGCGGCCGGACGCCTCGCAGGCGAGGCGCTGTACGAACATCCCGCCATTGGAGACGCCGGCTGCGAAGATGCGGCGCGGATCAACGTTGTTAGCGGCGACCAGTCGGTCGATGATCGCCATGACGAAGCCGACATCATCCTTCTCGCTGGCGGTGGTTCGCCGACCGTCGTTCCACGGTTCGCTGCCGTCACGACCGCCGTTGGGAAAAACCGCGACGAACCGGCCGCGAACGGCTGCCGACGCAAACCCCGTGAGCCGCGCCACACCTTGCCCATCGCCGCCGCCGCCATGGAATACCATCACCGCGGCCACCGGCGCTCCGCCACGCGTTCCGTCAGGAACCGCAACGAGATAGGATCGGTGCGTGCCCTGGTGCACAAGCTCGACCGATTGCAGGCCCGTCGCCCTGTCCGCCACCCCGGCCATGCCGGCAGCGGAGGCCGATAGCGTGGCGGCGATAACCAGCGCAACGAAGCCGATAATCCTATACGGTGCTTGCCAGACCAAGCGCCACCACCTCATCAGGGGGCGCTCGCGCCTCGGGCCATGAGTTGCGGTGGCAGTGCCAACTGACCATAGTTGTCTTTCCTGTACTGTCGATCAACCGCCAATGACCCAACGCCGCCCCTTATCCGCTTCACCGCCGTCCAGCCTTCAAATTGCATGACGCCGCTGCGAGAGCCGGAAAACGTGACATCGCCGGAAGAACACGCTCAGAAGGCCATTGCGCCAGCCGCACCGGTCCCGTCATCTCGCCGGCCATTCGATCCGGCGCCGCGGCGCGGGCTGGCGCGGCGCGATTTCGTGAAGATCAGTGAAAACGGCTTCGGCGACGGACACAACAGCTACGCCCATTCCATGGTTTGGTTTGAGAACCACGTCTACGTCGGCACCAGCCGGTCGAATTTTCACATGCTCAAGGTTCAGCAGGCCTTTCAAGATCTGCCGGTTCATCTCTGGCCCGTGGAGGGGCCGGACGACGTGCGGGGCCTCTACGGTCTCGACCGTCACGCCCAAATCTGGCGCTATGGTGCGGCCGCCGACGACTGGCGTCAGGTCTTCCGCGCGCCGCTCGCTGCCGCCCGTGACGAAGGGCAGGTGGCGCGCGAAACCGGATTTCGGGCGATGACGATTTTCCACGGCGAAACCGATCCAAAGCCGGCGCTCTATGCTGCGACGTGGGCGGTCAGCCGTTCTCCCGGATCCCTCATCCTGCGCTCCTACGACGGCCTCACCTACCATCCCGTATCCTGCTACGGAATGATCCCTGGCCTCGACATCACGGCCAGCCGCGTCCTTGTGCCGTTCCGGGACCAGTTGTTCATGGCGCCGACGGGAACCCGCAGCGTCGATGGCAAGTTCGCCATCAACGTCTGTGGCGTGGCGACGATCTATGCGACCCGCGACCCGGCAACGCGGCCATGGCTCGCCGCCTGCGAACCGTCATTCGGCGATCCCAGCAATGAGGGCGTCTTTACCCTATGCCCCTTCAATGACCAGCTTTATGCGGGCACCTTCAACAACGGCGGCTTTCAGCTCTGGCGCAGCCACTGCCGTGGCGACCCGCCGTACCACTGGACCAAGGTCATCGACCGCGGCGCTGGCCGCGGCAGCTTGAACCAGATCGCCCTGAGCCTGATGCCGTTCAACGGAGCCCTTTACGTGGGCACCGGCATTCAGAACGGCGGCTGCGATCGGGTCAACGGCATCGGCCCCGCCGGGTCGGAACTGCTGAGGGTCCATCCGGACGACACATGGGATGTGATCGTCGGTTCGCCGCGCGCAACGCCGGTCGGGCGCAAGGAGCCGAACAGCGGCCTGCTGCCCGGTTTCGGCAACGCCCTCAACGGCTATTTCTGGGCGATGACCGTGCATGACGGCTGGCTCTATCTCGGGACCATGGACTCGACGATCTGGCTCGAATGGCTGCGATCGGACGCCTACGCCGACGGGCAGCGCCGCCTCGTCGAGCAGGTCGGCGTCGAGGCCATTCTCGCCAATGAGGCCGGTTGCGATCTCTGGCGCAGCGCCGATGGCGAGAACTGGCTGCCGGTCACCCGCAATGGCTTCGGCAACAGATACAACCTCGGCATCCGCAATCTCGTCTCGACACCCCATGGCCTGTTCGTCGCCATCGCCAATCCGTTCGGTCCGCGCGTTGCCGTTCGCCACGGCGGGCGTTGGCACTATGCCGATAATCCGCGCGGCGGCCTGGAAATCTGGCGCGGCCGGGCGGGCGATCGGGTTGCCGCCGCCTCAACAACTTCGGCGCCGGATGGGCCGCCAGCGGGTCAGGCGGCCACAGACCCGACCTACGCGGTGGGCGCTGCCGGTTGATGCGCACGTGCGTACGCCTCGCCTTGCAGCAGCAGGGCGTACTCCTCCTCCGCCATCGCCAGCAAAGCCTTCAGCAGCGAGACTCGAAACTCGAGATCTCGCTTGCGCTCTTCGAACTCTTCCAGCGTTGTCGAACTCGGGATGCCGTTGCCGTCCGGCAGCAGGCGGCTGGGGTCGACCAGATATTTCTTGAACAAGGACAGCTGATATTTTCGCTGCTCAGCTTTTTCTCGCGCCTCCCTGAACAGGGAACGAACGTCGGCGGCTTCTTCGGCATCCAGCCAGCGCTTGCTGTCCGGTGCAACAAGGTCATCGGCGTCGTCATCATGTTCGCGAACCGCCGCCCGTTCGGACCGCAACGCCAACAGCTGTTCGCGGTAGTGGGCGGCGAGAGCACTGGTCAGGGTGTTAAGTTCAAACTGCTGCGCCGTCGCGTCGTCGACGCCGGCGTTGCCCGCCGGTCCGCGGAGCAACGGAGATTTTGGCTGCTGATCCGACATCACGCTCTCCTGGCCGCTTTTCGAGAGTTCGGCACCATCGCGGCCTCCGCCTTCGCTACTCGCAATAGCGTAAGATACTGCGTGTCGAATGCCTGCTGAAGCGTTGCCCGCCCCCGTCTTTATCATCGGTTCGCCGCGGTCGTTCACGTCGATCGCCTGCGCGATGTTGGGACAGCACCCGGAGGCCTACGGCTTTCCCGAGCTCAACCTCTTTCTCGATGAAACCGTGGAGGACATGCTGCTACGCCTCGGCGGCGACAAGCAGATTCAGCTGCACGGTCTGTTGCGCACCGTCGCCCAGCTCTATGCAGGCGAACAGACCCTGCCGGCCATCGATATGGCGCGCCGCTGGCTGGTGCGCCGGCTCAGGTGGTCCACCGCCGAGATCTACGTGGAGCTGTGCGAAAAGATCCAGCCCCTGCGCGGCGTCGACAAGAGCCCTGCGTACGCGCAGGAGCGGCGAACGCTGGAGCGCATCAGCGGCGCCTTTCCGGACGCTTTTTTCCTGCATCTCACACGCCATCCGCGCACGCAGGGCGCCTCGATCATGAGCACCGCCGACGGCATCTTCGCCATCTTCGCCAACTCCATCGACTATGAAACCGATCCGCCGACCGTCGACCCGCAAATCGCCTGGCACCGGACGCAGCAGACGATCTTGGATTTTCTCGACGGCGTTCCCACGACGCAGAAACTCCACCTCCGCGGCGAAGACCTTCTCGCAGCCCCGGACGTGGTCCTGCCGAAAGTCTGTCGCTGGCTGGGCTTGGACGACGGAGCTGCAACGATCCGCGCCATGCTGCATCCAGAGAACTCGCCCTTTGCCTGCCTCGGCCCTTTCGGCGCTCACCTCGGCAACGATCCCAACTTCCTGCGCTCGCCCGCCTTTCGCCCCGGCGGTGTCGCCTCGCCCGCGCTAGCGGGGCCGCTGCCGTGGCGGCGCGATGGCTCCGGTTTCCGCGACGAGGTCGTCGCCCTCGCCCACCGCCTCGGCTACGCCTAGTGCCCCGGCGACGGCGCCGGGGGAAGAACGCTCGCTTGTGCTCACCGGATCGTGTTGCCGCCCAGAGGTCGCGGGCCGTTGTAAACTGCCGTCGACGGGCGGAAAGGAGCGGCGATGTGGCAGCGGCTGGGAGCCTTCATTTTTGGCGGCCGACCGGCGCAGCATTTGCCGGCCCACGTCGCGGCGGAGATCCACCGCCGGCAGGCGGATGCGGAGATCCTGATCAGCTGGCTACAATTGCTGCTGATCGTGTTTTTCATCGTGCTCTATGCGGTTTCACCAAAAACCTCGGGCGGCACGCTGTTCCGCCCGGTTCCCTTCGTCCTCGGCGCCTACCTCGTCGTTGCCCTGATCCGGCTGATCCTCAGTCACCGCCGTTGGCTGCCGCGCGGCTTGCTGATCGCTTCGGTCATCCTGGATATCGGCCTGCTGATGGCCCTGCTATGGAGCTTTCACGTCCAGTACGCACAACCGGCGCCATTCTACCTGAAAGCGCCGACCTTGCTGTACGTCTTCCTTTTCATTGCGCTGCGAGCGTTAAGGTTCGAGCCCACCTACGTGCTCATTGCCGGCCTCGCCGCCGCCGTCGGCTGGCTGGGTCTCGTCTGGTACGCCATTGACGAAGCGACGATCGGCGGCCCCACCGCTACCATCACCCGCGATTACGTCCACTACCTCACGTCCAACACCGTGCTGATCGGCGCGGAGATCGACAAGGTGCTGACGATCCTGCTGGTCACCGCCGTGCTGGCGCTGGTGCTGGTGCGTGCGCGCCGCCTGCTGATTGCGAGCGTTGCCGACGCCACCTTGGCCCGTGACCTGACGCGGTTCGTGGCGCCGGAGGTGGCCGGTCACATCGCGTCCGCCGACCGGCCGATCGCCCCCGGCGATGGCGAGGTCAAGGTGGCGACGGTGATGTTTTGTGACATTGCCGGCTTCTCCGGAATTGCCGAACGGCTGGCGCCGTCGGCGGTGATGATGATGCTCAATGAGTATTTCGCGGCGATGGCCGAGGTCGTCGACCGCGCCGGCGGCGTCATTGCCCAGTTTCAGGGCGACGCGATGCTGATCACCTTCAACGCCGCGCGTCCCAATCGTGACCACGCGGCCTCGGCGCTGGCCGCCGCGCTGGCCTTGCAGGACGTGGTTGAGACGCGCACCTTCGGCCCGGGGCTGAAGCTGCCGACCCGCTGCGGCATCAACACCGGCGAGATCCTGACCGGCGCCGTCGGCGCGCCGGACCGGCTCTACTTCACCGTCTACGGCGATGTCGTCAACATCGCCGCCCGGCTCGAACAGTTGAACAAGAGCCACGGCACATCGGTGCTGGCGACGGCGGAGACGCTGCGCGAGGCCGGCCGGCCAATACCGGCCCGCGCCATCGGTGAAGTCGCGGTGCGCGGAAGACGGGCGCCGGTGACCCTGTTCGCGGTCGAAGCCGGGGCACCACCGGCGCTACCCCTGCCACCGCCAACGGCGCCGTCGTGAGGCTGGCCAGCGCGCTGGTGATGCTCTCCCCTCCCGAAGCAACTTGCGAGTATGCTGAGTGGCGGGCGGTTTCGACGCCACCCTGCGGGCCACCCCGTCAGCACCCGCCGCAGCGAAAGGGAAAGCCTCCGCCATGTCCGAGTTCGAACTCTCCGGCTATTCGGCGTTCGTCGTCCTTGTTGTCGCTCTCGCCGTCATCGTCGTCTGGGCCGGCGTCAAGTCGGTGCCGCAGGGCTTTGAGTGGACGGTGGAACGGTTCGGCCGCTACACGACGACGTTGAAGCCAGGGCTTAACCTGATCGTGCCGTTCATCGACCGCATCGGCCAGCGGCTGAGCATGATGGAAACCGTCCTCGACGTGCCGTCTCAGGAGGTGATCACCAAGGACAATGCGCAGGTCAAAGTTGACGGCATCGTCTTCTTTCAAATTCTGGACGCGCCGCGGGCGGCCTATGAGGTCCTCGATCTGCCGCGCGCCATCACCTCGCTGACGACAACCAATATCCGCACGGTGATGGGCTCCATGGACCTCGACGAACTGCTGTCCAACCGCGATACCATCAACGCCCGGCTGCTCACAGTCGTCGACCAGGCCACCGAGCCCTGGGGGGTGAAGGTCACCCGCATCGAGATTCGAGACATCCGCCCTCCCGACGACCTCGTCGATGCGATGGCGCGGCAGATGAAGGCGGAACGGGAACGCCGCGCCACCATCCTTGAAGCGGAAGGCACGCGACAGGCGCAGATTCTGCGCGCCGAAGGCTCAAAGCAGGCAGCCATCCTGGAAGCCGAGGGCCGGCGCGAGGCGGCTTTCCGCGACGCGGAGGCGCGGGAGCGTGCGGCGGAAGCGGAGGCGAAAGCAACAACGCTGGTCTCCGAGGCGGTTGCCGGCGGCAACGTGCAAGCCCTCAACTACTTCATCGCGCAGAAGTATGTGGAAGCCCTACAGGGGCTGATCGCCGCCCCCAACCAGCGGCTGATCCTGATGCCGCTCGAAGCCAGTGGCGTCATCGGCGCCATCGCCGGCATCGCCGAACTGGCCAAGGACGCCGTATCCGCTAAGGGTTTCCAGCCGGCTCCCGGCGGCGGCGCCCCGCCGCGCCCCACCACCACCGGACCGTGGTCTGGAGCGTAGGCGCGTGATCCCGCCGCTGTTGTTCTGGTACTGGTGGATTGGCGCCGTCATCCTCGCCATCGCCGAGATCGTGCTGCCCGGCGCCGTTTTCATTTGGCTTGCCATTGCCGCCGCGGCGACCGGCGCCCTCGTCCTCGCCATTCCGGGAATGGGCGGCGAATTCCAACTGCTGGCCTTCTCGCTGCTGTCGGTGCTCGCCTGGGTTTTCGGCCGCCGCTTCGTTCGCCGCCACCTTGCTGCCAGCGATGAACCGGCGCTCAACCGCCGCGGCGAGCAGTACGTGGGCCGGCGCCTGATCCTCGCGGAAGCGGTGCGCAGCGGCGTCGGCCGCGGCCACATCGGCGACAGCCTGTGGACGGTGGTCGCCGCCGAGGACCTCGACGCTGGCACCGAGGTCACCGTCGTCGGTGTTGACGGCATCCGCCTGAAGGTGGAAAGGACGCCGTCAAGCCAGGATCACCCCTGACACCCCCTTGACAGGGGCAGTGATTTCGATATTTTCCGAAATATGGAAGAAGACACGGCAGTCGCAGCATTCTCGGCATTGGCTCAGGAACACCGGCTGAAGGTCTTTCGGCTCCTCGTTTGCGAGGGCCCGACCGGCCTTCCGGCGGGGGAAATCGCCGCGCGCATCGCCGTGCCGCCGTCGACGCTGTCCCATCACTTGGCGCAACTCGAACGCGCCGGACTGCTGCGGTCGTGGCGCGTCGAACGCCGCATCTTTTACGCGGTCGATATCGAGGGCACGCGGCGGCTGGTGGCATTCCTCACCGAAGACTGCTGCCAGGGACATCCGGAGCTTTGCGGCTATGGGAGCACAGGAGGCTGTGGTGACGATCACCATCTATCACAATCCGAAATGCGGGACGTCGCGCAATGTCCTTGCGATGATCCGGAACTCCGGTGAGGAGCCGCAGGTCATCGAGTATCTCAAGACGCCACCGAGCCGTGCCGAACTCGTCGAACTCATTGCCCGCGCCCGCATCACGCCGCGCCAAGTGTTGCGGCGCAAGGGTACGCCCTACGATGACTTGGCTCTCGATGACCCAAGCCTGACCGACGATCAGCTGATCGACGCGATGATGGAGCATCCGATCCTGATCAACCGGCCGCTGGTCGTCACGCCGCTCGGCGTCAGGCTGTGCCGGCCCTCCGAGGTCGTCCTCGACATCCTGCCGAACCCGCAGCGCGGCCCGTTCGTCAAGGAGGATGGGGAGGTGGTGATCGATGCGCAGGGACGACGGGTGGGTTGAAAAAGCGGGCGGCGCCACAGCGGCGCCGGAGGCAATGACAATCCGGGGAGGACGCGACCATGGCAGACCGCGAGCAGCCGTATAACGTGCTGTTTTTGTGCACCGGCAATTCGGCGCGCAGCATCATCGCCGAATGCATTCTGAATCGCTTCGGGCATGGCCGCTTCCGCGCCTACAGCGCCGGCAGTCATCCGGCCGGGCGCGTCAATCCCTACGCTCTCGAACTGTTGAAAAATCAGAACTACCCGACCGCCGAACTGCGATCGAAGGACTGGGGCGAGTTCGCCGCACCCGGCGCGCCCCAACTCGATTTCGTCTTCACGGTCTGCGATAACGCCGCCAACGAGGTATGTCCGGTATGGCCCGGCCAGCCGATGACGGCGCATTGGGGTCTTCCCGATCCCGCGGCGGTCGAGGGCAGCGAGGCGGTGAAGCGGGCAGCCTTCGCCGACACCATGCGCATGCTGACCCAGCGGATCAGCATCTTCACTAATCTGCCGCTCAGTTCTCTCGACAAGCTCAGCCTACAAAAGCGGCTCGACGCCATCGGTCAGATCAAGGACCAGCCGGGCGACGCCGTGCAATAGCTCCCCAGGAAAGGGAGACTTCTCGCCGTCTTCAGATAATGCCGAAATGATTTCAGAGTGAGATCAATGTCCGTTGAACAGCTGACGCTACCGGCTGGCGGCGACCTGGAAAAGTCGTCGGCCAGACCCAGCCTCGGGATTTTCGAGCGCTTTCTGTCGGTCTGGGTTTTTCTATGCATCATTGCCGGGATTGCGCTAGGGAACTGGTTCCCGACGCTTTTTCAGACCCTTGCCAGTTGGGAATACGCGTCGGTCAATCTGGTCGTGGCCATGCTGATCTGGGCCATGGTCTATCCGATGATGGTCGCCGTCGACTTTGCCAGCCTCAGCCACATTCGCGATCGACCGAAAGGTTTGATCATCACCGTCGTCGTCAATTGGTTGATCAAGCCGTTCACGATGGCCGCCCTCGGTGTGCTGTTCTTTGAAATCCTGTTTGTCGATCTGATCGATCCTGCCAACGCGGGACAGTACATCGCGGGCCTGATCCTCCTCGGCGCCGCACCGTGCACCGCCATGGTGTTCGTCTGGTCACAGCTGACGCGTGGTGACCCCAACTACACGCTGGTTCAGGTGGCGCTGAATGACGTGATCATGATCTTTGCCTTCGTGCCGATCGTCGGTCTGCTGCTCGGCGTCACCGATCTGGCCGTACCCTGGGAGACATTGTTTCTCTCGGTTGTCCTGTACGTGGTCATCCCGCTGGCGGCGGGCGCGGCAACGCGCTACGCCCTCATTCGGCGATCCGCCGGCGTCGCGGACGATGCCGCCGTCGGGCGCTTTACTGCCGCCGTCAAGCCGTTCTCCATCCTCGGGCTGCTGGCGACGGTGGTGCTGTTGTTCGGCTTCCAGGGCCATATCATTCTCGACAAGCCGCTGCTGATCGGCTTGATTGCGGTGCCGCTGCTGATCCAGTCCTACGGCATCTTCCTCATCGCCTTTGCCGCCGCATGGGCATGGCGCGTCCCGCACAATATCGCGGCGCCGTGTGCCCTGATCGGCACCTCCAACTTTTTTGAGCTGGCGGTTGCGGTGGCCATTGGCCTGTTCGGACTTAATTCCGGCGCCGCGCTAGTGACGGTGGTCGGCGTTCTGGTGGAAGTGCCGGTGATGCTCTCGCTGGTGCGCCTCAGCAACCTCGCCAAGCCGTGGTACGACCAGCGTGCGTGACGGGCGCGCGCGACTTAACTGCTCCGCTTCCGCAGCAGAACCTGAACAACGAACGCGGTGAGATCGGCAGCGTTCGCCTTCTGTAGGTCGCGAATTGCGTTCTCCATTTGGCGAATCAAACCCAGCGCGTCCGTCTTCGAAACTCGGTGGTTAGGGTCGTAATCCGCGGCGTGCCGCGCTTTCTGCAATTCGACGAAGGCATCGGCGCAGGAAAAGAGTGATGGAGGAAAAAAGGTGTCGGGATTCCGGGCCTGCTCGCAAGCTACCTTGGCCTGCCTGTGTTCAAGCGCCCGGTAAACGTGTAACCAAGCTGGCTCTGACAGTTCTCGCCCTGTCCCCGCGAAACGGTCAGCTGCGTTGCGTGCAATCGCATGGAACAGTGCGTAGTACGCCGTACTAATCGCCCGCTTTAAGTCAGCTTCGCTTGGCTTGCGGCGATCCGGCTCTGATCCCGCCAGCAAGCGCGCGGTTTTGATCAGATCCAGCGGCTCCATCTTCTCTAGCTGGCAAAGTCGCGGGTTTCCGGCACGAGGTGCCGAATGTGCGGAAAGCGGTCCTCGCCCATGTCCCACAACCGTTCGCGCACTCTTGTCACCAGACCCGCGAGAACTTCCGGATCGATGGGGGCGCCGCGCTCATCATAGTGAACGTCGATGCGCAGCACTGGATCACCGTCATGATCCTCGTCAGCAACAATGACTGTGTCGGCCTTCCGATAGCCGTGCGCACTCAGCGCCTCATCGAGGATCTTTTGGATCGCTTCCTTGATGTTAGAAGTAACGTCGTGTTGTTTACGCATCGGCGAACCGTACCAGGGAATGGTGCGACGAACCAGTGGGAGTGCCCTCTTGGCCTCCGGGGGCGTTGGCGGGCCAAGTTCACCATCGCCGCTTCGCCGCGCGGCGTGGTGCCCAGGGGCGGATTCGAACCACCGACACGCGGATTTTCAGTCCGCTGCTCTACCAACTGAGCTACCTGGGCGAAGATTGCGCATAACACGGGTTCCGGCGCCGCCTGAACCAATGCCCAATTCGCGTGTATATCAGCGGTGGCCGCCGCCTGTCCAGCGCACGATCTTGACCGGCTGTCACCAACGGGCCTAGAAACGTGCCATGTTGCCCATTGTTCCGATCGCTTTGACGGCTGCCGTCGGCGTCGTTGCTGGCGCCGCCGCGGTCCGCTGGTGGCTCGATCTGCTGCGCCGCTCGGGCAGCGCCAGCCAACTCAACGACGAAGCCGAGGCGGCATGCCAGCAGGACGCCGCCCACGGGTCTGCGCCGGAGTGGTTGCGGTTCTGCCCGGCTTGCCGCGTCCACCTCGCCCCGTCTACGGCAAGCCGCTGCCGCTTGCCGGACTGCGGCTTTCCTCGCCGCTGACGGCCATCTTAGCCAGGGGCTGACCAACCCGCCGCGCCGCCGGCCGCCGCCAACTTTCAATAGAGGCCGCCCGTACCCGTCGCCGGCCCTTGTACGGTTGGCTGCTCGCCACCGCTACGGCGCTCCTCTGCGGTCAGCGGCACCGTACCTGGCTTGAACGCCTCGAGAATGACATTCGGGCCGCTTGCCGCCGCCAGCCGTCCACTGCCCGCAACAACGCGCACGAGGCGGATGCCCGGCGGCGTGCGAAACGGCGTCGGCGGCTGGTCGGCGAGAGCCGTACGCATGAACTCGCGGAAGATCGGCGCGGCCAGCGCGCCCCCCGTCTCATGGGATCCGAGCGACGCCGGCTCATCGAAGCCGATGAACACGCCGACGACAAGGTCGGGCGAAAAGCCGATGAACCAGACATCCTTGGCATCGTTGCTGGTGCCGGTCTTGCCGGCAAGCGGGCGGTTCAGTTCCTTCACCCGCTGTCCCGTTCCGCGCTGCACCACTCCCGTCAGCATGGACACCATTTGGTAAGCGCTGAAGGGATCGGTGACCTGTTCGCGGTCGTCAACGATCTCCGGCACCGGCTGGTCCTGCCACCGCGCGGGCTGACACTCGGGGCAGGATCGCGGGTCGTGGCGGTAGATGGTACGCCCGTAGCGGTCCTGAACGCGGTCGATCAGCGACGGCGTGATCTTGCGGCCGCCGTTGACGAACATCCCGTAGCCGGCAGTCAGCCGCAGCAACGTCGTCTCCGTCGACCCCAGCACGTTGGCGAGATGCGGATCGAGACGGTCGACGACACCGAAGCGCTTGGTTACGTCGGCGACCCGTTTCATGCCGATCTGGTCGGCGAGCCGTACCGTCATCACGTTGCGTGATTGCTCCAAGCCGACGCGCAAGGTCGTCGGGCCGTAATAGCGGTCGCTGTAGTTGGACGGCGTCCATGGGGGCAATCCCGGACCTTGCGGCGCCGAGAACGGTGCATCAAGGACGATCGAGGCCGGCGTCATCCCCGCTTCCAGTGCCGCGAGATAGACGAAGGGCTTGAACGATGACCCCGGCTGCCGCAGTGCCTGCGTCGCCCGGTTGAACTCGCTTTTCTCGAAGGCCCAGCCGCCGCTCATCGCCAGCACCCGGCCGGTGTGGGGATCGAGGGCAACCAGCGCGCCCTCAACCAACGGGATCTGCTGCAAGCTGAAGGTGCCACCAGCGAGCGGCTCAACGAGGACGACGTCGTTGACGGCAACCACGTCCGCCGGCCGCTGCGGCGGCGGGCCGCCCCGTCCGTTGGCGCCGACTTTGCGGGCCCAGCGCATGGTCTCGAACGTCATCGTACCGCGACTGCCGTCGGCGAAGCCCAGAGCAACGTCGCGGCCGCCGACGGCGGTCACTGCGGCGAGCTTCCACGAACCGGCACCCGCCGGTGGCGGGATGAGTTGCAGCCGCGATTGCCAGTCGCCGACCAGCGCGGCGCCGGCCGCCAACCGCGTCACCGGCCCACGCCAGCCACGCGTTCGATCATGCCTGGCCAGACCATCACGCAGAGCGCCATCCGCGATCGCCTGCAAGCGCGGGTCGATGGTCGCGTGGGTCACGAGGCCCCCCTCATACAGCGCTTTTTCACCGTAGCGTCGGGCGAGTTCGCGCCGCACCTCCTCGGTGAAATAGCCGGCAGCGACACCATCGGTCACCTGCCGGCGCTGGCTGACGAGCGGCTCGGCACGGGCGGCGGCAGCTTCTCCGGCCGAGATGATGCCATCCTCCAGCATGCGCCCGATCACCCAGTCGCGGCGCCCCTGCGCCGCTGCGGCGTTGTGCACCGGGTCATAGTTGTTGGGCGCCTTCGGCAGCGCCGCGAGATAGGCCGCCTCGGCCAGGGTCAGTTCATCGACGGATTTGTTGAAGTAGTTCAAGGCGGCGGCGGCGACGCCATAGGATCCGCGCCCGAGGTAGATTTCGTTCAGGTAAAGTTCGAGAATGCGTTCCTTGCTGAAGCTGCGATCCAGGCGGAGCGCCAGGATCGCCTCGCGGATCTTGCGCTCGATGGATAGCTCATTGCTGAGAAGAAAGTTTTTCGCCACCTGCTGATTGATGGTGGAAGCGCCGACCGGCCGGCGGTCCGAACCGTAATTCTCGAAGTTGGTGACCGCGGCGCGCATGATGCCGGGCAGGTCGATACCGGGATGGTGGTAGAAGTTCTTGTCCTCTGCCGACAGGAAGGCATCGATCACCCGCTGCGGAATGGCGCCGATCGGCACGAACACCCGCTTTTCCGTCGCAAACTCCGCCAGCAGCCGGCCATCGCCGGCGTAGACGCGAGTGGTAACCGGTGGCTCATAGCTGGATAGCTGCCGATGATCCGGCAGGCCGCGACCGTAAATCCAGCCGACGGCGACGATGCCGGCGAACATCAGCACCGCAACGATCGCCACGGCGGAAAATAACGAAGCAAAGATACGCATCACGCTGGCGTCACTCGTTCCCGCGACCAGAGATTTTTTCAGGAGAATGGGTGAGGCGTCAGGAGAACGCAACCGCGCCGCGGCTGATCGCCGGTCGCCACCGCGCGAGCGGCCCTCTGGGAACGTCGTCTTGCTGATACCGGAGGTTGCGGCGGCGGCAACCAGAGGGCCGGCGCCGCGTAGCCTCCGGCACGTTCAAAGCCAGGAACGTAGAAGCTGGGCTGGAAACGGCTGCCCGGTTCAGGCGGCGGTCGCCAACACCTGCGCCTTCTTGCTGCAAACACGCACGCAGGCGCTGCAGCCGATGCACAGGCCTCTGTTGGCCACGGTCATGATCATCTTCTCGGCGTCGCCGTCATCTTCGTCCACGGGTTCGCCTTCTTCGTCGACCCACTGCATTTTCAGGACGTTCTGGCCGCACACCTTGTGGCAGCGGCCGCAGCCGAGACACAACTGGGCATTGATCGCCTCAACAAACGTCGGCGTCCATGGCGTGCCGTCGCGGGTCACGGCTTGAAAGGCGCTCATCAATCGGTTCCTCCGTTGGCGGACATAGAATGCGGTGATGCTCAGGCGTCGTCGCTCTCGCCGCGCAGCTCGCGCGGACTGGCGGCGTGCCGGCCCAGAGCCTTGCGCAGCCACGGCGGCGGACTGCCGTTCAGCATGGTGCGCACGCGCTCCAGGACCTGTGGAATCGGCTCGGGCGCCGGCAGTTTGACCGGGTGGATCTGGTGGTTGACGACTTTTGCGGCCGCTGGTCCGCCGATCGCCAGCACGAACAGCAGCGCGCAGCCGTCGAGGGCTTCGACGCGCGGGGTAATCCGATCATCGCCCGCTTCCGCGTGCGTTCCGTCCTGGTTGCTCGCCTCGTCGAAGCCGACCGCTTCGATGAGGCGGTGACCATCGGCATCCACGTCGTAGATCGCGAAGTGACGGGCCCCGGCGAAATGCGCATCGACGGTGTGCAGATCCTGCGTTGCAAAGGCCACCTTCATGGCTGGTCCAGTCCCCTCGGCGGTTGGCAGCGGCGCTGCCGGTTGGGTTTCAATGAGACGAAGCCGGCGCATGCTCCCTCGCCCCCCCTATCGGGTTCGCGCTCGGCGCCAAGCCGGCGGCGCGCTGATGATGCCCGTATTCGATGAACAGATTGGCCAGCGCGAAAAGCAACTCCCGGCTGCCCTCGTAGCCGACGGTGACGCGATGCCCGGCGCCGAGCCTGTCGAAGATCGGAAAGCCAGCCCGGTATAGGGGCACGCCGCATGACCGGGCGATCTCCTCGCCGTGAGAATTGGCGATGATCAGATCAACATCGCCCGCCTCCGCCTCGCCGAGCGCCGTTTCCAAATCATCGAGGTCACCGACGATCAGCCGGCCGCCGACGACCGCGGCCAGGTCCGGTGCCACCGTTGGCGTGACGGCGACGGCGGTGTGCACCCCGAGATCGCCGAGAAAGCCAGCCACTGCGCGGATCATGTCGGGCTCGCCGGCCACCGCCACCTGCCGGTTGCTGACCGAGGCATGACTGTCGAGCATGGCGTCCACCAGCCGTGACCGCTGCCGCCGCACCCATTCCGGCGCCGTTGCCCCGCTGATCGCCATCAACTTTGCGACGAAGCGGTCGCACGCCGCGAGCCCGGTCAACCGGCCGAACACCTGGAACGGCACGCCGCACTTGCGTTCAAGCGCCGCCGCCGCATCACGCATCTGTTCGCCGACAGCGAGGGTGAGGACCGATTGCCCCATGCGGGCGATCGCCTCGGCATCGGTGCCGCCCAGCGTCGTCGGCACGTGATCGTCTGGAACGTGGCCATCGAGCGAACCGGAAAGATCAGGCAGAATGATCGGCGTCAGCCCGAACGCTTCGATCATTTCCCTCAGCGCCTCGACGTCGCCCGGGGTCAAATGGCTGCCGGCCAGCACATTGACGGACCCTGAACGTCTGGGGCCGGCCAGCGGCGGTACCAGCGCTTCGACGATCGCCTCGACGGCGGCGGCCCAGCCCTGCTCGAGACTGCCGAGAAAGTCCGGCGTCTTGGCATACACGACGGCGAGATCGCCCCACTCTGGGTGCCGGCCCCGGATCAGTTTCAAGTCGCCGGCGATGTCGTCGTCGCGCGTCTCGGTGAGGGCGGTCGAACAGATGCCGATCACCGCCGGCGCTGCCCGCTTGAAGATGGTATCGATCGCCTGTTCGAGATTGTCGGTGCCGCCGAGAATGGCGTTGATTTCACTCATCGCCGTCGTCTGCAGCGGAATCGCCTCGCGGAAATGGCGCACCGCCAGCACCAAGGCAAAGGCCGTACATCCCTGTGAGCCGTGCAGCAGCGGCAGCGCCCGGTTCAAGCCGAGGAAGGCCAGCGCGCCACCGAGTGCCGGGCTCAGCTTCAGCGGCTTGATGGCGCACGGCTTGGACGGGGCACGCGCGGCGTTCATGACGCCAAGCCCGTAAGTGTCCACGGCGCCGGCCGCCGGACCTCCGCCCACACCGGGCTCGTCAAGGTGCCATGCAGACGGCGGGCGAGGCTTGCGATACCGTCATAACCCGCGTAGGCGTCGTCGCGTTCCTGGTTGATGTCGAGCCACGGCGTCTTCGTTTTCAGCGCCACAAACTGTGTACGGCCGCCGGACATCAGGATATCGGCCTCGCCAGCGCGCAGCCGGCGGTACATCTCCTTCGCCGGCACCTGACCGACCAGCATGGCTTCCTCGCCGAGAAGGTCGCGGATCCTATCCTGATCCTCGGCGGTGGACTTGCGCACGGAGGTTCCTACCACCGTCATGCCGAGCTCATGCAGCGCCGAAACGACCGACCATGACTTGACGCCGCCGGTATAGAGGAGGACGCGCTTGCCGGTCAGTTGTAGCCGGTAGCGGGCGAGGACGTCGTTCGTCCGCTGCTCCTCGCCGGCAATCAGCGCCTCCGTTCGATCGGCCAGGTCCGCGGGCGCGCCGGCGCGGACCAGATGGTCCGCCAACCGGCGCAGGGCATCACTGGTGTTGCCGATGCCGTAGAACGAGCCCTCGAAAAACGGGATGCCGAACCGCTCCTCCATGCCGCGGGCAAGGGCGACCATGGCTTGGCTGCACACCACCATGTTGACGCGGGCGCGGTGCGCCGACGCGACATCGGCGTAGCGGCCGTCGCCGGTGATCGCCGCGAGAATGCGGATGCCGAGCCGGTCGAGCAGCGGCTTGACCTGCCACAACTCACCGGCAACGTTGTATTCTCCGATCAGGTTGATGTCGCAGGCGGTGACGGTGGCCGGCTCGCGGGTGCCGATCACACGCTCCAGCAACACCTTGCCGGCCAGCTTGTTGCCGAGGCTTTTCGAGCCGACGAAACCGGGCGCGTCCACCGGGATCACCGGCGTCGCGAAGTCTTCGGACGCCACGGCACACACCGTTTCCACGTCGTCACCGGTCAGCGCCGGGACACAGGTCACGTAGACAAAAACCGCCGGCGGCCGGAAGCGCTCGACGATCGCCTTGATCGCCCGGTAGAGTTTTTTTTCGCCGCCGTGAATGATATCCAGCTCCGACAGATCGGTGGTCATGCCGGTGCGAAACAGTTGCGGCCCGGAGGACAGGGCATGCCGGCTGTCCCAGCTGTTGCCTTCGCAGGCGATCGGCCCATGAACGAGATGGGCGGCGTCGGCGATGGGTTGCAGCGCGATCTTGGCGCCATCGAAGGCGCAGCCGCCGGCCGCCGCCCCCGGAGCGAGAGAGCGCGCGCTGCATCCGATCTTGCGCTGCGTATCCGACTTCGCCCGATTGGTCGTGCATCCGGGTTCGTCAAACAAGGCGGCGGATTTTCGGTTTGCCATTGGCGAAACGCTCCTGCTCTGCTTGGGACGGCGGGCCGGCGTGGCCTCTCCCAGCGGGCCTTAGCGGGTCAGATCGAAGCTCATGTCGTTTTCTCCAGCGATGTTGGTTTGCGCATCCAGGCTCTCGAAGATGCGATCGAGGATGCGGACCAGCATCTGCAAACCACCCTGGTAACCGAAGATCGGGAACCGGTGGTGGTGATGACGGTCGAAGATCGGAAACGACAGCCGGATCAGCGGCACCCCGCAGTCGCGCTCCAGGTACTTCCCATAGGAGCTGCCGATCATCAGATCGGTTGGCTCGGTATGCAGGAACGAACGCAGATGCCACAGATCCTTGCCCGCCCAGACCTGACCACGGCGGCCGAAGGGGGAACTCGCCAGCATGGCCTGCATCTTCTTCGCCCAGGCCTTGTTGCCGTTGGTGGACAGCACGTGTACCGGCTCGCCACCGAGTTCGAGCAGGAAGCGGGTCACGCCCAGGCAGAAGTCCGGATCGCCAAAGACCGTGAACGTCTTGCCGTGGAGGTAAGACATTGAGTCGGTCATCGCGTCGATCAGCCGGCCCCGTTCCAGCTCCAGCTGCGCCGGGATCGATTTGCCGGTGAGCGCCGCAACCTTCGTCAGGAATTCATCGGTTGCCGCGACGCCCAGCGGATAATTGAGGGCGATGACCTCCTGGCCGCTCTCCTTGACGAGATCAAGGCTCTTCTTGGAGCAAAACTCCTGCAACGAGATGGTGGCTTTGGCGTTGATGGCCGCCTTGGTGTCGGCGACCGGCGTGCCGCCAGCATACATGGTGAAGGTGCCGTTGGCCGGCATATCGTAGACGTCGGACGGATCGCTCAGCACCGTTGCCGATACGCCCATCAGGCCAAGCATCCGCTTCAGTTCGCGGATGTTGCCGACGCAAAAGCCGTCGAAACCGGGAATGATGTTGAGCCCATCGCCACGCTCCGGCGTCGCGCCCTCCCAGTAGTGCCGGAGAATGCCCTCCAGCATGTTGTCGTAGCCGTTGACGTGGCTGCCGATGAATGACGGCGTGTGGGCGTAGGGAACGTCGAAGTCCGCAGGGATGCGCTCTTCCTGCTTCGCCTTGGTGATGAATGCCTGCAGGTCGTCGCCGATCACCTCGGACATGCAGGTGGTGCCGACGGCAATCGCTTTTGGCTTGTAGAGCGCATGGGCGTTCTGCAGGCCGTCGAGCATGTTGTTAAGGCCGCCAAACACCGCCGCATCCTCGGTCATGTTGGAGGAAACGGCCGATGACGGCTCCTTGAAGTGGCGCGAAAGGTGTGAGCGGAAGTACGCGGTGCAGCCCTGCGAGCCGTGAATGAAGGACAGCATGCCCTCAAATCCGGCGGCGCAGAATACCGCGCCGAGCGGCTGGCAGGCTTTCGCCGGATTGACGGTCAGCGCTTCGCGCGCCAGGTTCTTCTCCCGATAGTCCCAACCCTTCATCCATTCCGCCACTTCGGCGACCCGCTCGGGTGGGTGGGGACACTCGAACTCCTCGCGCTTGCGCGCAAACATCTCCTGGTATTCGGGTTCCTTGAATAGTGCAGTGTGGTCTTTAATCTGATCAGCTGACTGGGGCATGGTATCCTCTCTGCGTTCGGCTCCGTCTTCGCTTCCGTCTGGCCTGCCCGGCCGTCACGAGGAGGGGATGGTCGCGACGGCCGGAGCCGAGCCCTCGGGCAGAAACCGGGCCTTTCTGTTCTAAGCGGTTGCCGGCGTGCCGTCGGCGGCGGCCCACGGCGCCTTGAACAGGCTCCACGCGGGGTTGTTGATCGCCATGTCCATATCGCGGGCAAACACGGCAAAGCCGTCGTAGCCGTGGTACGGTCCCGAGTAGTCCCACGAATGCAGCTGGCGGAAAGGGATTCCCATTTTCTGGGTGGAGTACTTCTCCTTGATCCCGGAACCGACAAGGTCGGGCCGGATGTTCTGAATGAAGTGCTCCAGTTCGTAGGCGGTCACGTCGTCGTAGATCAGCGTGCCGTCCTTCACGTAGTCCATCGTCCGCTGATAGTCGTCGCGGTGAGCGAATTCATAGCCGGCGCCGACGATCTGCATGCCGAGGTCTTCGTAGGCGTTGACCATGTGGCGCGGCCTGAGGCCCCCGACGTAGAGCATGACCTTTTTGCCGAATAGCCGCGGGCGATAGGTGGCGATCACTTCGTCGACCAGCGGCTGGTACTTGGCGATGACTCGCTCGGCGCCTTCCTTGATCGTATCGTCGAAGTGCTCGGCAATGGCACGCAACGACATCGCGATCCGCGACGGTCCGAAGAAGTTGAACTCCATCCACGGGATGCCGTGCTTCTCCTCCATGTGGCGGGAGATGTAGTTCATCGAGCGGTAGCAG
>JALOTH010000152.1 GCA_025458035.1 Rhodospirillales bacterium
ACGTCGGCAACGGCTTTGACCGGCGCGCCGCGGCCCCGATCGGTACCAGCATAGGTGATGGTCAGGCCACGCACCGCCAGCAGCGCTGGCGCCGCACCGGCATCGGCCGCGGCCAACTCAGCGGCGGTCATCGCGCAGACCGTCGGCAAGAAGGTTACAGCCAAGCACGAGAGAGACGAGCGCCAGACAGGGGGCGACGGCAATATGGGGAAATGCCAGTGCCACCGGCCGCGCCTCGTTGATCATGCCGCCCCAGTCCGGATCGGGTGGCGGCAGGCCAAGGCCGAGGAAGCCGAGAACGCCAAGGGTGACGATGACATAGCCGAGGCGAAGGCAGGCGTCGGCGATGAGGGTTGGCGCGATATTGGGCAGGATCTCGAGGACCATGACGCCGAGGACGCCCTCGCCACGGGTATAGGCGGCGGCGACGTAATCGCGGGTCCGTTCGCGGGCAGCCAGGGCGCGGACCAGGCGAACGATTCCCGGGGCGCCGGCGAAAACCACGGCGATCACGAGGTTCAGCGGCGAAGCGCCGATGGTGCCGATGATGAGGATGTAGAGGACGAGGACCGGAAACGACAGCAAGACGTTGGTTGCGAACATGACGGCGGCGTCGATGGCGCCGCCGCGGCTGCCGGCGAGAAGGCCCAACGGGATCCCGGCGGCGTAGGCGGCCAGGGTGGCGATCGGCGCCCACAGCAGCACGGTGCGCGCGCCCCAGATCAGCCGCGAGGCGATGTCGCGGCCGATCTGATCGGTGCCGAGCCAGAACCGCTGGCCGCCCGCGAACTCGGCACCGGGGAGCGCAAACGGCTGCAGCGTTGCGTTCGGCGGGAACGGCGCGACCGCCGGCGCGGCAACGGCGATGATGATCCAGAACGCCACAAGCGCACCGCCGATCGCCACCGATGGCGAACGCAGCCGCTGCGGCAACGGCCCCATCAGCGATCCGCCGGTGCCGGCGCCCGCAACCGCGGATCCAGCGCAGCGTGGGCGAGATCGGCGGCGACCTGCGTCGCGACGGTGACGACGACGGCGACCATGGCGCACGCCTGGATGACAAAGATGTCCTGGTTCAGTGCCGCCTCCCACAACAGGCTGCCGAAGCCCTTATAGGCGAAGAACACCTCGACGACGATGACGCCGGACAACAGCCAGTTGACCTGCACCGCCAGCACCGTGATCGGCGTGATCAGCGCGTTGCGCAGCGCATGGAAAATGATGACGCGCGGCCACGACAGCCCGCGCAGCCGCGCGGCGCGGACATAGGGCGCGGCGATCACCTCGGCGACGGAAATGCGCGTCATCCGGGCCACGTAACCCACGTCATAGAGGACGAGCACGGCCACCGGCAGCACCAACTGGCGCCAATCAAAGCCGTCGGTCATCGCGCTGGTTCCCGGCAGCAGTTGCAGCTTGAAGACGAAGATCGCCGACAGCAGGACGGCGGAGGCGAATTCGGGAATGGACGTGGTGATGATCGCGGCCGTTGACAGCAGCCGGTCCAGCGGCGATCCCTCGCGCACGCCGGCGAGCACCCCGAGGACGAGCGAGACCGGGACCAGCACGACGAGGGTCCACAGGGCAAGGACGGCGGTATTGCCCAGCCGCGGCCACAGAACGTCGGCAACCGGCGCCCGATACCGGATCGAGGCACCGAAATCGCCCGTCGCAAACCGCCCGAGCCAGTGGAGGTAGCGGGACCACGCCGGTTCGAGATAGCCATTGGCGGCGAGCCAAAGCTGGCGCTGCTCCTCGCTGGCGTAGGGGCCGAGCACCCGCATCGCCACCGTGCCCGGTGTCGCCTCCACCAGCGCGAAGACGAGCAGGGAGACGGTGAGCATGACCAGGATCATGCCGAGGAGGCGGCGCAGTGCGTAAAGGGCCACGCCGTCACCGGCTCAGCGGCTGCCGCAGTCAGGACGCGGCGAGCCAGACACCTTCGAAATGATGTTCCTCCGCCGGATGCATGACCAGACCGTGCACCCGCTCATGGGCGGCCATGAACGTCGGCCGCCACGTCGACTGCACGATGATCGCGTCGTCCTGCAGCGTTCGCTGCAGCTTGTCCATGACCGGACGCCGCTTGCCGGGGTCGATGATGCCGCTCGCCTCGTCGAGGAGGGCATCGAACGCCGGATTGGCGTAGCCCGTCTCGTTCCAGCCGGCGTTGGAACGATAGGCGAGATTGAGAACCTGGATGCCGAGGGGGCGATGCGCCCAGGCGGTGAAGCCGAACGGCGTCGATTGCCAGCGGTCCCAATAGGTCGCGCCGGGCAGCACGTTGATCGCGAGTTCGATGCCGGCGGGCTTCAGCATCTCGGCGAACACCTTGCAGACATTCGCTTCCCATGGCGGGCTGGCGACGCAATCGATGACGAGGCGGATGCCGTTCCGGTAACCGGCGTCGCTCAACTGCTGGCGTGCCCGTTCCAGATCGCGCCGGCGTTTCGGCAGCGGCGCGTATTCGGGATGCAGCGGCGCGACGTGATGGTCTTCCCCCGGCGCGCCGTAGCCTCGAAAAACCAGGCGCTGCGCCTCGTCATGGTCGATGGCGGCCTGAATGGCGCGGCGCACCGCCAGAGCATCGAAGGGCTTTTCGGTGACGCGCATGCGGGCGACACCGCACGACGCGGTGGTCGTCTGATACAGCTTGAGGCCGGGGATTCTGCTGATCGTGTCGATCTGCTCGATGGACGAACGGAAGTTGCAGTCCACCTGGCCGGAGGCAAGCGCCGCGAGTTGCGCGCCGGCGTCATCGCCGTGATCAAGGTAGACGATGCGGTCCAGGCGGGGCGATCCCCCCCACCATGGCCGGTCCTGCCGGCGCACCAGCACCGCCTTCTCGCCGACGACGAACTCCGCCAGGCGGAACGGACCGGTCCCCACCGGGTTTTTCGTCAGATCGCCGCCCTCCTCGGAGAACCGCCGGTGGACGATCAGCGCCGGATAGTCGGCGAAACTCTCCGGCAACGAGACATCGGGGCGGGTCAGGTGAAAGCGCACGGTATGGTCATCGATGATCTCGATGGCACCTGCCGCCAGGGACGTCGACGTTACGGGCTTGCCGTCGGCGGTTGTCTTGCCGGTGGCGACGGACGTCGTCAGCGCGGCAAAGCGGCTGAGGTTGGAGGAGCCGGTTTGCGGATCGAGCCAGCGCCGCACGTTGAACGCCACATCCTCGGCGACGAACGCATCGCCATTGGACCAGACGACATCCCGGCGCAGGAAGAACGTCCATGTCTTCAGATCGTCCGAGGCCTGCCATCGCTCGGCAAGCCATGGCCGGGCGATGTTGGCGGCGTCGATGCGCACCAGCGGCTCGACCATGTGGCGAACGACGTTGGCCTTTTCTGACCAGTCGAAGATCGCCGGGTCACTCACCTCCTTCACGTTCATCGAACAGCGCAAGGTGCCGCCCGCTGCCGGCGATGGCGGAGGCACCGCGGGTTCTGCCGCCGCCGCCCGCCGCCAGACGCCGGCGATGGCGGCAGCCACCGGCGCGGCAACGCCGAGGCGGCTGGCGGCCGCGATGAACGTGCGCCGGCTGATCGCCCCGGCCCGCAACGCCGCGGCGAGCTCGTGGACGGCGGGATGCAGGCCCCGGGCCGCCCAGGGGCGCGAGGGCCGCGAGAGCCTTGGGTCGGTCACGGGCGTCGTCCTCCCATCGTACTGCACGCCGGATCGGGCGGCGGCGGTGCTCCAGCCTAGCATATCCGCGGCCGGCGGAAAGCCGTCCTGGCGACGGCCGGATGGGGGACGGGGCGGAAGCCGGCGGCGGCGCGCACCCATCCGCCGGCGGCGGCCATAGAAACGACACACTCATTTTCTAGGGAATGTTCCCGTTGGGATCACTTGAGGTTCCGCCAAATGCCTCTCTTGGCGGGCCGGCAGGCGGATCCCTCCGTGTCCGTGAAACTCCCGCATCCGGGCTTCCGGGGACGAGAGCTTGGAGGCCGCCGAACCATCGGCCGGCATGTCGGGAACGCGGCTCAGACCCTTGCGGGCTGGGTCGCGTTTTTTTGTGCCGGCGTCGGAACCGGCCTTCGCAGGAGCGCCATTGTTTTTTACAATGGCGGCACGGGACAGCCGCGGAGAACGCCGGCAACGCGAACGGTCGGGGCTGGTGGATGCGTCGTCATCCGCCGCAACCATCCGACCGCGATACCAGCCGGGAACCGCCGCGGCAAGCAGAGGTGCCATGCACTCACGGACGCGCTCCAGCGGACGGTCCGCAGTGGACGGCGAGCAGCCGGCGATCGCGGCTGGCGAACGCACAGCCAGCGCGGCGGCCTCGCTCGCGCCACCGGAGGGGGACCTGGTCACGGCGGCAGCGCCGTTGCCGCTGACCGATGGCGCCCGCGTCAAGGTCCTCGCCTATGCCAAGGGCGATGAGGACTGGGCCACTCATCTGCTGGACGTCGCCGAGGAGATCTCGCGGGCACAGGGCTGGACGGAGATCCGCGCCGAAGCGGTGAAGGCGGCGCTGCTGCACTGCTGGCAGCGGGAACGGCGCATCCCGAGGCACCCGCCGCAAGCGCCGCAGAACCCGCCGCCCTCACCGCTGCCGGCGACGGCCGCCGCGGGCGACGGCGACGACGGCGCATCGGGCTTGCCGCCGCCCGCCGCCGAGGCGGTGCGGACCCTTGCCGCCCGCATCGCGCAGGGCTGGCGAGCGGTGCTGGCAAGGCGGCGGAACACCGCCGCGGCCGCCGACGAGCCGGAAGAGGATGCGGGGGCCGGCGGCCTGCTGGCGACCTTGAGCGGCGAGCGCTTCAGCTATTTCGCCCTCGTCGCCGCCTGCGTGTTCGTCGCGCTGATCGCCTGGCCGCTGCTGATGCACGACGAGGACTCGCTGACGCCGATCGCGCTGCCGCCGCTGGCGATGCCGCTGTCGCCGGAGGAGGCGCCGCCGGAGAGCGCCGGCGAAGGCGCGGCGCCCCGGCCAGCCCTGCTGCCGCTGCCGGCCGCCGAGGCGGCACGCAGCGCCGAGTCCGCCGCCGGCCGCGACCCCGGCGCGACCTTGCGCGATGTGCGCGAGGCGCAGACCCTGCTGGCGCGCCTCGGGTATCGGCCCGGTGCGACAGACGGCAAGGTCGGTCCGCTGACGGACAGTGCCATCCGCGCCTTTCAGCGGGATATCGGCAGCAGCGTCAGCGGCGCCGTCTCACCGCGGCTGTTGCACCAGTTGCGCTCGCGGGTCGTCGCCGTCGCCCCGCCGGCGGAAATCGCCAAACCGGCCCCTGAGCGATCATCGGAGCGCAAGCCCACCGCCAACCCGACCCTGCACACCATCGGCCGCTGGCTCGGCGCCACCTACAACTCGCGCCGGGACCTCGCCGCCGTCGAGCGCCACTGCCGGGCGGTGCCGGACAACTGGATCTTCGATGAGGCGGCGGGCGACGTCGTCCACTGCTCGCGCTTCGTTCCCAACTCCCCGCCGACCCCCGCCTTCGGCCGCGACCACCCTTGAAGGGGCGGCCGCCCCCCTCGCCCCGCCGATCGTCGCCGGCGTCGTCAGCCGTGTCGTCAGGATGTCGTCATTTTTGCCTGCGTCCGTCGTCACTCGTGTCGTCAGGCTGTCGTCAAATGTCGTCATTTTTCACCCTGCCCGTCCACGCACCCCATTGATTATATTGCTTTCCGCGCGCGGCCGC
>JALOTH010000049.1 GCA_025458035.1 Rhodospirillales bacterium
CAAGATCGCCAACCGCCTGCACGTCGTCGAGAAGATGCGCCTGGCCACGGACGATCAGCGCGCCGCCCATGTCATTGTCGGCCCAGATGGCGAGCCCCTGCTCGACGACCTTGCGCGTCAGCGCGTCGAGCTGCGCCCGGTGCTGCGCCAGTTCCTGGGTGATCTCGCTGCGTGCCTCGGCGATGCTGCGGCCGACGAGGCGGGTGGCCAGGTAGTTGGACGCCTCCACCAGCATCGACGGCGCGATGTCCGCAGGCGTTTCGACGATGCGGTTCTCGACGATGCCGCTTTCGCTGACCAGCACCACCAGTGCCCGGCTGGCGTTGAGGCTGACGATTTCGATGTGCTTGAGGGCGACGTCGGTCTTCGGCGCGGTGACCAGGCCGGCGCAGCGGGAGAGGCCGGACAGCGTGGTCGTCGCCCGGTCGAGCAGCCCCTCGACGCTGGATCCGGTGCCGGCGCAGCGTTCGGCGATCAGCCGCCGTTCCACATCGGTCAGGTTGCCGACCTCGAGCAGGCCGTCGACAAACAGCCGCAAGCCCGCCTCCGTCGGCAGCCGCCCGGCCGACGTGTGGGGCGAGAACAGCAGCCCCGCCTCCTCAAGATCGGCCATGACGTTGCGGATCGTCGCCGGCGACAGGTTGTGCGCCAGCCGCTTGGCCAAGGTCCGTGAGCCGATCGGCTCGCCGGATTCGAGGTAAGCGTCAACGACAATCCGAAAGATCTCGCGGGATCGATCGTTCAGTTCGGTGATCATCGCCCTTGCGGATACCACTGAGAGCCGTGCCGGCCGCGCATCGGTGGCGTCAGCAAAAATCCGGCGCCCGTTTTTTCAACGCGTTGCTGATTTAGTCGCGGGCCGGCGGTCCGTCAACGCAAACGCCTTGCCGCCTTGCCGGGCAGACGCTAGCTTCGGCCCCTGGTTTTTCGGCTTTACGAGGGAGGCGGCTGTCATGCCGAGATCATCCGGCCGCGCCGCCGACGCGCTGCGCCCGGTGCGCCTGGAAACGGCAGCCAACAAGTACGCCGAAGGCTCCTGCCTCGCGTGTTTCGGCGATACCCATGTCCTCTGTACGGCCAGCGTCGAGAGCCGGGTGCCGGGATGGCTGCGCGATACCGGCCGCGGCTGGGTGACCGCCGAATATGGCATGCTGCCGCGGGCGACCGCGGAGCGGACCGACCGCGAGGCGGCGCGCGGACGGCAGACCGGCCGCACCCAGGAGATTCAGCGGCTGATCGGCCGCAGCCTGCGGGCGGTGACCGATCTCGCCGTGCTCGGAGAAATGCAGATCCGCGTCGATTGCGATGTCTTGCAGGCGGATGGCGGCACCCGTACGGCGGCGATCACCGGCGGGTTCGTCGCCCTCCACCTTGCCTGCCAGCGGCTCATCGCCCTTGGGCTGCTCGCCAAGATGCCGATCAAGGATCATGTGGCCGCCGTCTCCTGCGGGCTCTTTGAGGGGCAGGCGCTGCTCGACCTTGAGTATGTGGAGGACAGCGCGGCGGCAGCGGATGCCAACTTTGTGCTGACCGGCGCCGGCGCCATCGTCGAGATCCAGGGCACGGCCGAAGGCGCGCCGTTCAGCGAGGCCGAGTTCATCGGTCTGCTGGCGCTGGCGCGCGCCGGCATCGGCGCCCTCATCGTCCACCAGCGGCACGCGCTCGGCCTCGGTTGAACGCCGCCCCGGGCCACTGACGACACGCAAGCCCATGGCACGCCGCCTCGATACCGACCGTCTCGTCATCGCCAGCCACAACCCCGGCAAGGTGCGGGAAATCGGCGCCCTGATCCAGCCGTTCGCCGTCGCGGTCGTCTCCGCCGGCGCCCTCGGCCTGCGGGAACCGGAGGAAACGGGCGCGACGTTCGTCGACAACGCCCTGCTGAAGGCGCGCGCGTCGGCGACCGGTTCGGGTCTGCCGGCCCTCGCCGACGACAGCGGTCTGGTGGTGCCGGCGCTTGGCGGCGAACCGGGGATTCATTCGGCCCGCTGGGGCGGACCCGAAAAGGACTTCGCGCTGGCGATGGCGAAAGTGGAGGCGGCGCTCGCCGGCCATGCCGATCGCCGCGCCCATTTCACCTGCGCCCTCGCCCTGGCGTGGCCGGACGGCCACGCCGAGGTGTTCGAGGGCCATGTGTTCGGCCATCTCGTCTGGCCGCCACGGGGCAGCCGCGGCTTCGGTTACGACCCCATCTTCGTCGCCGACGGCGATACGATGACCTTCGGTGAAATCGACCCGGAACGCAAACACGCCATCAGCCACCGCGCGGCGGCGTTCCGCCAGTTGCTTGCCGCCTGCCTTCAGCCACACGCGGGCGGCGGTGCCGGCGCCCGATGACGGCGCTGGCCGACCCGGCGGCGGCCCTCAGCATCTACGTCCACTGGCCGTTCTGCCGCCGAAAGTGCCCCTACTGCGACTTCAACAGCCATGTCCGCGCCGCCATCGACGAGACGCGGTGGCTGGCCGCCTACCGCCGCGAGCTGGCGGTGTTCGCCGGCGGGGCGCCGGGGCGAACGGTGGTCAGCGTTTTCTTTGGCGGCGGCACCCCCTCGCTGATGGCGCCGTCGTCGGTCAGCGCGCTCCTCGATGCCATCGCCGGCCACTGGACCATCGCCAGCGATGCGGAGGTCACGCTCGAAGCCAATCCGACGACGGTGGAGAGGGGGCGCTTTCGCGAACTGGCGGCGGCCGGCGTCAACCGCGTTTCGATCGGCGTGCAGGCACTCGATGATGGCGCGCTGCACGCTCTCGGCCGCGCCCATTCGGCGGACGAGGCGCGCCGCGCCGTCGCCCTGGCGGCCCGCGTCTTTCCGCGCTTTTCCTTCGACCTGATCACGGCGCGGCCGGGGCAGACGGCGGCCGACTGGGGGGCCGAACTGACGGCGGCGCTGACCCTCGCCGGCGATCACCTGTCCGTCTATGAGCTGACCATCGAGCCGGGCACCGCCTTCTGGCGGGACGGCATCGCGCCCGCCGATGACGATCGCGCGGCCGCACTGTTCGAAATCACCCAGGACCGGATGGCCGCTGCCGGGCTGCCGGCCTACGAAGTGTCCAACCATGCCCGGCCGGGGGGGGCCTGCCGGCACAACCTCGCCATCTGGCGGGGTGGCGACTATCTCGGCATTGGCGCCGGTGCGCACGGCCGGCTGACCGGCAGCGACGGCGTGACCGTCGCCCTGTGCAACCGGCGGCTGCCGGAGACGTGGCTGGCGGCGGTGGAGGAGCGCGGCAGCGGCTGCGCCGAACGCCAGCCGCTGGCCGCCGCGGCGAGATGCGCCGAGTTGCTGCTGATGGGCATGCGGCTGACGGACGGCATTGACCGCCGCCGGTTCCGGCGGCTGACCGGCCGCGACGTGACCGATGCCGTCGATGGCGCGGCGCTGATGACCCTGGCGGCCGATGGCTTCATCGAGCTGACGGAGGCGCGGCTGCGCGCCACCGCGGCGGGACGGAGGTGCCTCGATGCGGTGCTCGTGCGCTTGCTTGCCTGAACGGTCGCGCGCGGGTCAACTGCCGGCAAAGCTGAGTTCGGGCGCGCTGATCACCGTCGTTTGCCCGGGCGCGACCTGCATGACGGCCAGGCGTCGGTCGGCGAGCCCATCGGCGGTGAGGCGGAACAGCCCGTCGCGGCCGAGAAAGCCGGACGGGTCGGTCAGGGCGGCGCGGCTGAAAGCGCCTTTCGCGCCGGCATCGGGCGCCAGCAGCGCCGCCATCGCGGTGGCGTCATAGGCGAGGGTCGCCAGGCGGTGCGGCGCGGCGCCGAACGTGGAGCGGTAGGCGCTTTCGAAATCGCGGCGAAACATCGGGTCGGGTGCCGCGTACCAGGCGCCGACGAGGGCCGCCTGCTCGCCCAGGCCGGGCTCGTCCCAGAGGCCGGTGCCGAGGATCTGCACCTGCGGCGGGATGATGCCGTGCGCGGGCAACTGGGCCGCGATCGCCCGCAGCCGCGCGCCGCCGTCGGCGATCAGCAGGGCATCGAACGCCGGTGTCGGCGGCGAAACCGCAGCATCGGCGCGTCCGGTCGTGGGCAGCCGGCGCACGATGTCGGCGAACTCCGTCGCCGACGCCGGATAGGTTTCGGCGGCGACGACCGTCATCGGCAGCTCGGCGGCGAGCGCCTTCGCCGTTTGCAGAACGGTGGCCCCGTAAGGATCATTGGGCGCGAGGATCGCCAGCTTATGGCGGCCCTGCGCGGCGGCGAAGCGGAGGACGCGCTCGACTTGCGCCTGCGGCGTCAACCCGAAGACGAAGACGTTCTCGCTGGCGACGCGGCGGTCGCTGGAAAAGGCGATCACCGGCACGCCGCGCTCGGCGGCGAGGGGGGCGACCGTCTGGACATCGGCGGCGAGCAGTGGACCGAGGAACAGCGCGCAGCCGTCGGCGAGCGCGAGTTGCGCGGCGCGCGCCGTCTGTCCGGCCTGTCCGGCGGTATTGTACGGCAACAGTTCCAGGCGGCCGCGACCGTTTTCGAAGAAGGACAGGATGGCCGCCTGCTGCATGGCGGTACCGACGCGGGCTTCGCTGCCGCTCAGCGGCACCAGCAGGCAGGCGCGCGCGGTGCCGGGCTCCGGTGGCGGCGCCGCCGGGCCGCGCCGCAACGCCCGCGCCAGCTCCGCATCATAGCCGGGCCGTCCGATGGCCGGCTGTTCAACGGGCGCCAGCGCCTCTCGTGTCGGCGGCGGCTCCGGAATCACCTTGACCACCGGCGGCGGCGGTGCCGGGCGCACCGGCGGTTGCGGTTCCGCGGTCTGGCAGCCGGCGATCAGGAGCGTGAGGGCGAGGCATGCGAGCGCCGGCCCCGGCCGCCGGGAGCGGCAGCGGTGCCAGCGGCGAAAGGGCTGGGGTTGGCGGCGCGATCGCGTCATCATCCGGCTACCTTACAAACCGCCTGAACCGGAGTAAATCGCTGCCACACGACGAACCCGCGGCCGGATTGCCGCCGGCACTGTACCTGGTGGCGACGCCGATCGGTAACGCCCGCGACATCACGCTGCGGGCATTGGACATTCTTGCCGCGGTCGATGTCATCGCCTGCGAGGATACGCGTGTGACCGCCCGGCTGCTCGCCATCCATGGCATCCGCCGTTCGCTCGTTCGCTACGATGCGCACACCGCCGGCATATCGGGCGCCGCACTGCTCGCCCGCATCGTCGCCGGCGAACGGGTGGCGCTGGTCAGCGACGCGGGCACGCCGCTGATCTCCGATCCCGGCGCCGACCTTGTCGGCCGATGCCTGGCCGCCGGGGTTGCGGTGGTGCCGATACCGGGTGCATCGTCGGTGTTGACGGCGCTTGCCGTCGCCGGCCTGCCCACCGATCGCTTCCTGTTTGCCGGCTTTCTGCCGCCGCGTCGCCCGGCGCGCCGCCAGGCGATCGCCCAGATTGCCGCGATTCCCGCGACGCTGGTGGTGATGGAGGCGCCGCACCGGCTCATCGAAACCCTCGCCGATCTCTGCGAGAGGCTCGGCGATCGGCCGGCGGCGGTGACGCGCGAGCTGACCAAGCGGTTCGAGGAGACGCGGCGGGGCGGCCTTGCGGCGCTGGCCAGTCACTATCGCGACGCCGGCCCGCCCAAGGGCGAAATCACCATCGTCATCGGCCCGCCGCCGCCGTCGGCGGTGGAGGTGGCCGACGATGCCACCATCGACCGCCTGCTCGCCAGCGCACTGGCGCACGCCGCGCCCGGCAAGGCGGCGGCGGAAGTGGCCTTGCATACGGGCCGCCCGCGGCGCGAGGTTTACGCGAGGGCGCTGCGACTGAAGGCGCAACCGTCGTGACGGCGAGGGAGACCGCGCCGCCGCGGCCGGCGAAGATCGCGGCGCAGCGCTTCGGCCGCCGCGCGGAATGGCTGGCGGCGGCACTGCTGCGGCTGAAGGGCTACCGCATCCTCGCCCGCGACTTTCGCGTGCCGGTGGGCGAGATCGACGTGATCGCCCGCCGCGGCCGCACGCTCGCCTTCGTCGAGGTCAAGGCGCGTCGCGGCGACGGTGCCGCCGAGGCCTTGAGCGGGCGCCAGCGCCGCCGCATCGCCCGCGCCGCCGAGTGGTACCTGCGCCGCTGTCCCGATCTCGGCGACCTGACGGTGCGCTTCGATGTCATCCTGATCGGCCGCGGGCGGTGGCCGCAGCATCGCCAGGGCGCCTGGCGGATCGACGACTGATCAGGGGCCGATGGCCCCGGCCGCGGCGCCGATGGCACGCCCCCCTTGACCCCACGCGCGCGGATATGGTGAAGCTGCGCGCAGCTTCACGGCGGGCAACGCCGCAACCAACGCGGGACAGGACGGCACGGTGGCGCAGGCCGACATCGCACAGCGCGCAGGGTGGGTGGACAGCCTGAAGGCCTTCGATCGGCGCGAAGCCGCCGCCGCCGCGGGGCGCGCCGTCATCGTCACCATCGCCATCCTGGTGCCGATCGTTGCCTACCCGTCGCTGATCTTTTCCGGTCCGTTGCAGCCATACGCCGGCACCGGCGTCGGCCTCGGGCTGATCAGCGCCGTCATTCTGACCCTCTGCCTCGTCGCCCGGGGATCGTTCGCCGGCTCGGTCGCCGTCGCCCAATCGGAGCCGGCGGTGATCTTGGGGGTCATCGCCGCCGTGCTTGCCGCCGATCTGACGGCGGCGGGGCGTCCGGAGCAGTTGCTGCCGGCGATCTTCGCCATGGTGGTGACCGGTTCGGCGACCATCGGCATCGCCTACACCCTGCTCGGCACGCTGCGCCTCGGCAACGTGATCCGCTTCATTCCCTATCCCGTCGTCGTCGGGTTCATCGGCGGCATGGGCTGGCTGCTGATCAGTGGCGCCTTTCGGGTGATGGTGGGCACGCCGCTGGAACCGGGAACCCTGCCGCAACTGGCGGCCGGCGAGGCGATGACGCACTGGCTGCCGTCGGTCGCGCTCGGCCTCGGCCTGTTCGCGCTGCAGATGAAGCGCCCGCACAACCTCAACGTGCCGGCCTTCGCCATCGCCAGCATCGCCGGCTTCTGGGTGATCGCGCTGATCATCGGCCTTGACCGGGAGACGCTCACCGCCGGCAACTGGCTGCTCGACATCATCCCGGAGCACGGGCTGTGGCCGCCGGCGTCGCGCTTTGGCGCGCTGCTCGCCGCCGACTGGTCAGTGGTGCTGGCGCAATGGCCGAAGTTCGCGACGCTTGTCGTGGTGGCGCTGATGGCGGTGCTGATGCAGGCGAGCGTCATTGAAATCATCGGCAGCACCGACATCGACCTCAACCGCGAACTGCGCGTCGTCGGCGTTGGCAACCTGTTGAGCACGGCGCTGGTATCGTTGCCCGGCTACCATTCGCTCAGCGTCACCACGCTGGCGATCCGGCTGGGGCGCCCCAGCCGCCTCGTCGGCCTCATCGTCGCCCTGTTCTGCGCGCTGCTGCTGGCCGTCGGAGGCAATACCATCGGCTACCTGCCGCGGCTGACCATCGGCATGCTGCTCATCTATGTCGGCCTCGACCAGCTCCACCGCGCCGTATTCAACATCCATCTGCGCCGGTCGTGGGCGGAGTTCGGCGTTGCCGCGCTCGTCTTTTCGTCGGTGGCGTTTGTCGGGCTGATCGAGGGTCTCGGCGTCGGCATCTTCGCCGGCATCGTTCTGTTCGTCGTCCAGTACAGCCGCGTCGATGTCGTCCGCGCCTCGTCGACGCTGGCGACGCGCGCCAGCAACGTGCAGCGTCCGACCGCCTTCCGCGATGCGCTGTTGTCCCGCGCCGACGAGGTGTTCGTCCTTGAATTGCAGGGGCATTTGTTTTTCGGGCGGATGAACTCGCTGCTCACCCGACTTCGCCAGCGCCTCGGCGATGCCGGCCGGCCGCCGCTCCGCTCGCTCGTCCTCGACTTCCGCCACGTCACCGGGATCGATGCCTCGGTGTCGATGAGCCTCGCCAAGCTTTGCCAATACGCCGATCGGGATGGCTTTGAGATCATCCTGAGCGGACTGACCGCCGACCTCGCCAAGGATCTCAGCCGGCTCGAGCAGGGAAAGGGGGCGGAGATGGCGAGCCTCCGCTTCATCGTCGACCTCGACCACGGCCTCGAACACTGCGAGGACCGGTTGCTGGAGCGGGCGGGGCTGAAGCCGCACGAGTTCACGCAGACGCTGGAGGAGGACCTGTGCCGGTTCGGCGCCAACCCGAAGGTGATCGCCGCGCTCATGCCCTATGTGGAGAAGCGGCAATGGCCGGCGGGCAGCCGCCTGATCGCCCAGGGCGATCCGTCCGATGACCTCTATTGCATCGAGTCCGGCGCCGTTTCGGTACGCCTGCAGATCAGCGAGGAGCGCTCGCTGCGCATCCGCACCATGGGTGCGGGAACGGTGGTGGGCGAACTGGCATTCTATCTGGGGCAGCCGCGGGCCGCCTCGGTGGTGGCCGAGATGCCGACCGTCACCGCCGGGATTTCCCGCCATGCGCTGGCGGCCATGCAGTGCGAAGCGCCGGAGGCGGCGGCGCTGGTTCACCAGTACCTGGCGCGGACGCTGGCGGAAAAGCTCATCGATACCACGCGCATGGTCGCCGTCGAAAAAAGCTGACGCGCCGCCGCCGACCGGCTCGCCGCGAGCCGGTGCGCGACCGGCACGCGGTGGTCCGCCAGATCGTCCTTGCCTCCGGCACCGGCCGCGCCGTTAACTGCGGGCGCCGCGTCAACGGGGGTTCCTGCCATGCCACTGACGGTCGCCATCCAGATGGATCCGATCGAGGCGATCAACATCGACACGGACTCGACGTTCGTCCTCGCCCTCGAAGCGCAGCGGCGCGGTCATGCGCTTTATCATTACCTGCCGCAGCATCTGTCGTTCTCGCAAGGCCAGGTGTTCGCCAAGGCCCGTGCCTTGACCGTGCAGCGGGTCAAGGGCGACCACTACGGCTTAGGCCTGCCGGAGATCGTCGATCTCGCCAACTTCGACATCGTCCTGATGCGGCAGGATCCGCCGTTCGACATGGCCTACATCACGGCCACGCACCTGTTGCAGCAGGTCGCCGATCAGACGCTGGTGATCAACGATCCGGTGGAGGTGCGCAACGCGCCGGAAAAGCTGTTCGTCACCCACTTTCCGGAATTGATGCCACCGACGCTGATCACCGCCGACAACAGCGAAGTGCGCGCCTTTCGCGAGGAACACGGCGACATCGTCATCAAGCCGCTGTTCGGCAACGGCGGCGCCAACGTTTTCCACGTCGCTCCCGGCGACGAAAACTTTAACGCCCTGCTGGAAATGTTCACGCAGCTCTATCGCGAGCCGATCGTCATTCAGCGCTATCTGCCGGAGGTGCGGGACGGCGACAAGCGGATCATCCTCGTCGACGGACGGGCCGCCGGCGCTGTCAAGCGGGTGCCGCAGCCGGGGGAGGCGCGCGCCAACCTGCACGTCGGCGCGGTGGCGGTAAAGACGACGCTGACGGGCCGCGATGCCGAGATCTGTGAGGCGATCGGCCCCGAACTGCGGCGCCGCGGCCTCGTTTTCGTCGGCATCGACGTCATCGGCGATTACCTGACCGAGATCAATGTCACCTCGCCGACCGGCATCCAGGAAATCAACCGCCTCGACGAGGTTGCTATTGAAGCGCAGCTTTGGGACGCCTTCGAGGAGCGATTGCACAAGCGCCGGCCGGTGCCATGATCCAGCGCCCGGTTTTGCGAAGCTACAGCCGCTCGGCGCTGAAGGTGTCGCAGGCGCGCATGTCCCCCTGATCGAAGCCCCGCCGGAACCAGCGCACGCGCTGTTCGGCGGAGCCGTGGGTGAAGGCATCGGGAACGACGTAGCCCTGCGCCTGGCGCTGCAGACGGTCGTCGCCGATCGCCGAAGCGGCGTTCAGCGCTTCCTCGATGTCGCCGGGTTCGAGAATGGCGCCGGACGCGTGGGCTTGGTGCGCCCAGACGCCGGCAAGGCAATCGGCCTGTAGTTCCATCATCACCGAAAGCCGGTTCGCCTCCACCGGGCTGGCCTGCCGCCGCGCCGCCTCCACCCTCGGCGCGATGCCGAGCAGGTTCTGCACGTGATGGCCGATTTCGTGGGCGATGACGTAGGCCTGCGCGAAATCGCCGGGCGCTCGGAAGCGGCGCTGCAACTCCGCAAAGAATTCCAGATCGAGATAAACCTTCTGGTCGCGCGGGCAGTAGAAGGGTCCGACCGCGGCGGAGGCGTAACCGCACGCCGATTGCACGGCGCCGGAAAATAGCACCAGCCGGGGTTCCTCGTAGGTCCGTCCCGCCGCGGCGAACACCGCTTGCCAGGTGTCTTCCGTGCTGGCGAGCACGGCGGAGACGAACTCGGCCAGCTCCGCTTCCTCCGCCGTCTGACTTGCCGGCGGCCGGGGTGCGTCGGCGGGGACATAGCTTGACGGCGCGCCGCCGGGCATGCCGCCGCCGGTCTGCAACAGGACGGACGGATCGACGCCGAAGACAAGGGCGAGGATGATCAGCGCGATCAGCCCGAAGCCGCCGCCGACGCCGGCCCTTCGACCGCCGCCGGGGATGCGAAAGCCACCGGGAAAGCCGCCGAAGCCGCCTCGGCCCATGCCGGCGCCATCGGTGCTGCCGCGCCGATCCTCGACGTTTTCACTGCGCCGCCCCTGTTTCCACAGCATCGCCCGCGTTTCCTCTCCAGCCCTGGTTGCCGACGCGGCTCGCGCAAGGAGGCGGCCGCCGGCGCTGAAAACTATATCAGGGCGCCCGGCTGCTGGCGCCAACCGAAGCACCCCCATCTTGCCGATCCCGCCCGACCGCCGGCACGATGAAGTTGCACAATCAAAATCATCGCAATTTGAGGTAATCTTAAACTTGTGTTAACGTCCTGATCCACTGGCATCGCGGGTGGCGAAACGGAGGCTGCCCGCATCGGTTGGAGCGGGCAGAGGGTGCCGCACGGGTTCGGTGGGCCGGCCACAGGCGAGGAAACCGGCGCCAAGACAGTCATCGTCGCCCCGGGCGGGGTCGTCCGGGTGCCCGACGGCGTGGCGTTGCTCAACGCCCGCCTTCAGCGCGCGGGCAACGACCTGGTGATCATTCCCGTCGATGACGGGGCGCCGGTGCTGATCGCCAGCTTCTTTGCCCGCGCCATCGTTCCGGACCTCGAGGAGGCGAGCGGCATGCGCCTCTCCGGCCGCCTCGTCGCCGAACTCGCCGGCCGTGGCGCCGCCGCCGGTGAATGGGCGGCGAAGATCGCCGGCGTCGATGCCGAGGCGGCACTGGCGGCCGGTGACGCCGCCGATGCCGGCGAGGAAGCATCACCCTCAGCCGTCGGGGCGGGCGCCGGGGAAGCGGTTTCGCCGGCGGCGGAAAGCGCCCTGGATGCCGATGGCGTGGAGGTATCGGCCGGCGGCGACGAAAACGCCATGCCCGGCGATACCATCGCCGTCACCCAGGCGATCGACGCCTTCAACTTGCACCCGCAGTCGATGGCGTACGGGCCGTCGCGCTTCGAGACCATCGTGCTGCCGCCCGTTGACTTTTCGCCGCCGCCGGACGAGGACACCGCCCTTCTCCTTCTGCGGACGCAGGAACAGGTCTCGCTGCCGCCGCCGCTGGAGGTGACGCGCTGGGACAACGGCCGGCGGTGGGAGGCGATCGGCAGTTTCATCGAGATCAGCGGTTCGGAGCCGGAAGCCCTGATCGAGGCGGGCCGCCTGATCACCGCGCGCGATGGCTTCATGGCCCGCCTGGAAGCGGATGTCGCCATCTCGACCGAGCAGATCGCGAAGTTCCTCGAGGTTGACCCGGCGATCCTGCGGGCGGCCATACCGGCCAGCACGCCAACCAGTGGCACCGCGATGCGGATCGCCAACAGCCTGTCCCTTGCCAAAGGGGAAACCATCCACTTCGACGTGTTCTTCGACGGCGCCAGTCATCTGCCGTTCAATGACGCCGCGATCATGACGGTGCGCACGCAAGGCAGGACGCTGACGGTGCCGATCAGCTCCATTGCGGAGCTTGACGCCGCCGGCCGCGGCGGCAGCGGCTGGCTGACGGTGAGTTACACGACCGGCGTCGCCGGCAGCTACGCGTTCGGGTTTGCGGTTCTCAACGACGACGACCGCAGCCCCTCGCGGCTTTATGTGGATCATGTCCGCCGCGGCAGCGCCGCCGGGCAACTGGAGGCCACGCACAGCATCGCCGACAGCCTTGGCGGCGCCACCACGGTGCACCGGCCGCTGCCCGGCTTCCATGAGCCGGTTCAGCAGTTCGTGCTTTCGCCCGAGGGCACGCTGGCCATCAATGCCCTCGCCAACGTCATTGACCCGGACGGCTACGATGCCCCGCGCCTCGATGGCGTCGATCGTTCCGGCACCCTCGGCGCCGTCGATTTCGACGGCCTCGGCAACATCGTTTACGACCCTCGCAACTTCTACCGAGCGCTGGCGGCGGGTGAGCGCGGCACCGACCGTTTCCTTTACCGCATCGACGGCGGCAATGGCGGCATCGCCGGCGCCCGGGTGGAGGTGACGCTGAGCGAGGCGGGGGTCAATGATGCGCCGACGGCGGCCAACGACAGCGCCACCGTCGATCTGGAGCGCTTGGCACGGAGCGGCCTGCCGCAGACGATCGCCGTCCTCCTCAACGACGACGACGTTGACTCCGACGATGATCGTTCGACCCTCAGCATCGTCGCCGCCACCTCGGAGGCGGGCGCCGACGTGGCGATCGTCCGCGGCGCCGCGCTTGCTGCCTTCGGGCTGACGTACGATGCGGGCGCGGTGGCGGCGGCGCGCAGCCTGAGCCTCGGCGAGACGCTGGCGGCGGCCGACTGGGTCACCTACCGCATCGCCGATCGCTGGGGCGCAACGGCGGAGGCGCGTGTCGCGATTACCTGGATCGGCGCCAACGACGCGCCGACCGCGAACACCGACAGCGCGCGCGCCGGTGAGGACGGCGCCGCCGCCGTCGTTGACGTGCTCGCCAACGACGATGACGTCGACGGCGACGATGACGCGTCAACCCTGCGGCTGGTGGCGGCCGAGGCGGAGCGGGGCACGGCGCAGGTCACGGCGGACCATCGCCTTTCCATCAGTGCCAGCGGCTTTGCCGGCCTCGCACTGGGCGAGGAGGCGACATATGCCGTGCGCTACACCGTCGCCGACCGCCACGGCGCCACCGCCGACGGGCGTGTCGACGTGATCGTCGCAGGCGCCAACGACGCGCCGATCGCCATCGCCGACCGGGCGCGGGCGATCGAGGACGGCGAGCCGGTCGCCATCAACGTTCTCGCCAATGACGATGACATCGACAGCGACGACGACGCGAGCACCCTCACCGTGCTTTCCGCGCGCAGCGCCCGTGGCGCCGCCGTCGTCGTCGGCGCGGATGGCGTTCTGCACTATCGCCTCGCCGGCATTGCCGCCTTCGACGCGTTGCGCGAGGGCGAGCAGGCGGACGCCTTCGATATCATCACCTACGTCGTCAGCGACCGGCATGGCGCCACCGCCGAAGGCCGCGTCGAGGTCACCGTCACCGGTCGCAACGACCCGATCGCCGCCGGCGACGATCAATTTGCCGATGACGGCTTCGGTCGGCCGCGTGCCGTCAGTGAAGACCGCATCGATCCGCTGCCGGTGCTGGACAACGATATCGACCCCGATCGCGGCGATACGCGCACGATCACTCACATCAACGGCGTCGCCGTCGCCGCTGACGGGTCATGGCGGGCGCTGCCGTCGGGCGCGGCGGTGGCGCTGCTGGCGACGGGCGAGATTGCCGTTGATCCGCGCGGGCGCTTCGATTGGCTCGCCGTCGGCGAGAGCGCCACCGAGACCTTCACCTACACCGTCGCCGACGGTCACGGCAGCAATGACACGGCGACGGTGACGCTGATCGTGCGTGGCCTCAACGATGCGCCGGTCGCCCGCGATGACATCGCTGAAACCGATGCGGAAACGCCGCTGCGCGTCTTCGCGCTCGCCAACGATGATGACCCTGACCGCGGCGATCGGCTGACGCTGACCGGCACCGATACGGTTTCCGACCTGTTCGCCGTCGGTGCCGACGCCAGCGTCGTATTCGATCCGCGCGGCCGACTTCAGCACCTGTCGCTGGGGCAGACGGAACAGCTCTGGCTGCGCTACGAGATCGCCGATGCGCACGGCGCCACTGGGCAGGCGAGGGTTATCGTCACCGTCCATGGGGTGAACGATGCGCCGATCGCCGGCGACGATGCGGTCCTCGTGTTTGCTGACCGCGGTATTGCCCCAAGCCTGGGGACCAGCCTGCTCGACAACGATGGCGATCCCGATCAATGGGACCGGCTGCGGATCACCGCCATCAATGGCGACGGCGCGGCGGTCGGCCGGCCGCTGGCGCTGCCGGCGGGGGGCCTGCTGACGGTATTGGCCGACGGCACCTTCGCCTACGACCCTCTCGGCGCATTCGATCCGCTGGCCAGCGGTGAACTGGCGACGGTGGTGTTTTCCTACAGCGTCGGCGACGGGCATGGCGCGCAAGCTACCGCGCAGGTGACGCTGGTCGTGCGCGGCGTCAACGATCCGCCGGTGCCGCGTGCCGATGCGGCGGCGGTGGTCGAAAACGGTGCGGGGGTCGTCGTCGATGTCCTCGCCAACGACGTCGACCCCGACGGCGCGGCGGAGACGGCGGCGCTGCGGCTGGTTTCGGCGGTCTCGGCGAGCGGTGCCGACGCCCGGATCACCGGTGATGGCAAGATCGCCTATGCCACGCTCGGCGCCTTCGACGGGCTGGCGCTCGGCCAGATCGCCACCGATGACGTCGTGTACACCGTCCGCGATCGCTTCGGCGCCGAGGCGCAAGGACGGCTGACCGTTACCATCAGCGGCCGCAACGACGCGCCGACGGCGGCAGCCGATGTCGCGACGGTCGCGGCCGACGGCGTCGCGGTCATCGACGTTCGCGCCAACGACGATGATATCGATGCCGATGACGATGCCGCTTCGCTGCGCCTGGTCGCGGCAACGACGGCGTGGGGCGAGACCGTGGCGATCACCGCCGACGGCCAGCTCGCCATCGACGCCCGCGACATCGCCGCCTTCCGGGAGCTGGGTGCCGGTGCCATCCGCACCTTCGAAGGCGCCATCGTCTATACCATTGCCGATCGCCACGGGGCATTGGCGACGGGCACGGTCGACCTCGTCGTGTCCGGCGTCAACGATCCGATCATCGCCGTGGACGACGCTTTCAGCGTCAGCGAGGACGGAGCCGCACAGCTCGCCGTTGGCGCCAACGATGTGGACCCCGATCTCGGCGACGGCCGGCAGATCACCGCCATCAACGGCGCCGCCGCGGGCGTGGGTGATCGCATCCACCTGCCCTCGGGCGCGATCTTGACCGTGCTCGCCGGCGGCAGCGTCAGCTACGACCCGGCCGGCAGCTTTGGCGTGCTCGGCGAGGGCGAGGCCGCGTTCGATCGCTTTACCTATGCCATCGCCGACGACGCCGGCAGCGGCGATGAGGCGGCCGTCACCGTCACTGTCACCGGCCGCAACGCGAGCCCGGTTGCCCACGCCGACACCGCCGTGACCCAGCAGGACGCGGAGGTGCGGATCGCCGTGCTCGCCAACGACAGCGACGCCGACGTGCGGGACACGCTGTCGATCACCGGCATCGACCAGGCGCAGACCCTTGGCCGTGTTCGTATCAACGCCGACGGCACGGTGACCTACGACCCCGCCGGCGCCTTCGCCGGCCTCGGTGCCGGCGCCACCGCGACCGATACGTTCAGCTACATCCTATCCGACGGCCGTGGCGGCGCGGCGCGGGCGACGGTGACGGTCACCATCCACGGCACCGGCCACGGCACCGGCGAAACAACCGCTGGCTCGCAACAGCTCCTCTTCCCCTTCGAAGTCAGCGATGGCGATGCGGCCAGCGCCCGCTTTCCCGGCTGGCGGCAGGAACCGGCGCCCGGCAGCGGGACTACCGCGGTGGCACAGATCGGCGTCTTCGACGGCCGTCTGGCGGCGTTCTCCACCACCCACCTCGACAAGGCGGCGGTGCTGGCGGCGAACGGAGGCCCCGTCACTGGCATCGTCGATCTGCTCAACCTGCCGACGGACAGCCTCGGCGGCACCCGCGGGGCGGCACTCGCCACCCTGGTCAGCGTTGGCCCCGCCGACGTGGGGCACGATGGCCGCATCACCCTGAGCTTCGACTGGAACTTCATCGGCGGCGAGACCGGCAACCCGGCGGCTCTCGACGATCGGGCGGTGTTCGCGATCTCCAACGGCACCGGCGTCAGCGAGGCCTCGCGCTGGTTCGTATTCACCCTGGCCGAGCTTGCCGGCAGCGACGGTGCGGCGACCGGCTGGCGCACCTCGGTTTTTGACCTGTCCGAAGCCTTCACCATACCGCCGGCGGGGCTGTCGCTGACGATCGGCTTTGCCATCACCGGCTCCGCCGACCTCGTCAATCCGTCGCGGCTGCTGCTCGACGATGTGCGCTTCAATGGCGCGCCTTCGCCCGACGCAACCCTGATCGGCGGCAGCGGCGATGACCGGCTTGCGACGTGGCGGCCGAACCCGACGGCGATCGACGACGGCGTCGTCGGCACCGTCGGCGAGGACGGCGCGCTGGTGATCGAAGCCGGCGGTCTCGTCGCCAATGACCTCGCCTCCGCTGGCGCCACGGCCGCCAGCCGGCGGATGGTCGCCGCCGGCACGGAAAGCGGGCGCGGCGTCGTCAGCGTCAGCGGCGGCTCGATCCATTACCTCGCCGCTGGTGGCCATGACGATCTCGCTGCGGGCGCGCAGCGCGTCGAAACCCTGATCTACACCCTGACCGACGCCAATGGCGGAACCGACACCGCGCGGGCGCGCATCGTCGTCACGGGCGTCAACGACGCGCCGGTGGCGGCGGCCGCAGCGCTGACGGCCAGCGAGGACGCGGCCGTTGCCATCGAGATGCCGGCGCTGCTGGCGCTGGCGCGCGATCCCGACAGCGGCGATCAGCTCTCCCTTTCCGGGATCGACGCGGCGGGCGTCCGCGGGCTGGTCAGCGCGGACGCCTTCACCATCCGCTATGATCCGGGCAGCGCGTTTCAGTGGCTGGCTGCCGGCCAGACGGCGACGGAAACCATCCAGTATGCCGTCCAAGACCGGCTCGGCGCCCAAGGCAGCGCCGCGATCACCATCACGATCAGCGGCCGCAATGACGCGCCGACGGCGCTCAACGACGCGTTCACGGTGTCTGAAGGCGCCACGTCAGATCTCAGCGTCCTTGCCAACGACAGCGATATCGATGGCGATGCGGTGCGGATTTCCGAGATCAATGGCGCTGCGGTGCCGGCAGACGGCATCTATCATCTGCCGTCGGGGGCGCGGCTCATCGTCGATCCGGCGCGCGGCGTGCTTTTCGATGCCGCCGGGCGCTATGACTGGCTTGCCGCGGGCGAGAGCCTCGCCGAGCGCTTCACCTACACCGTCACCGACAGTCATGGCGAACGCGGCGAGGCGTCGGTGACGGTGACCATCGCCGGCGCCAACGACCCGCCGCAGGCCCGCAGCGATCACGCCGTGACCGACGAAGACGCGATGGTGCGCATCGCCGTGCTGGCCAACGATAGCGACGCCGACGCCGCCGACCGGCTCTCGGTGCTGTCGGTCGACACCGCCGGCACCATCGGGCGCGTGCGCATCGGACCTGACGGCTCCCTCGTCTACGACCCGGACGGCCGCTTCGATGGCCTGTTTGCGGGGCAGTCCGTCATGGATACCTTCCGCTACACCGCCGCCGATGGCCACGGCGGGCTCAGCACCGCGACGGTGCAGGTGACCATCCACGGCAGCGGCACCCCGCAAAACCATCCGCAGCAGCTCCTCAGCTCCTTCGAGATCCCCTGGCAGCAGGCCGGACCGGGCTGGGAAGCGGAACCGTTCGCCAGCGGCGCCGCCTCGCCAATCCGGCTCACCGCCGCTTTCGCCGGCGATTTCGGCGCCGGTCGCGCCATCCGCGATGACTTGCGGCCCGTGCTCGCCGGCTATGGGCCAACCCATCTCGACCACGCGGTGCAGCTGGCGGCGTTCGGCAGCTCCGGCCGCGGTCCGGAAATTCTCACATCGGCGATCGAGCGTTTCCTCGAACTGCCGGGCGGCGCCCTGCCCGATGATACGGGGGCATTCGCTGGCGAGCAGGGCGATGGCTCGGAGGCCAACACCGGTGCGGCGATCCGCTCCCGCATCGGGCTCACCGGTGCCGATGCCGGACCGGGCGGGACGCTTAGCCTCAGTTTCGACTGGAACTTCATTTCCGCCGAAACGGTTGCCGACAACGCTCCCGGCAGCAACGACTTCGCCCTGTTCTCGATATCCGATGGCACGACCGTTCGCGCGTTCACCCTCGCCGATGCGCGCTCCACCGGTTTCGGCGCCAGCGGCTGGCGGACGTCCTCGTTCGAGGTGTCCGGGGTGTTTGCCCTGCCCGCCGCCGGCGCCCTCGATCTGGTCATTGGCTTTGCCGTCCTCAATGACCAGACACCGGACAACCCCTCCTACCTGATCGTCGATAACGTCCGCTTCAACCGGGAGATCGGCGGCGATTACGCCCTGGTTGGTGCCAGCGGCGATGGGGTGTTGCAGACGTGGCGGCAGAACCCGACGGCGTTCGATGACGCCGTGGCCGGCGCGGGCACCGACGAAGGAATGCCGATCACCATCGCCCTTGCCGAGTTGACCGCGAACGATGCCGCCTCCCGCGGCGCCGCGTCGGTGCGCGTTGCCGCCGTCGAGCGG
>JALOTH010000050.1 GCA_025458035.1 Rhodospirillales bacterium
GTCTCTCGCCGCCTTGGCCACGCTGCCGATCACGCGCAAGTCGGATCTACACGTGCTGCAACGGAACAGCCCGCCCCTGGGCGGCCTGACCACCGTGCCGGCCGGCGAGCTGCGCCGCATTTTTCAATCCCCCGGCCCGATCTACGATGTGCAGGGTCATGGACGGGATTATTGGCGGATTGCCCGCGCTTTGTTTGCCGCCGGCTTTCGCAGCGGCGACCGCCTTCACGTCGGCTTCAGTTACCACCTGACGCCCGCAGGAATGATGGTTGACAGCGGTGCCCTCGCCCTCGGCTGCGCGGTAATCCCGGGTGGCACCGGCAACACCGAACAACAGGTGCGGGCGATTGCCGATCTCAGGGCAACCGCCTTCGCCGGCACGCCGTCACTGCTGAGCATTCTCCTCGATCGGGCAGCGGAGATGGGCGCCGACGTGTCCTCGCTGCGGTACGCCAGCGTCGCCGCCGAAGCGTTGCCGACCGCACTGCGCGACGCCTTCGCGGCACGCGGCGTGTCCGTGCGCCAATGGTATGGCACGGCGGACTTGGGGCTGATCGCCTACGAGTCGGACGCCGTTCCCGGCCTGATCGTCGATGAGGGTGTCATCGTCGAGATCGTCCGCCCGGGAACCGGCGACCCGCTGGCCGATGGCGAGGTCGGCGAAGTCGTGGTGACAGCCCTGCAATCCCCGGAATACCCGTTGATCCGCTTCGCCACGGGCGATCTGTCGGCGGTGCTGCCCGGGGAAAGTCCCTGCGGACGCACGAACGTCCGGCTTGCCGGTTGGCTCGGCCGCGCCGATCAGGCGGCAAAAGTCAAAGGCCTGTTCGTGCATCCGGCGCAGATCGCCGAGCTGCTGAGGCGCCATCCGGACGTTGTCAAGGCGCGGCTGGTGATTGCCCGCGAGGCCGGCGCCGATACCATGACCTTGCGCTGCGAGACCGCTTGGGCGGCCGCCGCCGGCAGTGGTGCCAACAGCGGCGAGCCGGACGTTCGGCAGCGTCTTGCCGAAACTCTGCAAAGCATAACCGGACTGAGGGGGGATATCGAGTTCGTTATGATCGGCCAACTGCCTAACGACGGTAAAGTCATAGAAGACTGTCGCAACCTAGTGTAGCAATTCCATGGCGATGATCTGAGTAGCTGCTTTGAAGAGTCGGGATTGCCCGTAGCTTGGCGTCGGAAACACGAATCCACCGCTGCCGTGCTGCCCTTTTCAAGCCAGAATTGCCCTATTTTCGCCATAATTGGCCATCAATCATTTGTGAGTAGACCTCCTACGAGACATAACCGGAGAACTCATCTCTGGTATCCCCGATCGGCATCACGCCGGACTGGATCGGCCGAGTCCCTCCTCGGCCGATTTTTTTGTGGCCGGCACCAGCCGGCAGGTTACCATCGGCGCATGAGCGGTTTCTCCCATTTCGGATCACCATGAACGGGTTCGCCGGCGAAGATCTGGTGTGCGAGCGCGGCGCCCGTATCGTGTTCACACGGCTGCGCTTTGCGGTTGGCCTGGGCGGGGCGCTGGTCCTGGTTGGACCCAATGGCTCCGGCAAGTCGAGCCTGCTGCGGACCATGGCGGGACTGCTGGCGCCGCTCGCCGGGCGCCTCACCTGGGATGGCGCCGATGTTCGCGGCGACCCGTTTGCCCATCACCAGCGCCTGCGGTTCGTCGCCCACACCGACGCAATGAAGCCGACGCTGACCGCCATCGAAAACCTCCGGCTGTGGGCGGCGCTCGCCGTCAGCATCGATGAACGCAGCACGGGCGAGGGCAACGCCGATACCCGTTGCCGGCACGCTCTCGCCGCCTTTGGCCTCGCCGCCCTCGCCGAGGTTCCCGCCCGCTATCTCTCGGCGGGGCAGCGGCGGCGGCTGACGCTGGCGCGCCTGCTGCTCGCGCCATCGCGGCTGTGGCTGCTCGATGAGCCGCGCACCGCGCTCGATAGTGACGGCGCGGCGCGCCTCGATGCGGCCGTCGCCGCCCATCGCCAGGGCGGCGGCATCGTCGTGATGGCCCTGCACGGAGGCCCCTACCCCGACGGCGCGCGATTCCTCGATCTTGCCGACTACCGGGCCGCCGCCACGTGCTGACCGCCGCCCTCGCCATCGCTGGCCGCGAGTTCCGGCTCGCCGTCCGACAGGGCTTCGACAGCTTGCTCGCCGTCGTGTTCTTCGTTCTCGCCTGCGTGCTGTTCCCCTTCGGCGTCGGTCCCGAACCCGCGGTGCTCGCGCGCATCGCCCCCGGCATTGTTTGGGTTGCCGCCCTGCTCGCCACCCTGCTGTCGCTCGACCGGTTGTTTCAGACCGATTACGACGATGGCACCCTCGAGTTGCTGGCGCTGGCACCGCTCCCCCTGACTGCCGTCGTCGCCGCCAAGGTGGCCGCCCACTGGATGATGACCGCGGGCCCGCTGCTCATCGCCGCACCGCTGCTCGCGCTGCTGCTCGGACTGGCCGCCGACGCGTTTCCGGCGCTCTTGGCCACGCTGGCCCTGGGCACACCAGCGTTGAGCGTCATCGGCGCCATCGGCGCGGCGCTGGTGCTTGGCGCGCGCCGCGCCGGTGTTCTGCTGGCGCTGCTGATTTTACCCTTATATATCCCTGTGTTGATATTTGGTGTCGCCGCCGTCGACGCGGCCGCATTCGGGTTGACCGTCCGGCCCCATCTGATGCTACTGGCCGGGCTGTCGCTGGCGGCCGCTGTGATCGGACCTCCGACCACGGCCGCGGCGATCCGGCTGGCGCTGCGGTAGCTGCCGGCCGATCACGCAGGGATGACCAAAGCATCGGCCATGCATGCCCTCGCCAACCCTTCCCGCCTTGTCAGGCTCGCCGGCACCTACGCTCCGTGGTGTGCCGTGGCGACCGTGGTGACCCTCGCCGCGGGTCTGTTTCTGGCGCTGATTGCATCGCCACCGGATTACCAGCAGGGCGAAAGCGTGCGCATCATGTATGTGCACGTACCGGCGGCGTGGATGGCACTGTTCTGCTACTCTTGCATGGCGGCGGCGTCCGCCGTCGCGCTCATCTGGCGAATCCCGACGGCCGAACTGGCGGCGAAGGCGACGGCACCGATCGGCGCCTGTTTCACCTTCCTCGCCCTCGTCACCGGCTCGCTGTGGGGAAAGCCGATGTGGGGGACCTGGTGGGTGTGGGATGCGCGCCTGACCTCGGTCCTTGTGCTGTTTTTCCTCTATCTCGGCTATATCGCACTGAGCACCGCCTTCGATGACCCGGCCCGCGGCAGCCGCGCCGCCTCGATCCTGGCGCTGGTGGGATTCGTCAATGTGCCGGTCATCAAGTTTTCGGTGGACTGGTGGAATACGCTGCACCAGCCGGCGAGCGTCGTTCGCGCCGGCGGACCGGCCATCGATGCCAGTATGCTGGCGCCCCTGCTGGTGATGGCCGTGGCGTTCACGTGCTATTACCTGTGGGTGATGCTGCTGCGATTGAAGAGCGAGATCCTGGCGGGCAAAATCCGCGCCATTCAACTCCGCCGGATGCATGGCTAAGGGGCGCTGATCGGATCAGGGATGGACGACCTGCTGCACATGGGTGGTTACGCCCGTTTCGTCTGGCCGGCGTTCGCGGCCACGCTGCTGGTTCTTGGCGGCCTCCTCATTGCAAGCGTGCGCGCGCTGCGGGCCAACGAAACGCGGCTGGCCGAACTGGACGCCGTCGGCCGCTCGCAGCCCGGCGAGACCGGCACATGAAGCGAACCCATCGGCGGCTGACCTTCGTCATCATCGGCGCCGGCCTGCTGGCGATCGCGGCGGCGCTGGTGCTGAGCGCGCTCGACGATTCGATCGTGTTCTTTCAGACTCCCTCGGAGCTGGTTGCCACGGCACCGGATGCCGATCGGCGCCTGCGCGTCGGTGGGCTGGTGGAAGACGGCAGCGTCGAAAAAAGCATCGGCGGCCAAGTCCGTTTTCGCATCACCGACACCGCGGCGACCCTGCCCGTCACCTATACCGGCATCCTGCCGGACCTGTTTCGCGAGGGCCAGGGCGTGGTCGCGGAAGGCCGCCTGCGCAACGGCGTTTTCATCGCGGACAGTGTTCTCGCCAAGCACGATGAGAACTACATGCCGCCGGAAGCGGCGGAGGCGCTCAAACGCGCCGGCCAATGGCAGCACATGAAGGAGCAGATGCAGGAGACCGGGCAGCTCGGCAATCCGGCAACGCCGGCCGGGGGCGCAAAATGACGGTGGAATTGGGGCATTTCGCCCTCATTCTTGCTCTCACCATCGCCCTGCTTCAGGGCACGCTGCCGCTGCGCGGCGCCGCCCGCGGCGATGTCCGGGCGATGGCGGTGGCGCCGGCGGCGGCGGTGGTGCAGGCGGTGCTGGTCGCCGTCAGCTTCGGCTGCCTGGTCGCCGCCTACGTCGTGTCGGACTTCTCGGTCCTCAACGTCGCCCTCAATTCCCACTCGTCGAAGCCGCTGATCTACAAGGTCGCCGGCGCCTGGGGCAATCACGAGGGCTCGATGCTGCTGTGGGTGCTGATCCTGGCGCTGTTCGGCGGCGCCGTCGCCGTATTCGGCGGCAACCTGCCGCTCGGCCTGAAGGCGCGCGCGCTTGCCGTGCAGGCGTGGATCGCCGCCGGCTTTTACCTGTTCATCCTGATCACCTCCAATCCGTTCGCCCGGCTGCTGCCGCCGCCCGCCGACGGCAAGGGCCTCAACCCGCTGCTGCAGGACCCGGGTCTCGCGCTGCACCCGCCGTTCCTCTACCTCGGCTATGTCGGCTTCTCGATGGCCTTCTCCTTCGCCGTCGCCGCCCTGATCGAAGGACGCGTCGATGCCGGGTGGGCGCGATGGGTGCGGCCGTGGACGCTGGCTGCCTGGGTGTTCCTGACCATCGGCATCGCCCTCGGCTCGTGGTGGGCCTATTACGAGCTGGGCTGGGGCGGATGGTGGTTCTGGGATCCGGTGGAAAATGCCTCGCTGCTGCCCTGGCTCGCCGGCACCGCCTTGCTGCACTCGGCGGTGGTCGTCGAAAAGCGCGACGCGCTGAAGGGCTGGACGATCTTTCTCGCCATCATCACCTTCGCCTTGAGCCTGCTCGGGACCTTCCTCGTGCGCTCAGGCGTGCTCACGTCCGTGCATGCGTTCGCCACCGACCCCGAGCGCGGCGTGTTCATCCTCGCCCTGCTCGTCATCATCATCGGCGGCTCGCTGGTGCTGTTCGCCTGGCGCGGCCCGAGCCTGGAAGGCGGCGGGCTCTTTCAGCCGGTCAGCCGCGAGGGGGCGCTGCTGCTGAACAACCTGCTGCTGACCACGGCGGCGGCAGCGGTGCTGCTCGGCACGCTCTACCCGCTGCTGCTGGAGGCGATGGGCGGCGGCAAGGTTTCCGTCGGTCCGCCGTTCTTCAATGCCGTGTTCCTGCCGCTGATGGCGCCGCTCGTCGTCGCCATGGCCGTCGGCCCGCTGCTGCCGTGGAAGCGCGGCGCCCTCGCCGCCGTCCTGCCGCGCCTGTGGGTGGCGGCGGTGGCGGCGGCGGCTGCCACCGCACTGGCGCTGGCGCTGCTCGGCGATGCCGCCGGCATCGGCCTCCTCGGCTTCGGCCTCGCCGCGTGGCTGTTCGCCGGCACCCTGACGGAGGTTGCGGCGCGCATCCAGCTGTTCGCCGTGCCGCTCCGCGTCAGCCTGCGGCGGGCGGCCGGGCTGCCCCGCGCCGCCTGGGGCATGACGGTGGCACACGCCGGCCTCGCCATCGCCATTGCCGGCATGACCGGCGCCGCCATCGGCAAGACCGAGGTCATCCGCGCCCTGGCCCCGGGCGAAACGGTGGCGGCCGCCGGCCTGACCATCCGCTTCGATGGCCTCAGCCAGGTCGCCGGCGGCAACTACGAAGCCATCCAGGGCCGCCTGACCGTGAAGCGGCAGGGCGAGCCGGTGGCGGTGATGACGCCGGAACGCCGCATCTACCCCGTGGAGGGGCGGGAAACGACGGAGGCGGCGATCCGCTCGCGGCCTTGGGGGGATTTGTACCTCGTCATCGGCACGACCGAGGCGGATGGCCGCACCGTCGTGCGCGTGTACGTCAATCCCCTGGTTCCCTGGATCTGGACCGGTGCGCTGGTGATGGTGGTGGGCGGCGCCATCAGCCTCGCCGACCGCCGCTTGCGCCTCGGTGCACCGGCGCGCCGCGCCACCGTCCCGGCGACGATCCCCGTCGCCACCGCGCGCAGTGAGGGCTGAGGTGGCGCAAGCGCTGGCGTCCCCCGCGAGCCGTTCCCGCCTGATCTATGTCTTGCCCGTGGCGCTGTTCCTCGGCCTTGCCGCCTACTTCTGGATCGGCCTCGGCAAGAACCCCCACGATCTGCCGTCCACCCTGATCGACCAGCCGGTGCCGGCCTTCGCCCTGCCGCCGATCGCCGGCCGCGAACACGGCTTGACGGCGGCCGACCTGAGGGGCCAGGTCAGCCTCGTCAACGTCTTCGGGTCCTGGTGTGCCGCCTGCCGTATCGAGCATCCCTTCCTGATGCGCCTGAAAAGCGACAACGTCGTGCCGATCCACGGCATCAACTGGCGGGAAAAGGACCGCGACGCCGGACCGCAGTGGCTGAAGCGGCATGGCGATCCCTACACGCGGATCGGCGATGATCCCGATAGCCGCGCGGCGATCGCTTTCGGGGTCACCGGCGCGCCCGAGACGTTCATCGTCGATCGCCAGGGCACCATCCGCTACAAGCACGTCGGACCGATCACGCCGGAAGTGTGGACAGGCACGCTGGCGCCGATCGTCGCCCGATTGCGCACCGAATGACCCGCCATCGCCGTCGCCCGGTGCGCGCTGCCATCGCCAGCGCGCTGCTGCCGTTTCTGGCCATCGGCGCCGCCGCTGCGGTCGAGCCGAGGGAAATGCTTGCCGATCCAGCGCTGGAGGCGCGGGCGCGCGAGATCAGCCGCGGCCTGCGCTGCGTCGTCTGCCAGAACGAGTCGATTGACGAATCCCATGCCGACCTGGCGCGGGATCTGCGGCGATTGGTCCGGGAACGGCTCGCCGCCGGCGATAGCGACGGTGAGGTCACCCGGTACGTCGTCTCCCGCTACGGCGATTTCGTCCTGCTGAAGCCGCCGTTGAAGGCATCCACCTATGCGTTGTGGTTCGGCCCGCTGGTGATTCTTGCCGCCGGCGCCGTCGCCGTCGCGGTCTATTTCCGCCGCCAGGCCGCACCCGCGAGCGCGGCCGGTGCACCCACCGGGGCACCGCCGTCGGCGGCATCGACAACGCCGCTTTCGGCGGAGGAGGAGCGCCGCCTCGCCCGCCTGCTCGACCGCGAAACCGATCCATCCCGCGTCGACGAGGGCCACCGGCCGTGACCCTGCTCTGGGCCGCGATCGCCGCGCTGACCATCGTCGCGGTGGTGCCGATCGTCAGGGCGCTGCTCGGAACCGGTCCCGCCGCCGGCGGAGCCGATCGTTCGGCCCTGCTGGTGGCGCAGCTGAAGGCGCAACTGGCGGATGTCGACCGTGAATTGGAACGCGGCCTGATCGAGCCCGCCGAGGCGGATGGACTGCGGATCGAGATCAAGCGGCGAATGCTGAACGCCGCCGGCGACGATGGCGAGGCGCCGTCACCGGCGCCGCTCTCGGCGCCGCCGCGATCGTCGCTGCTGGCAGGCGGCCTCGCCGCCGCCGTCACCGTCGGTGCCGTCGCGATCTACGTCGTGCTCGGCACGCCGGCCGCTCCCGACCAGCCTCTCGCCGCCCGGCGTGCCGGCGGCGATCTCGCCGCAGCGCCGGCCGCGGACGCCGATGCGGCGGAACGGCTGGCGTTCCGCGAAGCGCTGGCCGCACTGGAAGCGCGCCTGCGGGAGCATCCGGAGGACACGCGCGGCTGGACCCTGCTCGGCGGCGCCTACCGTTCCGAGCAACGCTACGCCGATGCGGCGCGGGCGTTCGGCGAAGCCTATCGCCGGACCGGCAACGATCCCGCCCTCGCCAGCGATCTCGCCGAGACGCTGATCGCCAGCGCCGACGGCCGGATCACCCCCGAGACACGGACGCTGCTGGAGCAGGCACTTGCCTTTGATCCCCGCGATGCTCGTGCCCGCTTCTTTCTCGCGCTGGCGCAGGCGCAGGCCGGCGATCTCGCCGCGGCGCTGCAAGGTTGGGTCGATCTGCTGCTGCTGGTGCCGGCCGATGCTCCGTTTGTGCCGGTTGTCCGCGAACACGTATCCCGCGCCGCCGCCCTGCTCGGCGTCGATGCCAGTAGCCTCACGCCTTCGCCCGAAGCGCGCGCCCTCGCTGCCATATCGCCCGAGGAACACGCGCAGCAACAGGCGGCGATGGTGCGGCAAATGGTCGATCGTCTCGCCGACCGGCTGGCGCGCGAACCCGGCGACCGCGACGGCTGGCTGAAACTGGCGCGCGCCTATGACGTGCTGGGCGAACCGCAGCGGGCCGCCGAGGCGCGCGCCCGCGCCGCAGCGCTCGACGGTCGCGGGGCACCATCGGCCGCTCAGTGAAGCCGGCCGGGCATGTCGTCAGCGGGACCAGTCAAACGCTGTCGAACAGCGCGTCGATCTCGTCCTGCGTCTTGGCGAGACCCGGGAGCTGCGGTCCGGACAGCAGGGCGGCATCGCCCTCCGGCGCCGGGTCGACCGCGGTCTCCTTGGCCGCCTCCTGCTCGATGGCATCGCCGAAACTGCGGATGAGGACATCCAGCTTCTGCTCGATGACATCGAGTGCGTGCACCACCTTCGTGACCCGCTGCCCGGTGATGTCCTGGAATGTGCAGGCTTCGAAGATGCGCGTCGTCTCCTGGACGAGCATCTGTTGCGGATCGTCATCGAGGGTCAGCGCGATCGTCTGGATGGCTTCCGCCGCGTCCATGATCGCATGGGTCGCTTGAGCGGTGGCCTGCACCACCGCTTCCAATTCGTTGGCTGCCGCCGGCAGGTGGTGCGTGCGCAGCGTCATCGGCTCGCTCGCCGCCACGTCCTGACGGACTTTCTGGATGTAGGCGGACATCGCCTGCAGGGCGACGATCAGCGTTTTCACGGTAACGTTGCGATCGCCGTCGAGGGCAGCGATCAATCCCTGCACGAAGGCGGAGGTCGGCTGCGATTTCGCGCCGGCCGGCCGGATGGTTGGTGTCGGCTTCATCGTTCCCCGTCCTTCCACAATCGAGGCCGTTGCGTCCGCGGGGCTGGCGTCAGAAGGGGCCGAGCACGCTCGTCAGCTTCGCTTTCAGCGTTTCCGTCGAGAACGGCTTGACGATGTAGTTGGAGACGCCCGCCTGCTTGGCGGCAACGACGTTTTCGGTCTTGCTTTCGGCGGTGACCATGATGAACGGCATCTTTTTCAGCTTTTCGTCGGCACGGACTTCCTTCAACAGCTGAAAACCCGTCATCGGCTCCATGTTCCAGTCGGCAATGACCAGGTCGAACGGTGCCGCCTTCAGCTTGTGCAGCGCCTCCGAACCGTCGGAGGCCTCCTCGATATTCTTGAAGCCGAGTTGATTGAGGAGATTGCGCAGGATCCGCAGCATCGTCTTGTAATCCTCGACGATGAGCACGCGCATGTTCTTGTCGACCGCCATGGCATCCTGTCTCCTGCTCGTGCAGCGGCGCTGCTGGGGTGTGCGCGAACGGACGCGAACCGATCACCCGCGCCCGTCGAGCCAGCGGGGGCGCCTTTCGGCGGGGCGGTGATGGCACGCTGACAGCCGTCCTCCGCCCTATAGACCATGAAACCGTAAACAAGCGGTTTCGAGGCCGGCGCCGCCTGCGCGCTGCCGGGTTGCGCCGTTCTGAAACCGGATGTTAACGGCGGCTCTGCCATTTCTGCGCCGATGGGCCGGGATCGGCCGCGCCGCGCTGCCATCCCGACGACGATGAGTGCAAGGAAGGGCGACGATGGACGACCTGATGCGCGAGTTTCTGGCCGAAACGGCGGAGAGCTTGGCCATCCTCGATCTCGAACTCGTCAAGTTCGAGCAGAATCCCAACGATTCTGAAATCCTGATGAACATCTTCCGCGTCATGCATACGATCAAGGGAACCTGCGGTTTCCTTGGGCTGTCCCGGCTTGAGCACGTCGCCCACGCCGGCGAGGATGTTCTCGGCCGCTTTCGCGACGGCGTGCTGCAGGTGACGCCCTCCTCCGTGACCGTCATTCTCGCCTGCATCGACCGCATTCGCGCGATCCTCGGCGCCATCGAAGAGCGCGGCGATGAGGGCAGCGGCGGCGACGACGAGTTGATCGGCCAGTTGCGCGCCATCGCCGAGGGCCGTCCCGTCGCGCCGCCCTCGACGGCGGCTGCCGCGGTCGTGAGCGGTGAGGCGATCGAAGCCGCCGCGGCGGCGGACGCGCCGGTGATCAGCGATGAGGGTTTTCCGGTGGCGGCGGAGCTGCTGTGGGAATGCGAGGCGGCGATGCAGGCCGGCCTGCCGACGGCGGCGGCCGAGGTTTCGCCGCCGGCAGCGCCCGCAACGCCGATGGCGGCGGAGGTCGCCACCGCCGCCGGTCACGATGGCGCGCCACCGCCGGCGATGGCCGCCGCTGCCGTCGATGATCACGGGGGCGAGCGCAAGGCGCCGGCGGCGCAGCAATCCATCCGGGTCAATGTCGAGGTGCTCGAAAACCTGATGACACTGGTCAGCGAGCTGGTGCTGACCCGCAACAACCTGCTGCAGATGGTGCGTTCGCGCCATGACAGCGAGTTCGCCGACCCCCTGCAGCGGCTCAGCCTGATCACCACCGATCTGCAGGAAGGGGTGATGAAGACCCGCATGCAGCCGGTGGGCAACGCCTGGGCGAAGCTGCCGCGAATCATCCGCGACCTCGCGGTGGAAACCGGCAAGTCGCTGGACCTGCAGATGTTTGGCGCGGAAACCGAGGTCGATCGGCAAGTTCTGGAGCTGATCAAGGATCCGCTCACCCACATGGTGCGCAACTCCGCCGATCACGGGATCGAAAAACCGCACGAGCGGCTGGCCGCGGGCAAGCCCGAGACCGGCGTGATCACCCTGCGCGCCTATCATCAGGGCGGCCACATCATCATCGACGTGCACGACGATGGACGGGGCCTCGATACCGCGCGCATCCGCCGCAAGATCGTCGACAACGGGCTGGCGAGCGAGAGCGAACTCGACGCCATGGGCGAGACCGAGATCCACCAGTTCATCTTCCGCCCCGGCTTCTCCACCGCCGAAACGGTGACCAGCGTCTCCGGTCGCGGCGTCGGCATGGACGTGGTGCGCACCAACATCGAACGCATCGGCGGCAGCATCGAACTGAAATCGACGGCCGGCCGCGGGTCAGGATTCACCATCAAGATCCCGCTGACGCTCGCCATCGTGTCGGCGCTGATCGTCGCCTGTGGCGGCGAGCGCTTCGCCATTCCGCAGCTCGGCGTGCGCGAACTCGTGCATGTCTCGCCGCAGGGTGAAAACTCCGTCGAGATCGTCAACAACACGCCGCTCCTGAGGCTGCGTGACCGATTGCTGCCGCTGGTCATGCTGCACGACCTGTTGCGCCTCGATGAGCCGGCCGACCTCGCCGCCAAAAGCTATTTCGTGGTGGTCACCCAGGTCGGCGCCCAGTCCTTCGGCATCGTCGTCGATCAGGTGTTCGACACCGAAGAGATCGTCGTCAAGCCGGTGGCGCGGATGCTGCGCAAGATCCCGTTCTATTCCGGCAACACCATCCTCGGCGACGGTCGCGTCATCATGATCCTCGACCCCAACGGCATCGCGACGACGGTGGGGCAGACGACGGTGGCCGCCGATGGCGGCGCCGACGGCGGCGGCCGGCACCACGAGAGCGGCACCGAGCTGATCCTGTTCGACGCCGGCGGCAGCCGCAAAGCGGTGCCGATGGCGCTGGTCGCCCGTCTCGAAAGCATCGACGCGGCCGCCATCGAAGAGGTCGGCGGCCGTCGTTTCGTCCAGTATCGCGGCCAGCTGATGCCGCTCCAGGACGTCGGTTGCGGTTTTGCCGGCGACGAACACGGCCGTTGCGCCGTCCTCGTTTTTGCCGCCGGCAGCCGTTCGGTCGGGCTCGTCGTCGACCGCATCATCGATATCCTGCGCGAGCCGTTACACATTTCGTTTCCGCCGGAACTCCCCGGCAGCCTCGGCACGGCGATCATTGGCGGCAAGGCCACCGACATCCTCGATGCCGCGCATTACCTGACGCAAGCGTTCAGCGACTGGTTCAGCAGCCATGACGGCGAAGCGGACGCCGCCGAGGATCGGCCAGCGGTGCTGGTCATCGATCACAGCGCCGTTTCCGTGAATATCCTCGCCCCCTACCTGGCGAACGCCGGCCTTGGCCTCGCCACCGCCCTCGACGCCGCACAGGCGATGCAGGTCCTGGCATCGGGGCGCCGCATCGACGCGGTCCTGGCCGATGTCGGGCAACCGGGCGGCGACGGGTTCGCCTTCGCCGATGCCATCGGCGCCGACCCGCTGTTCGCCTCGCTGCCGCTGCTCGCCGTCGCCCTCTCGCCCACCGCGAAACTGGCGGAGCGCGCCCGCGCCGCCGGCTTCCGCGGCCTTGCCGCGAAGACCGAACCGGCGACGCTGCTGCAACTGCTGTTGCCGCTGATTCCCATGGAAACGACGACTTTGAAGGTGGCCGCATGAGCTTCATCAGCGTTACGCCGCCGGCGGCGGCCAGCGATGCCGCAGCCAGCAGCATCGAATCCGCCTATCTCAGCTTTCGCCTCGGCTCTCAGCTGTTCGGGCTGCCGTTGCTCAGCGTCCAGGACGTGCTTGACCCGCGCCCCCTGACCCGCATCCCGCTCGCCCCGGCGGAAGTGGCGGGCGCCCTCAACGTCCGCGGACGCATCATCACCGCCATCGATGTCCGCTCACGCCTCGGCCTTGGGCCGCGCGCCGATCAGAGTCGCTACAGCAGCATCGTCGTCGAGCACGAAGATGAGCTGTACAACCTCATCGTCGATGCCGTCGGCGAGGTTCTGGAACTGCCGCCGTCCCAGTACGAGCCGAACCCGCCAACCCTGACCGCGGCCTGGCGCGAATTCGCCAACGGCGTCTTTCGTCTTGAGTCGGACCTGATGCTGGTCGTCGATGTGCGCAAGCTGCTCTGTTTCGCCACCTGACCGGCTCCCGAGGGTTCCGGTCGCCGAGGCTTCCCGGCTGCCGGCACGGGGCGGCCCGATAACCGGATCTTCATGTCTGGCGCCGAAAGTCGAGGCGGCAAACCCGCGCCATCCGCGGACAGTCCCCAACAGGCGAACAGATCCGGCCATGGCCATGAAAACCTGTCTCATCGTCGATGATTCCCGCGTCGTTCGGACCGTCGCCCGGCGCATCGCCGAGGCGCTGGGCTTTGTCAGCAGCGAGGCCGCCGACGGTCGCGCCGCCCTCGCCTGCTGCGTTGCCGCGATGCCGGACGCCATTCTGCTGGACTGGAACATGCCGGTGATGGGCGGCCTTGAGTTTCTGCGCGAGCTGCGCCGGCTGCCCGGCGGCGACCGGCCGAAGGTGGTGTTCTGCACCACCGAGAATTCCATGGAGCATATTCAAGCGGCGCTCGAAGCCGGCGCCGACGAGTACATCATGAAGCCGTTCGACAAGGACATCGTCATGTCAAAATTCAACCTCGTCGGCCTCGTTGAGGAGGCGACGTGATAGCGCCCCCGGCGATGCGCGCCGGACAGCCGGTTGCCGCCGCACGCGCGCCCGCCGCGCCGGCCCAGCAGACCGTCGATGTGATGATCGTCGACGACAGCGCGGTGATTCGCGGCCTCGTTGCCCGCATCCTCGAAAGCGAGCCGGCGGTGCGGGTGGTTGCCTCCGTCGCCAACGGCCAGATCGCCATCGACCGCCTGCGCACGACGATGATCGACGCCGTCATCCTCGACATCGAGATGCCGGTGATGGACGGGCTGACGGCGCTGCCGCAGCTGCTCGCCATCGATCCGCACCTTAAGGTCATCATCGCCTCGACGCTGACGACCCGAAACGCCGAGATTTCACTGAAATGCCTCGACGCCGGTGCCGTCGACTACATCCCCAAGCCTTCGACGGTGCGTGACGTCGGCGGTCTTGCCGGCGGCAGCGATGCGTTCCGGCGTGAGTTGCTGGAAAAGATCATCGCCCATGGCACGCAGCGGCGCCGCCAGCCCGCCGGTCGATCGGACATGGCGCGGGCGCCATCGCCGCCCGCCGCCACCGCTCCCGGCCGCACCACCACCGCCGCGCCGCCGCGGGCGATTTCACTGCGCCCGCCGTCGGCCATGCGCCCGCTCGCCCTCGCCATCGGCTGTTCGACCGGCGGCCCGCAGGCGCTGAAGGCGCTGCTCGGCAGCCTGTTGAGCGATCAGGTGACGCTGCCGATCCTGATCACCCAGCACATGCCGCCGAAGTTCACCGCCATCCTCGCCGATCACATCCGACAGCAGACCGGCCGCGACACCGCCGAGGCGGTGGATGGCGAAGCGCTGGTTACCGGGCGCATCTATGTCGCGCCGGGGGATCGCCACCTGCGCGTGCTCAATCACGAAGCGGGCCGCGTCCTCCGTCTTGGCGATGATCCGCCGCAGAACTTCTGCCGTCCTGCCGTCGACCCGATGTTCCACAGCCTCGCGCACGTGTTCGGCCCGCGCCTGCTCGCCGTCGTGCTGACCGGCATGGGCAGCGATGGCCTCAAGGGGGCGCAGGCGATCGTCAATGCTGGCGGCACCGTCGTCGCCCAGGACGAGGCATCGAGCGTCGTCTGGGGAATGCCGGGTGCGGTGGCGATGGCCGGGCTGTGCAGCGCCGTCGAACCGATCACGCGGCTGGCGGCGGCGCTCCGCAGCCTGATCACGCGAGGCCAGCCGTGACGCCCGCCGAATTCCAGTTCGTCGCCGATTTCATTTACCGGGCGGCCGGCCTCGTGCTCACCGCCGACAAGGCCTACCTGATCGACAGCCGCCTGAAGCCGGTGATGCGCGAGCGCGGCATCGCCGGCTTCGCCGATCTCATCGCGCGGCTGAAAGCGGGCACGCCGGCGATCGTCCGCGAGGTCACCGACGCGCTGACCACCAACGAAACCTCGTTCTTCCGTGACCTCAAGCCGTTCGATCTGTTCAGGCAGATCGTCCTGCCGCATCTGCTCGCCACCCGGTCGGCGCAGCATCGCTTTCGCATCTGGTCCGCCGCCTGTTCCACCGGCCAGGAGCCGTACTCGCTCGCCATGCTGCTGCTGGAGGAGCGGGCGCGGCTGGCGGGATGGACGTGGGAGATCGTTGCCACCGACCTCTGCGGCGAAGCCCTCGCCAAGGCGAAGGACGGCGTCTACTCCCAGTTCGAAGTGCAGCGCGGCATGCCGACACCGCTGCTGGTGCGATACTTCGAAAAGCAGGGGGAGGGCTGGCGGATCAAGGATCCGGTTCGGCACGGCATCGACTTCCGGCCGTTCAACCTGCTTGGCGATCCGGCGCCGCTCGGCCGCTTCGATGTCGTGTTCTGCCGCAACGTGCTGATCTACTTCGATCCGCCGACGAAGGCGAAGGTGCTGCAGCGCATCGGCCAGCAACTGGATGGCGATGGCTTCCTGTTCCTCGGCGGGGCGGAAACGGTCATCGGCGTCACCGACCGCTTCGTCCTCGAAGCCGGCCAGCGCGGCCTTTACCGGCCCGCCGGCAGCGCCAGCGGGGCCACCACCATGCCGGTGTGCCGCGCCGCCGTTGGCCGTTGACGGCCACACCAACCGCCGGCATGGCGCCGGCTTAACGGCACTCTAAGCAATTCATGCGATATCCGGCGGCAGGCCGCGATCGCGACCGCGGGCGGCTGGCGAATCCATTGCCCCACGCAAACAGGTGCATCGACGATGCGTATCAGGTTTGAAAACATCAGTATCGGCAAGCGGCTCATGGGCCTCGTCGCGATCATGGCGGCGGGCATCCTCGGCGTCCTCGCCGTCGCGGCGCTGGATATGCGATCGGCCATCTATGCGGAACGCGACCGTCAATTGACGGAGATCCTGAACGTCGCGCGCAGCCTCATCGCCGCCTTCGAGGCGGAAACCCAATTCGACGCCCTGTCGCCGCAGGAGATGCAGCAGCGCGCCCTCGAAGCGCTGTCGAAGGTGCGTCACGGCAAGGATGAGTATCTTTGGGTCAATGACTTCAACGGCGTCATGCTGATGCACCCGAAGGCGCCGAAGCTCGTCGGCAATGACCAGATGGGGCTGAAGGACGCGCGCGGACTGCCGTTCTTCGGCGATCTGGTGCGGATGGCCAAGACCAGCGGCGAAGGAACGACCACCTATTTCTGGCCGCCGGACGCCACCGCGAAACGGAAGATGTCGCGGGTCAAATCGTTTCCAGAATGGGGTTGGATCATCGGCACCGGCATGTTCGTTGACGACGTCGACGCCATCGTGCAGCGGGAGATCATCGAGATCGCCAAGGTGGCGGCGGTCATTTTCGTTGTCGTCGTCATCGTCGCCTACGGCCTGAGCCGCGGCATCGTCCGCCCGGCACGTCAGTTGACCGCAACCATGGGTCGCATCGCCGAGGGTGACGCCACCGTCGAGGTCGGCATGGCGGAGCGCCGTGACGAATTGGGCGCGATGGCCCGTGCCGTCGAGGTGTTCAAGCGGAACGCCATCGAAAAGGCCCGGCTGGAAAGCGAGCAGCAGGAACTGAAGGTCAAGGCGGAGGCGGAGCGGCGGCGGGCGATGACGGCGCTGGCCGACAGCTTCGAGGCCGAAGTGCGGGGCGTCGTCGAATCCCTCGGCGCGTCGTCGACACAGATGCAGGCGACCTCGGGGGCGATGTCGGCGACCGCCGAGGAAGCGAGCCGGCAGGCCACCGCGGTGGCGGCGGCGTCGGAGCAGGCGGCGGCGAACGTGCAGACGGTGGCGGCTGCTGCCGAACAACTAGCTGCTTCGATCCGCGAAATCGGCCGGCAGATGGAGGACTCGACGAACATCGCGCAGACCGCCGCCGGCGAGGCGCAGCGCACGCAGGCCGCCGTCCACGGGCTGGCGCAAGCCGCCGAAAAAATCGGCAATGTCGTCGAGCTGATCAACTCGATCGCCGGCCAGACCAACCTGCTTGCCTTGAACGCCACCATCGAGGCGGCGCGCGCCGGCGAGGCCGGCAAGGGCTTCGCCGTTGTCGCCGGCGAGGTGAAGGCGCTGGCCAACCAGACGGCGAAGGCGACGGGCGAGATCGCGGCGCAGATCGGCGCCGTCCGCAGCGAGATCGATACCACCGTCGCCGCCATCGAGAGCATCGCCTTGACGATCGGGCAGATCAACGAGATCGCCGCCACCGTCTCCGCTGCCGTCGAACAGCAGGGCGCGGCCACCCAGGAGATCGCGCGCAACGTCGAGGAAGCCTCGAAAGGCACGCAGGAGGTCACCATGAACATCACCGGCGTCACCGAAGCGGCCGGCGAAACCGGCTCCGCGGCCAGCGAGGTGCTGAGCGCGGCCGGGGAATTGTCGCGGCAATCGGCGGCGATGCGCAACGCCGTGGACGGCTTCCTGGCCAAGGTGCGCGCCGCCTAATGCACAGACCCATTCGGATGAGCCAGCCGAATGGGTGAGATGTGCACTAAAAACAATGGGTCGCGTGCAGCGACCGTGCATTCTTTGAATGGGCCGCTGCACTAGGGCGGTGTCAGACCGAGCGAGTCGATGTAGCCGCGGTTGATCCGGCAGCGGGCGAGGTCGAGGTTGTCGAGGTAGTCGGCGAGGGCGCGGCGCAGGACGGCATCATCGGCCGCTTGCGCCCCGCCCGATGCCGGTTCCGCCACCGCTTCGATCACCTTGTCCCAGAAGTCCGGCCGGCGGACGGAGACGACGGCCGATGGCGTATCGAGATTCTTGTAGGACCAGAAGGCCCAGCCGATACCGTGCCGCTCGTTGAGATCCCGGAACGCGCGGTTCCAGGCGTCGGTAAACTCGCCCGTTTCGCCAACCCACATCACCACGTCGTGGCGATTGGCGAAGTCGATGTACGGAGCAATGGTGGCGCGCTGTGGCGCCGACCAGAACTTGTGGTACGTGTAGGCTGCCCTGCCGTCGAAGGGCGGCCCCAGCATGCGGAAGCTGGAACTCCACTGTGCGGCGGCGAGGACCACGATGTGGTGCTCGTCGACCTCACGGATGGCCGCGACGATGCGCCGATACAGTGGCTCCAAGCGCGGGTTCAGGAGCACCGTGTCGTGGTGCGGGGCAATCGGCTCGTTCAACAGGTCGTAGCCGAGAACCGTCGGCTCATCCGCGTAGCGCTCGGCGATGGCCCGCCAGAGCGCCACCGTCGCCGCCCGGTGCCGGGCCACATAGAACAACAGGGGATAGCCGCTGCCATCGTCGTGCCCGAACCCCGTCTGGCCACCCGGCGCCGCATGCAGGTCAATGACCACGCGCAATCCTGCGTCGCGGCACCAGTCGACGAGATCGTCGAGCCGCGCCCACCCTTCACCGGCGAACACCGGTGCAAAAGCCGGTGGCGGGCCCTCGCTCATGAACAGGCGATGGGTGATCGGCACGCGAACGACGGTAAAGCCGAGGGAGGCGATGAAGCGGATGTCGTCCGGGGTAATGTAGCGATCGCGGAAGGTCCGCCAGAACGCTGCCGAGTCGTCCGCGCCGAGCAGCCGTTCGGTCGCCGCATAAAGCTTGCGCGGGGCGTTCGCCGTCGGGAGCTTGAACATGTAGCCCTCGGGCACCAGCCAGTTGCCGAGGTTGATGCCTCGGATCGCGAACGGGCGGCCATCGGCAGTGACGAACCGCTTGCCGCGAACGCCGATGAAATCGCCGGCGGCGAGGGTCGCCGAGCCGAGGAGGAACGTCAGAAGGACGAGAATAGCGGCAGCGGGACGCATGACCGTGGATTTCGTTGCTGCGGGGACCGAGAGCGCACGGTAACCTGCTCGCCGTTTCGGCCGCAATTCCTGCCTGTGCTTCCGGTCCTTCTGGCATGCCGCTCGCCCTTCAGTCGGCTGCGCTCGTCGCGGCTACGGTGGTCATCATCGCGGCGACCGCCGGCGGGCGCCTGCATCCCTTCGCGGCCATCGTGGTTGCGGCGCTCGGCTATGGCCTGATCGCGGGCATGGGACCTGTCTTCGCGATCCGTTCCCTTGGCGAGGGCCTCGCTTCCGGGTTTGGCGGCACCGGCCTGTTCGTGTTGGCCGGGGCGGTCACGGCACACGCCCTCGCCGCCCAAGGCGGGCTGTCGGCGCTGGCGGCGGCGATCCAGGGACGGGTTCGCCGCCGCCGGCTGCCCGCCGCCACCGCTGCCGCCGGGCTCGGTCTCGGTATCGTCGCGTCGGTGGAGGCGGCTTTCGTGCTGCTGGCGCCGGTTGTCGACGAGCTGGCGCAACGCGCGGACGCCGGCTCAGCAAGGCTGCGGCTGTTGCTGGCGCTGGCACTGAGCGCCGGGCACGCGTTGCTGCCGCTGGCGCCGGGACCGTTGATCGCGCTGACGATCCTCGCCGCCGATGGCTGGCTCGTCCTGGTGTTCGGCGCCTTCGCCGCCGCCGCGGCGGGACTCGCCGTCCTCGCCTTCGCCGCCCTCGCCGGCACCCTCGTGCCGGCCGAAAGCAACGGACAAGAGGCCGCGGTCCCGCCGCCGCCCGGCGTTGCCCCGGTGCGCTCGGCACTGCCCATTGCGGTGCCCATCGTTCTGCTCGCCATCTCGGCGCTCGGTCATCTCACCTGGGAACCGCTGGGGGCGGGCAGCCGCCTGCTGCTCCTCGCCGCCGGCGCGGCGCCGACGATCCTCGTCGCTGCCGTCGCGCTCAGCATCTGGGCCGCCGCCGGACGGCGACGCCGCATCGTCGCCGAGCGCGGCCTGGCCGCGGGCGCCTTTGCGCGGATGCTGCAGGCCTCGGAACTGCCGGATCTCGCCGCCGACGCACTGGCGGTGGCCAGCTTCGGCACGCCGTTGGCGGCGCCGGTGGTGCTGGCGTTCGCCGTCGCGGCCGTCGTGAAGACCACGCAAGGCTCTTCGCTGGTGGCGATGATTTCCGCCGCGGGCATCGTCGAGCCGTTCCTCGCGGCAAGCGGCGACGCCACGCGGGCTCTCGCCGTCGTCGCCATCGGCGCAGGCGCCACCGTCGTCTCGCACGCCAACGATGGCTATTTCTGGGTGGTGATCCGTTCGCTCGGCTTGACGCCGTGGCAGGGCTACCGGACGCTGACGCTGGGAACCCTTGTCGCGGGGAGCAGCGCGTTCATCGTCGTGCTGCTGCTGGCTGCTGTCGCCGGCTGAGGGCGCGGCGGGAACCGGTCCGCGCCGTTAGCGGGAGCGGCCGGTGTTGACCACCGCCGGCTTGCGGCCGGGGCGGATCAGGCGCAGGCTGATCAAACGACTTGCCATGTGAACTCCTGTTGCAACGCAAGATATGCGGATGACGAACCGCATCCCACGCAGGATGTACGGTAGCGAAAAACGTATCGCCTTTGGGTTAAATATTGGTGGCGGGAAGATGACGAAAAGTTGTTCGCGTCGTCAGGATACGCCGAGATAGCGGTGCTGCATGCCGGTATCGGCGCGCAGCGCCGCGGAATTGCCGGACCAGACCACCCTGCCCTTGTCCATGACGTAATGGCGGTCGGCAATGCGCGCCATCGCTTCCGGATGCTTGTCGATGACGAGAATGGCCTGGCCCGCCTCGCGCAGATTGGTCTCGAGCACCCGCCAGATCTCGTCACGCACCAGCGGCGCCAAGCCCTCCGTCGCCTCGTCCAGGATCATCATCAGCGGGTTGGTCATCAGCGCGCGGCCGATCGCCAGCATCTGCTGCTCGCCGCCCGACAGCGTGCGCGCGTACTGACCCAGCCGTTCGGCGAGGCGGGGAAACAACGCCGCCACCCGCTCGACCGTCCACGGCGTCCGTGCGCCCCCATGGTTCGCCGCCGTCGCGATGAGGTTTTCCCGTACCGTCAGGTTGGGAAAGACCTGCCGGCCTTCCGGCACGTAGCCGAGGCCGAGGCGGGCGATGCGGTGGCTGCGCCAGCCGGCGACGGCGTGGCCGCGAAAGATGACGTCGCCGCGCGTCGGTTTCAGCAACCCCATGATGGTGCGTACGGTCGTCGTCTTGCCCATGCCGTTGCGCCCCATCAAGGTCACCACCTCGCCGGCATGCACGTCGAGTTCGACGCCGAACAGCACCTGCGCCGTGCCATAGGCGACCTCCAGCCCGCGCACCTGAAGCATGGCGGTCAGGCTCCGTCGCCGAGATAGGCGCGCCGCACGTCCGCATCGGCGCGAATGGAACTGGGCGTGCCGGAGGCGATCACCCGCCCCTTGACCAGCACCGTCACCACGTCGGCGAGGGCGAACACCACGTCCATGTCGTGTTCGACGAGAAGCAGGCTGAGGCTGCCCTTCAGCGGCCGCAGGATGTCGAGCATCTGCTGCGTTTCCGCCCGCCCCATGCCAGCCATCGGCTCGTCGAGGAGAACGAGCTGCGGGTTGGTGGCCAGCACCATCGCCACTTCCAGCTGCCGCTGCTCGCCGTGCGCGAGATCGCCGGCGCGCACGTCGGCCCGATCACCGAGCCCGACCCGATCGAGGAAGCTCCGTGCCGACCGGCGCAGACGCTCGTCGCGCCGCGCATCGCGCCAGAAGCGAAACGCGTGCGGTTGGCGAGCGAGGACGGCAAGGGCGACGGTGTCGAGGGCGGAAAACGCCGGGAAGATGCTGGTGATCTGGTAGGAGCGGTTGAGCCCGGCGCGCGCCCGCCGATGCACGGGCCAGCGGCTGATCTCCCGGCCATTGAAGCGGATGCTGCCGCCGTCCGGCCGCACCTCGCCGGTGATCTGGGCAATGGCCGTCGATTTCCCCGCCCCGTTGGGGCCGATCAGCGCGTGGCAGCAGCCGCGTTCGACCTGAAACGTCAGGCTGTCGCTGGCGGCGACGGCGCCGAAGAACTTCGACAGGCCCTGCACCTCGAGGATGGCGTCAGTCACCCTCCGCCTCCCGCCCCGCCAGCCAGCCGTAAAGGCCACGGCGGGCGAACAGGACGACGAGAACAAGGAACGGTCCGAGCACGATCATCCAGTGCTCCGTCCATCCGGCGATCACCTCTTCGAGGATGAGCAAGACCGCCGCACCGACAACGGACCCATACAGGCTGCCGAGGCCGCCGAGGATGACGATCACCAGCAGCTCGCCCGAGCGCGTCCAATGCAGCAGGCCGGGGCCAACGAATTCCGTGTGATTGACGGTGAGCGCACCGGCAAGGCCGCCGAAGGCGCCGGCGATGACGAAGGCGAGCAGCTTGTAGCGGACGGTTGGGATGCCGAGCGCCTGCAGCCGCGGTTCGTTCTGCTTGCCGGCACGCAGCACCATGCCGAACCGGCTGTGCACCAGCCGCTTGAGGATCAGCAGGCTGATGATAAGCAACGCCAGCGTCAGGTAGTAGAAGCTGACGTCGTCGGCGAGATCGAGACCCGGGATTTCGCTGCGCCGCCACAGGTTGAGGCCGTCCTGCCCACCATAGGTGGGCAGCGTCAGGAACAGATGATACAGCATCTGCGCGAACGCCAAGGTGATCATGATGAAGTAGACGCCGGCGGTGCGCAGGCTGAGGGCGCCGATGACGAGGGCGAACAGGGCGGAGATCAGCATCGCCAGCGGCCACTGGATCAACGCCGAATCCGTTCCGTGCCAGGCGAACGGCAGCAGCGGCACGGCCGTCCCGTCGAACGCGTGGCTGGCGACGATGCCGACGGTATAGGCGCCGAGGCCGAGGAAGGCGGCATGGCCGAAACTGACCATGCCGCCATAGCCGACAATGAAGTCGAGGCTCGCCGCCGCCAGCGCGTAGATCAGCACCCGCGAGGCGAGCGTCACCGCGAACGGCTCCCCGGCGATGGCGGCCAGCGGCGGCACCGCCAGCAGCAGCGCGAGGCCGGCGGCGAGAACGACCGAGCGGCGACGCACCGCCGTCAGCCGCCGTAGGCCTGGAACAGGCCGCGCGGCCGCCAGATCAGCACCCCCGCCATCAACACATAGATGGCGATCCCGGAGATCGACGCGCCAAGGCCATCGGCGGCCGCCGGCGGCAACAGCGTCCGCAGCGCCAGCGGCAGAAAGGCGCGGCCGTAGGTATCCACCACGCCGACCAGCAGCGCGCCGACGAGGGCGCCGCGCACCGAACCGATGCCGCCGATGATGATGACGACGAAGGTGAGGATGAGGATGGTCTCGCCCATGCCGACCTCGATCGCCAGCAGCGGACCGGCCATCGCGCCGGCCAGTCCCGCCAGTGCCGCTCCCAGCGCGAAGACCAGCGTGAACAGCCGGTCGATGTTGACACCGAGCGCCCCGACCATGTCGCGGTGGGTCGCGCCGGCGCGGATCAGCATGCCGAGGCGGGTGCCGACGATGAGCTGGCGCAGGCCGAGGGCAACGACCAGGCCGACGGCGATGATGAACAGGCGATACGCTGGATAGGGCGCCGCACCCGGCAGGATCGGCACCGAGCCCGCCAGCCAGGCGGGCGGCGCCATGAACAGCGCCTGCGCGCCCCAAAGGATCTTCACGAGTTCGTTGAAAAACAGAATGACGCCAAAGGTGGCGAGCACCTGGTCGAGATGATCGCGTCCATAGAGGCGGCGCAAGGCCAGCAACTCGACAACCATGCCCGTCAGCCCGGCGGCGACGACGGCGCCGGCGACGGCGAGGGCGAAGTTGCCGGTGACCGCGATCACCGTGGCCGCGGCATAGGCGCCGACCATGTAGAGGCTGCCGTGCGCCAGATTGATCAGGTGCATGATGCCGAACACGAGCGTCAGCCCGGCGGCCATCAGGAACAGCATCACACCCTGCTGCAGGCCGTTCAGGGTCTGCTCAAAAACCAGCTGCGCCGTCATCGCCGTCGGTGCGGTTCAACCATCGCGGCGCCTCAGATCGCGGCCGCTACCTCTCCATCCTGCACTCGGCGGCATAGGCGTCCTGATGGTCGGTGAACACGGTGCCGGCGAGCCGATTGGTGATCAGATCGCCGCTCCTGACCACCTCGCGCACGTAGATGTTCTGGATCGGGTGCTGATTGGGGCCGAACCGGAACGGTCCGCGCACCGACGCAAAATCCGCCCGGCGCAGCGCCGCCCGGAAGGCATCGGTGTCGCCGACATGGCCGTTGACCGCCTTGATGGCGCTGCCGATCAGTTGCGCCGCGTCGTAGCCCTGCGAGGCGTACAGGGTGGGGGTGCGGCCATAGGCTTGGCGAAAAGCGGCGACGAAGGCCGCGTTCGCCGGATTGTCGAGGTCCCACGCCCACTGGCTGGTGTTGGCGACGCCCAGCGCCGCGTCACCGGTTGCCTTCAGGATATCCTCATCGAACGAGAAGCCGGGACCGAACAGCGGGATCTCCCTGGCCAGGCCGGCCTGCGCGTACTGCTTGACGAAGTTCACGCCCATGCCGCCGGGCAGGAAGAAGAACACCGCATCGGGCTTGGCGGCGCGCAGATTGGCAATCTCGGCGGCGTAGTCCACCTCCGGGTAGTTGGGCGCCAGCAGGTAAACGCGGCGAAAGCCCCGGTCGGTGACGTACTGACCCATCGCCTCGTGCTGGTTGTCGTTCTGATAGGCGACGTTGAAGTAGTTCTCGTGGCAGCCCTTGCCGGCGAGCGCCGACGGGCCGGCGTTGGCGCTGACATAGACCTTGCCGGCCCGGGTCACCGTCGGCACCACCGCCATCGCCAGATTGGACCAGACGATACCGGTGATCACATCCACATCGTCCTGCTTGAGCATGCGGGTGGCGATCTGCTTGGCCGCTTCCACATCCTGCCCATCATCGACGACCGTCAGCTCCACCGGCACGCCGCCGAGTTTGCCGCCCTGGCTGTCGACGGCGAGCTTGAAGCCATCGCGGATGTCGATGCCGAGGGCGGCGCCGGCGCCGGACAGCGTCGTGATCATGCCGATTTTCACGGGCTTCGCCGTTTCGGCGGCGGCGCCGGGCAGCGGCGGAACGGAAATGGCGCAGGCGACGGCGGCAAGCAGCAGAATCCGAAGGCGCATGGGATGGTCTCATCTGCGAATGCGGGGACGGGGCGTCGCCGCGAGGCGCGGCAAGCCAAGCCCACAATCCCATCTCGAACCCCGTTGATCAATGGCCGATGTGGGTGGCCCCGGCGCCGCTGGGGCGCGCCGGCTGTCTTCACGGTTACGGCGGCGGCCCCGCCGAGGTGATGTCGGTGGCGATGAAGGCGTCCACCTGCTGGCCGATGAACACCGGCAGCCCGGCCGGATCGAAGCTGTAGATGACCTCGAGGATGCGGGTATCGACACGCTCGGAGGTATCACCGGTGAGCGAGCGCTTCGGCGTCACGTAGGGCTCGACGCGAACGAAGGCGAGCGGGAAGCGGATCTCGCGATTGCCGCGAACCACCGCCTCGGCGGTGGCGCCGGGCCGCAGCCGCCAGATGTCGTTTTCGTCAACCTGTACGCGCACGTGCAGGACGTGGTCGTCGCCGAGCAACAGCGGCGGCTCGACGTTGGCGCCGGCGGCCACGAACGCCCCTGGCCGCACGTTCACCTTCAGCACACGACCGTCGATGGGCGCGCGCACGGTCAGCTGGTCGAGGGTCACCGCCGCCGCCGCCCGCCGCGCCCGCGCCGCATCGGCTTCGGCGCGCGCCGCTTCCAGCACCGCCCGCGCCGCCTGCTCGGCAAAGCGCAGGCGGATCAGCCGGTCCTCGCTGACGACGACGCCGGGTTTGAGCCGCTCCGCGCGCCGCAGCTGATCTTCCTGATCGGCGAGGGCGATGACGCCTTCCTGCACCCGCGCCTCGGCGGTCGCCAGTTCCCGGCTGGCGACAAGCAGGTCAGCCTCGGCCGCACGGCGGTCGAGCACGAACAGCCGATCCCCGGCCTTGACGCGATCGCCTTCGGTGACCGGCACCTCGTGGACGACGCCCGACAGGAAACTGCCGATCTCGATGTTGCGGCTGCTCGCCTCGATCAGGCCGCTGGCCGAGATGGTCGCCGAAAAGCGGCTCTCCGCCGGCATGGCGAGGGGACGACTTTGCGGCGGTTCCCGCTTCGCCAGCACCAGCGTGAAGAACACGGCGTAGGCGAAGCCGCCGACGGCGAGCAGCGGCAGGATCACGCGCAGAACCCGGCCCTTCATCATTGTCCGCTCAACGCCTCTCGCGCTCCCGCTGCCCCGCCGTTCAACCGCACATCGACGATGCGGCCGTCGTCCATATGCGCCATCATGTCGGCGAAGGGGAAGATCCGGTTATCGTGGGTGACGATCAGCAGCGTTGCGCCTTCGTCGACGACGACGTCGCGCATCAGCGCCATGATCCTCATGCCGGTATCGTGGTCGAGGGCGCTGGTGGGTTCGTCGCAGACGATCAGCTTCGGCGCGTGCACGAGGGCGCGGGCGATCGCCACCCGCTGCTGTTCGCCACCGGACAACTGCGCCGGCGGGTCATCGCCGCGGCCGCCGAGGCCGACCTTCTCCAGCATCGCGTGCGCCCGGTCGATGGCGTGGCGCCGGCTGACGGCGTTGATCAGCAGCGGCACGGCGACGTTGTGGGCGACGGTGAGCGTCGGCAGCAGATGGAATTGCTGAAAGATGAAGCCGATGGTGCTCGCCCGGAAATCCAGTTGCTGGCGCCGCGGCAGCGCCTCGATATCCGCTTCGAAGACGTGGCAGGTGCCAGCGTCGCGTTTCAAGATGCCGGCGACGACGGAAATCAGCGTCGTCTTGCCGCAGCCCGACGGCCCCACCAGCATGGCGACGCGGCCGGCGGGAATCTCGAGATCGACCCCCCGCAGCGCCCACACCGGCCCCGCCGCCGAGGCAAAGCTCTTGGTGACGCCGCGGCACATCACCGCCGTCGCTGCGGCGCCCGACGATGCGGCGCCCGACGATGCGGTGAGCGCCGCCATCAGCTGCGGAAGACGACCGCGGGATCGAGCTGCACCACCTGCCGGATGCCGAGGAGCGCCGCGACGGAGACGATCAACAGCACGCCGGCGAAGCTGAACGCCAGCAGTTCGGGGCGCATGGCGAAGGCGAGCACGGTGCCGCGCATGGCCGTGCCGAACGCCGCCGACAGGCCGACGCCCATGCCGTAGCCGATGCCGCCTGCCACCAGTGCTTGCACCAGCACCATGCGCACCAGCACGCCGTTGCGCAGGCCCATCGCCTTCAGCGCCGCGTACTGGCCGAGGTTTTCGCGAACGAAGTTGAAAAAGCTTTGGCCGGCAACGGCGGCGCCAACCAGAAAGCCGAGCATGACGGAGATGCCGAAGTTGATGGGGATGCCGGTGTTCCTCATCCAGTAGCCGATGGTCAGCCAGCGGAAGTCATAGGCGGTCAGCGCCTTCAGGCCGGTTGCCGTGCTGATGCGGCGGGCGAGGTCGGCGGGCGCCTCCCCCTCCTTCGCCTTCACCAAGATGTAGGTGAGCTGGCGTGCCTGCCGCGGCGCATAGTCCAGCGCCCGCGAGTAGGTGGTGAACACCTTCGGCAGCAGGATGAAATCCGGGGAGGTCTCGGCGATGGCGACGACGACGGCGCGGCGGTCGTTGAGTTCGAATTCATCGCCGATGTTCAGCGGGTGGAGAACCCCCTCGGCGTCGCGCCAGGCCAGCCGCCGGCGCGCCGCTTCCACGTCGAGGATGACGCCGTCGGCGCGGCGCAGGTCGCCGAGGCTTCCCGCCACCACCTTCGGCGGTCCGCCGATCATCGACGTGTCATCGACGCCGGTCAGGTTGATCGCCTTCAGCTGTCCGTCCGGCAGCCGCGCCGTTTGCAGGTTCTTGTACATCGGCACCGCCCAGGCGACGCCGTCGACACCGCGGACCCGTCCGAGCGCGGTTTCACGCAGCGGCTTGTGTTCCTCGACGTAGTCGACGCCCGGATCCATCACCCACACGTCGGGCATCGGCACGTCGTCGAGGAACGCGTAGGTGCGCATGATCAGGCCGACGAATATGCTCGGCTGCTGCGTCATGATCAGCGCGGCGAAGGTCACACCGATGACGATGGCGATGAGCTTGGCGCGATCACCAAAAAGCATTTCAAGCGCGATGTGGATCATGCAAGCTCGTTCGTGGTCGCGGCGTCCCGATGACCGGCTACGGGGGGATCGGCGGTGCGGATCAACGGGGCATGCCAGCGCCGCGCCCGCGCAGGGCCTGCCCGCCAAGGACACCCGTCGACGGTTTCGCGCCGATCGAAGCCGCACTGTGCAACGGTCCTCAGGGTTTGTCACGCGACCGCTACAGCGTGATGGACAAGCGTTGGCGGGCGCCCCCCCCCGATCCCTGCCGACGGCTGCGGCGGGCGTGCCGTGCCATGACCGGCATCGCCGCGGCAGCGACTCAAACGGAACGCATTCCATCTCGCAACGGACGAAGGCGATAATGCGATGCAGATCAACGGAAGCATTTCATATAAAACACAAAAAGACCTGCGAAAATTGAATTTATCTATCGCATTACCCTTTACCGTTTCGATATTCATTGCGGCGTTTTTTTCAATTCATCCGCCGCATCAAACGCTTATTTTATCGGATTCGCCACGATACCTGGAATTTGATTCGATTACTACCGCAACCTATCCCATTTTTCTGAAGTTCTTCGCTTCCATTTTCAGCGGCATCGAACCGGTCGTCTACGTCCAACTCTGGCTCTACGCGGCTTGCGTCGGCGGTCTTGGCGCGGTCATTGCCCGTCTGACCGGATCGCCAACCGCCGGCGCCGTCGCCGCCGCCGCCATGCTGCTCAATCCGGAAGTCAACCAGTACCTGTTCACGATCATGACCGAGCCGCTGTCCTACGCGTTGACGGCGCTCACCCTCGCGGCCTTCGGCGCCATCGTCCTCAGCGGCCGAACGGTATGCTGGGTGGCCGTCTCCATCGCCATCGGCCTTACCATCACCGTGCGCACGGCGAATGCCGCCTTCCTGCTCCCGCTGCTGGTGGCGCTGCTCGTCTATCGGCGCTGTCCGGCACAGCGCTGGCCGGTGCGGCTGGCCGCCGCCATCCTGCCGCTCGTCGCCGTTCTGCTGGCGGAGCATGTGGTCTGGCAGGCCTTCCATGACGCTCCGCGCCGGACCCTTGCCGGCGTCTCCGCCATCGGCAAGGCCGGCATGGTCGGCGGCGGCGTGCCGGCGTTCGCTGCCGACCCGTCAGCGCCCGAACGCCAGCCTCTGAGAGAGGCGCTTGCCAACGACTTGCGCCCGATGCGCGAGCTGCTGGCGGCGGCGCCGAATCTGCCGACCTGGTGCCGGGCCAGCTACGCCTATGAAACCTTCGTCCAGTATCGCTTCGCCAAGGACGAGCGGGCGACGGCCGAGAGCGGCCGGCCCGGCGATCCCGACAGCGTGCTCATCGCGCTGACCATCGAGCGACTGCGCCAGTCCCCGGGCGAGTATGTGGCGTTGACCGCCCGTCACCTCGCGTGCCTGTGGACGCTGACCATCGCCACCCGGCCACAGACGGCGGCGTACTGGGCGTTCATCGATGCCCGGCGCCCGCTGCCCTTCGA
>JALOTH010000153.1 GCA_025458035.1 Rhodospirillales bacterium
GTCGGTGATGCGGGCGCTCGGTGCCGGGCGCGACCAGTTGCGGCAGTCGCTTCTGGCCGAACTGGCGGTGGTCGGCGCGATTGCCGGGCTGATTGCCGGCGCCGGCGCGGCGGTTGTCGGCCAGGTGCTGGCGGAAAACGTCTTCATGCTCGACATGCCGCTGAGTCTTTGGCTGTTTCCGCTGGCGACGTTCTCCGGAGCGGCGCTCTCGGTCGGCATCGGCTGGCTGGCGGTGCGTCAGTTGCTCGGCACGCCGCCGCTGCTGGCACTGCGCGCCGGCGCCTGAGCGCCGGTCGGGTAAAATCGCGGCATGTCCGTCGACCTGCAACCGCCGCGCCCGCTCTTCGGTTATCGCAAATTCTGGGCGGCCCGCTTCGGTCCAGCCCCGTTCCTGCCGATGTCGCGCGCCGAAATGGACGCGCTCGGCTGGGATTTCTGCGACGTCATCCTGGTGACCGGCGACGCCTACATCGACCATCCGAGCTTCGGCATGGCGCTGATCGGCCGCCTGCTCGAAGCGCAGGGCTTCCGCGTCGGCATCATCGCCCAGCCGGACTGGAACTCGGCGGCGGATTTCAGGAAGCTGGGCAAGCCCAACCTGTTCTTCGGCGTCACCGCGGGCAACATGGATTCGATGGTCAACCGCTACACCGCCGACCGCAAGATCCGCTCCGACGACGCCTATACGCCGAACGGCGAGCCGAACCGGCGGCCGGACCGCGCCGTGACCGTCTACGCGCAGCGCTGCCGCGAGGCGTTTTCCGGCGTGCCGGTGGTGATCGGCTCGATCGAGGCCAGCCTGCGCCGCATCGCCCACTATGACTACTGGTCGGACAAGGTGCGCCGCTCGGTGCTGCCCGATTCCAAGGCCGACCTGCTCGTCTTTGGCAATGCCGAGCGCGCGGTGGTCGAGATCGCCCACCGGCTCGCCCGCGGCGAGAAGATTTCCGATATCCGCGACCTGCGCGGCACCGCCTTCATGGCGCCGCGCGGCTGGCGGCCCGGCGAGGAATGGACGGCCATCGACTCGACCGAGGTCGATACGCCGGGGCCGCTGGTCAAACACGCCGATCCCTACGCCATAAAAACGGGCACTTCCGGGCCGTCGACCGCATCCGTCGCCGGCGGGCGGCCGGTGCGCCTCGTCGGCCGCGCCGAGCGGCTGGCCGCGCTCAAGGAGCGGCGGGCCCACAGCGTCGTGCGCCTGCCTTCGTACGAGCAGGTCAGCGCCGACCCGGTGCTCTACGCCCATGCCTCGCGCACCTTCCACCTCGAATCCAACCCGGGCAATGCCCGCGCGCTGGTGCAGGCGCACGGCGAGCGCGACGTCTGGCTGAACCCGCCGCCGATCCCGCTGACGACCGAGGAACTCGACGGCGTCTACGAGCTGCCTTACGCCCGCCGCCCGCATCCGGCCTACGGCGACGCGAAGATCCCGGCCTGGGAGATGATCCGCTTCTCGGTCAACATCATGCGCGGCTGCTTCGGCGGCTGTACTTTCTGCTCGATCACCGAGCACGAGGGGCGCATCATCCAGAGCCGCTCCGAGGATTCCATCCTGCGCGAAATCGAGGAAATGCGCGACAAGACGCCGGGCTTCACCGGCATCGTCTCCGATCTCGGCGGGCCGACCGCCAACATGTACCACCTGAAGTGCAAGGACGAGAAGATCGAGTCGGCCTGCCGCCGCCTGTCCTGCGTCTATCCGGACATCTGCGAAAACCTCGGCACCGACCATTCGCAACTGATTTCGCTCTACCGCAAGGCGCGGACGCTGAAGGGCGTCAAGAAGGTCCTGATCGGCTCCGGCCTGCGCTACGACCTCGCCGTCCGTTCACCCGAATACATCAAGGAACTGGTGACGCACCACGTCGGCGGTTATCTGAAGATCGCGCCCGAACATACCGAGGCCGGACCGCTGTCGAAGATGATGAAGCCGGGCATCGGCGCCTACGACCGCTTCAAGCAGCTGTTCGACCGCTTCTCGCGCGAGGCGGGCAAGGAACAGTACCTGATCCCGTACTTCATCGCCGCCCACCCCGGAACGACCGACGCGGACATGCTCCACCTCGCGCTGTGGCTGAAGAAGAACAATTTCCGCCTCGACCAGGTGCAGACCTTCCTGCCGACGCCGATGGCGCTGGCAACGGCGATGTACCACACCGAACGGAATCCGCTCCGCAAGCTGCAACGGCAGGGCGGCGAGGTCGTCTGCGCCGTGCGCAACGGCCGCCAGCGCAAGCTGCACAAGGCTTTCCTGCGCTACCACGACCCCGAGAACTGGCCGCTGCTGCGCGAGGCGCTCAAGGAAATGGGCCGCGCCGACCTGATCGGCAACGGCAAGAAGCAGCTGATTCCGGCCTGGCAACCGGCAGGCACCGGGCTGAAGACGGCGGCTGCCACGAAAAACGCCGGTTTTTCGCGGTCGACCGCGACAGGCCGCCCGTCACCGGCGGCTAGTGGGCGCGGGCCGGCGGGCGCCAGCGTCCGCCATGCTGGCGCGCGCAAGCCGAGAAACTCGCGTTGATCCTTCATGTCCTTGTCGAAGATCTGCGGCAGGGGAAAACGAAATTGGCGCCAATAGTCACTTGGACCTGAGTTGTTTATTAAGATGGCGGAGAAACTCGGCTTGTCGCTTCAAGACCTGTGGCAACAAGTAGCGTTCACCAACATGTCCCTCGGGAGCATCGGAGCGACGAATGCCGCCAAAGTCACCCCCGCACAACTTAATGCCGGGCGGCCTCGTCTTGAGTCGCTGTTGCTGCGCTACGAGCCGAAGGGCGTTCTAATTCTCGGTGCCAAGACAGGTAAGGCCGCTGAGCCAGTCTGCAAGAAGCTCGGCAGTGAGTATCGGACGGTCTATCACCCATCGGGCGTAAACAACGCCAACCCGAATACAGCTTGCACAAGAAGTATGCTCCAGACAGCATGGAACATCCTTTCGAGCTTGCCTGCGTCCAGATGCGATCTATAGCAACCCTCATCCCCCCATTGTTTGAAACGTGATGGCTACCAACCGGGAGATCACTTGGCAAAAAGTGCGTTGGCTCCTCGCCGGCGTGACCTGCCTCGTTCCATTGTTTGCACTGCCCGCGCTCATGCGTTCGGCCTATTCCCGAGATGGCATCGGAGACCATGTCATCCTCGAAAAAGTCCTTGAGGGCGGATTCCTGTTCCTCGCCATCGGTGTAATCTTTGCCTCCCTGGCCTTCCTGTTCTCGAAAAAATCCCGGCTGCGTGGAATTCGCCTCATGCTGTTCGGAGTCGTGCTGGGTGTAAGCAGCTTCATCGGAGGGCAATTGGCACATGAAGCCAGAAACGAGGCAATTGAACGCTTCGCCAAGGAAGCCGAACCGCTGATCGCAGCGATCAAGGCCTATGAACGACAGCACGGGACTGCACCGGAACGCCTCGAACAGTTGGTCCCCGGATTTCTGGCCGCGATCCCCGCGACTGGTCTCCCGGCGGCTCCCAAGTGGACCTATTCTCAAGAGCGTTCAGCGGATGGATCGGTCGAGTGGCGCCTCACAGTCGTCGAAGGTATCGGCCTCGGCGAAATCCTCTATGTCCCGGAGCCCGGTTGCGGTGAATGGGGTGTAAAAGTAACCGGGGGAACATGGTGTTACTGGCCATGGTAGCTTGGTCGCTACGCGGTGTGAAATGGCATCGATGGCCCCCGGACAACGTCCTTCGTTCCACTCCCCCGCGTCACATTGACCGGAGATCAGTGGCGGAGATGCTTTTCCTGGACCACCGTCGACTGATTGAAGACACACGATGCCCATCACTCCTTTTCATTTCGGTCCCGGGGCGCTGATCAAGGTCATCGCCCCCCGGCACTTCAGTTGGACGATCTTCGCGCTGGCCAATGTGCTGATCGATCTGGAACCGGTTGTGCTGTTCCTGCTCATCGGCGACCCGGCGCACCCATGGCTGCACACGCTGCCCGGCGCCATCGGGGTTGCCACGCTTGCTGCAACGCTCGGCCGGAAGCCCTTGGAGGGAGTGCTGGTCTGGTGGAATCGGCGTCTCGCCTTCGGCTGGCAAACCCGCTGGCTGACCGTCGAGCCGGGCATCCCGCGCAGCACGGCCTGGCTCAGCGCGCTGATCGGCACCTTGTCGCACTTGGCCCTGGATTCGATCATGCATGCCGATGTCCACGCCCTCTGGCCGATCAATTCCGGCAATGCAATTCAGGGACTCATCTCGCTTGGCATGTTGCATGGGCTCTGTATGGTTGCGGCAGTCGTGGCCTTGCTGGCCCATCTTGTGGCCCGGCGGTTTGCCCCGCATGGTGCGCCCGCCAGATCGAATCGCTAAGCCTTTACGCCCCCGGAGCAAGTGGTCCCCGAGTTCCAGCGTGGCATTGAGCGGCAGATCGACAAATCCGGAGACGTGAATCAGCCGGACTGCATGATTCCATCCGGGTTTCCATCCGGGTTTGACGTAGTCTCCGTAACCGATGATACTTCGATAAAAATCCGTTCAAGCCGATTGGCGGGTAACCGACGCATGCATCAGGTGGTTCGCGCCAACGGCTGACGATGGACGAAGTCGGGAGGGGAGATGCAAGACAGGGGGAATGACAAGAGACGCGGAGTGGATCGCCGGACAGGCGACCGACGGCGCAACCACGACAGCAATATCGATGTCGCATCGTTGCGCGGCATGCAACATATTCCGACCTGGGAACTTCAGCGTTCGCAATACCTGACTCGCCTGTTGTTCTGCGGATTGGCCGTGGCCTATTTCAATTTCGGTGGCGAGGCTCAGATTCGCCCGTGGGCGAGCCTGTTGCTGGTCAATTTAGTGATGTCCCTGTATGCCATCGAAATCCTCGGTTTCATGTGGCATGCCCGGCGTGCGCCGCATGTTCCCTGGCGGCAACACCTGACCATGTGGATCGATGTTGCTGCAGCCAGCTTTTCTGCCCTCGCCGATGTCACGCTCAGCACGCCCGCCTTTTTGGTCTTCCTCATGATCATTCTCGGCAACGGCATGCGCTATGGCCTCAGAAGCTTCGGCGAAGCCGTCATTGGCTGTTTTGGTGCCTCGATCTTCATCGTCTGGCTGCGTCTGCCGGATTATCTGGCCATGGTCTCGGTAAGCGCCATTTTTTTCCTGTTGTTCTTCGTCATCATCGTGCTTTACTCCTATTCGTTGACCGCCAAGATCGAGCGAACGAGGGCTAGGCTTGCCCATGAGCGCAACATCGACGCGTTGACCGGCATGCTCAACCGGCGGGCCCTCGACGAGCGCGTCATGCACCTGTTCCACTCGTCCAAAGCTCATGGCAGCGAGGCTGTCGTACTTTTTGCCGATCTCGATGGCTTCAAGAATGTCAACGATACGCACGGGCATCATGTCGGAGACCGTGTCCTGGTCGCCGTCGCCGAGCGCATTCGCGAAATCGTCCGCAGCGTCGATGTCGTGTCGCGCTACGGCGGCGATGAATTTCTGCTCATCCTGCCGCAAACCTCGCCTGAAGACGGCGAGGTCATCGCCCGGCGTATCCGGCGGGCGGTCAACGATTGGGCGCAGGAGAATGGTATCAATTTCAATGTCTCAATCGGTGTCGG
>JALOTH010000154.1 GCA_025458035.1 Rhodospirillales bacterium
TCTGAGGCGCTCAGTTCTGCCAGATCGCCTTCGATGTCCGTAATACCCGTTTCGGGTTTCCAGATTGGATGGGTTGAGGATTCAGTCATCGAAGCAACACCTGAGCTTGAAACGTCTTCCTCGGCAGGATACGGAACGAACCGGCTCATTGGTAATCCGTACTCTGTAATGGAGGCGTGGCGTTCCGGGGTCGTAATGCGCCCTTGGCCATTCGCCTGAGGACCGACATTTCGACAGGATAATGTCGCATGACAGTATGGTCGAGATCTGAAGGCACGCAGTCGGCCATCGCTAGGAGCAGGTCGGGGTCGTACTCGACGATCCGCGGCGCGATTGTCTATAAATTGTCTTCAGTCGGCAGCCTACCCCCGCCCCCGCTCGACTTTCGAAACATAATTCGGGCACACGCCGATATTTTTGGCCCTTTCGCGCATGCCGATCCGCCGTGCTTCTCGCTCGTGGCAAACGAACGCCGCGAGTGTCTCCGTCCGCCTGACCCTTCAGCCCGCCCGCGGCGGGGGTGCCACGGGCGCGCAGGGCCGGTCAGCGCAGGAACGGGCCGTCATCGCCGATCTTGCCGGGGCCGTCGAGGACATAGATGCCGGCGGAGTTGGCGGCGACGCGGAACGACAGCCGGCCGTCACCGACATGGACCTCGCGGCCGCTGACCGCATCGCGGTAGAGGCCCGAGCGCACGCCGTCGACGGAAACGTCCTGATCGGAGCCGATGGCAAGGCCGACGACGGCATAGCTCGCCCCGTTCGCATAGTCGCGGACGAAGCGCATCCCGCTACCCCACTCGGCGACGTGGCTCATCGGCGCCTTGTGCAGCGCCGGGATGGCGCGGCGGATCGCGTTCAGGCGGCGGATGTGCTGATAGAGCGGGTGGGACTGCGTCTGTCCGATCTGGGCATCGGTTAGGTGATCGCCAAAATAGGCGCGGCCGGTCGTATCGAGGGTGTCCTTCTCGCCCTCCACATCCTGCGGCGCGCCCTTCATGAACTCGATCTCCTCGCCGTAGTAGAGGCAGGGAATGCCGCGCGCCGTCCAGATCAGGTTGTAGGCCGCCGCCGCCATCCACGCCTCGCCCTTGAAGCGGTACTTGAAATCGTTGTCGGGGCCAACGTCGTGGTTCTGCAGGAAGGTGACCAGCGTCGTCGGATCGCCGTAGATCCAGTCCATGCTGAGCACCTGCGCCGTGCCGCCGAAGGTGCCGCGGCTGAGCGTGTCGCGGAAGGTGGAGAACAGGCCGAAGTCGAGCACGGCAAACCCGGAATCGCCGCCGGAGTTGGGATCGCGCGGATCGTGGCCGAGGCGGGTGTACCACCACGGCCGGATCGGCGAGGGGCCGTTGTCGCCGCCGCCCATGTCGCCCCAGCCGTAGCCCTTGACCAGGTTCTCGCCAAACACGAACACGCCCGGCTTGTGCGCTTTCCAGGCGTTGACGTATTCGAGCAGGTTGTCCCGCTCGACGTGCTTGACGGTGTCGATGCGCAAGGCATCCACGCCCATGTCGAGGTAACGGTTGATGGATTGGATGAGGTAGTCCTTGACGTTCTGGCGGCGCGTCGCGAGGTCGATGCAATCGCCGGCGATGTGCTTGACCTGCAGCGGATGGGCGCTTTCCCAGTCGCCGCCGCAGATGAAGCCGTCCTGGTGGTACCAGTCGGGATCGAGGCTGCCCGCATCGACACCAAAGAACCGGCCGGGGTTATAGCCGGGCTTCGGCACCGTCTCGCCGGTTTTGGGATCGACGAGCGGCTCGATGCCCTCGGGATCGCGGCCGTGCCGTTCGCGGTACCAGGCGGGCGCCACCGGGTTGTCGATATCGTCCCGGTTCGGCCACGCATAGTTGCCGAGGTTGCCCTGATACGGGCCGTGGCGGACCTGCCCCTGCTGGCCGCCGTGCGGCACGTAGTACTTGATCGGCAGGTGGTCGATGTGAACCTTGCCGCGGATGCCGTACTGGCAGGAATGGTTGATCACCACGTCCTGGATGATCTTGATGCCCCGGGCGTGGGCGGCGTCGATCAGGTCCTGATAGGTGGCGCCGGGAGATTCCAGCCGCGGATCGATGCGGGTCCAGTCGTAGCCGTGATAGCCGTGGTAATCGAGGCCGGAGCGGTTCTCGATCGGCGGCGTGATCCAGATGGCGGTAAAGCCCAGGTCCCGGATGTAGTCGAGCCGTTCGATCAGGCCCTTGAAATCGCCGCGCCAGTGCGGATCTTCCGCCGCCCCCGTCGCCGCATTGAACTTGATGCGGTCGCGGCAGAAGAAATTGTTGGCGGGATCGCCGTCATAGAAGCGCGTCGTGATCAGGAAGTAGATGGTTTCCTTGCGGAAGTCGTGGGGATCGTCCGCCGGCATGACGGGACGGGGCGCCGGCGCGGCGGTCACCGCGGCCGCTGCCTTCGCCGGCGGGGCATCGCCCGGCGCTCCGTCGTGCCAGCCCTCGCCGGGGACATAGCTGCCGCTGGCGGCGCGGTGGAGGTCCTCGGTCTGATGGCTGTGGGCGTCGTTGAAGATCAGGCTGGCGCTGTCGACGCCGGCGAGGGTGTGGCTGTACCAGTCGCCGCCGGCCGGCGTCATCGGCGTGCCGGGCCAGGTGGTGCCGGCGGGGCGCGGCGAGGTGTTCCACAGATGGATGTGGATGGCGGCGGCCCAATGGGCCGGCTTGCGGAAATGGACGGTGAGATCACCCATGAACGTTCTCGGAATCCTTGCTGGTGTCGGGGACTTTACGGCGCGGAGGGTCGGTCGGCGCGCGCCTCGCCGGAAAGCGGTGGAAACTCGGGGTCGGTGCTGTCCTGACGGCGGACGGCGGGATTGTACTTCAGGCAGTTGGGCACGCAGTCGCACTCGAAGGCGATCTTGAACGGGACAATCCGGCCCTCGTTCTTCAGCTGGAACAGCCGCGGCACCATCCGGTCGCGCAGCGTTTCCGGATCCATGGTGTTGACATAGATCATCGTGCCGCCCTCGAACCCGGCGGGGTTGGAGATGCGCCACTTGATCTGCACCCGCCACGGCATCGGCTGATCGGCCTCCGGCGGCTTGTAGTGCCATTCCTCGTTGCACGGGATGTCCGAGCCCATCGCCGCATGGCAGGCGTGAACGATGTCCGACATCGCCCGCAGTTCCTCCGGCGAGTGGTTCCACGGCTGGCTGCGTTCGCTTTTCGAGTAGATCTCGAGGGTGGGAAAGCGATGGCCGAAGCCGGCGAAGGCGATGGCGTGCTCGTTTTCGGCAAAGACGAGGTTGCGATAGCCGGCGTAGTTGACCGCCGCTTCGTTGTAGATGTTGGGATTGGCGCGGACCAGGCGCAGCTCCAGTTCCTTCGAGACGCCGCGCTCGTCGATGGCGACCAGTTGCTTGTGCAGGTGATCGAAGGAGGCGCCGGCCGGCTTCAGCCAGTTCTGGAATACCGCGACGTAGCGCACGTAACGGTTCGAGAGATAAATATCGCGGATCGCCTCGATGGTGAACCGCATGTACTGGTAGTGCTCATCCGGCGTCATCGTGCCGGAGGAGGCGAGTTCGTTGTCGTGCTTGGCGCCGTCGACGAAATGCTTGCGGTAGATGATCAGCTCATGGCCGCCGCCGAAGAAGGCGTTGGCCAGCGCCAGCTTGTCATCCTCCGCCATCGCCTTTACCGCTGCTTCGTCGTGGCCGGACAGGCGCAGGCGCGCCTCGATCACCGCGAGCACATGCTGGCGCCCGGCGGCGGTGGACAGATAGGCGTGCTTGCGGGACTGCACCGCTTCCGTCAGGCGGAAATCGAAGTTCTTCTGCCAGTAGTCGAAGGACACGATCTCGAACAGGTTCGGCACCCGGCGGAACTCCGCCGCCGTCTCGAACATGTCCTCGGCATGCACGTGGCGCAGTGTCTGATAGCCGTCGTCCGTCCTGATCAGCCGCGCCTTTTCCGGCGGCGTTTCCTTCAGCCGCGTCTCGCAGAAGGCGCAGGCGGCGGTCCTCGTCCGGGCATCGAGGGGCTGGCCGGGGGCGAGCGCCGCGCCGAGCGGGCGGTGGCCGCGCCCCGGCACTGTCCACACCTCGGTGCCGTTGAACGGGTTGAACTGCTTGACCGTGCCGTCGGCCATGCGGATGAGGTAGTTGGCGGGGACGACCCATTCCGGCAGCATTGCGGCGTCTCCTCAAGCGTGCGGGCAAGGTGGATCACAGAAACGCCCCTACGTAAAGTAATGCTTTTCGGGCCAGCCCCCCTCAGTCAGCCGCCCGGCCCGGCAACCGCGCCCGCCGTCGCCGCCCTCGGAGCCGCCGGCCGGACCGCTTCATCGCAGGTGCGTCGATTCGAGGTCCTGTCGTAGTCGTTTCTGCATTATCATACAAAGCGGTGTCCCAAGGGGCGTGAATGGGGTCGCGTACGTGCCATGAGGCCGCGGAAAACGTGGGAAGCCCTTCTCGCCGGTGGGCGCACGCTGCCGTTCGACGACTTCGCACGGTTGCTGCTGGCGTTTGGCTTCGCTCATAAGCGAACCAGCGGCAGCCACCACATCTATGTTCATCCGAGGGCAAAGCGGCCACTGAGCATCCAGCCGCGCGGCGGTGAGGCGAAGCGATATCAGCTCGCACAATTCATGGCGATGGTCGAAGAGTACGGACTGACGATGGAAGAAGAGCAATGAGCCACTACCACATCAATCTCTTTTGGTCTGCGGCCGATGGCTGTTGGATCGCCGACGTCCCTGATCTGAAAAGTTGTTCGGCGATGGGCGACACGCCGGAAGAAGCGCTTGCCGAAGTCCAGCAGGCGATGGCCGCCTGGCTCGATGTCGCCGCCGCAGAAAACCTGCCGATCCCGCCGCCACAATACCGTCCGGCCATCTACGCCGCCGGCTGATCCCAACTGATACTGTTGAGACGGCGGTTTGATCGGCATCCGCTTTGATTTCCGGCGCGACCGGTCGCCCGCATGGAGCGAAGCGGAATGCGGGAACTTCCCTCGCGGCATCAAAACCTGGATTTCGCTGACGCTCCATCCAGGCTACACTTGCGGGTCTCCAGCATGTCCTTGCGCCGCCCTTTCGATCTCGCGGATATAGTCATCGGGTAGGCCATGCCGTCGTGCTCCCCGAAGAATCGTCTCCAAATACTTCTTGCTCGGGAGGCACGAGCTATCAACGAACGAATCGCCGGCAACGTACGCAATCGCATCCAGTTCATCGCCAGCATCGACTCGGACGCGAACCTCTCGTCGAGCATAGTGACCGTCCCAGACTCCCTCGTGACGGTCCATGTCGCAAAGGGCATCCGGACTGCATCGGTAGACGACACCCCAGACTGTCCCGCTCGCATCCGGGACGATGTTTGCCTTGCCTGTCCCATCCCCGCTCCGCTTGTTGAAGGAGATGTGGTACCCGTCGAGGCGAGCTCGCCTCGCCTCTCTGATAGGGCCGGTGCGAGACTCCTTCTGCTCCGTTGAGAGGTTACTGCCGTAGGCGAAGTACCAGCGATCGGTCACATCCGACTCCCGAATGGCCTTCTTGGCCTAACACTCGGTTAAGCTGCCGGGACCACCTACATTAGGCCAAGCCCTTGCGCTCCAATTCTTTAT
>JALOTH010000051.1 GCA_025458035.1 Rhodospirillales bacterium
TGCCGGTCTCGCGCATGATCGCATGGGTTCCGAGACCGGCGGCGGTCAGAAGCACGATCCGCGCACGCCAGACGTGCTTCTGGGGGCTGTTCCGATTGCGGAGGATCCCGTCCAATCGCTCACGGTCCACATCGGCCAGCTTGATCGAGACACCAGGGCGCATGCCCCAGACTCGCACATCTGGGACCGCGGCGGAATCCCCCGCCGGACTCAAACGTCAGATTTGAACCACTAGCTCATTCAGAAAAAATCTTGCGTAAGGTTTCTTGGGTCTTTAATTTTCAGCCTGGGATCAAGCGCCCGGTTGCTTTGACCAACTCGAGATATCCGCTTATCGCCAATACGATTAAGATTTTTTCAGTTCGCGAAAATGAACGTTGCACATAGGCTTAAGCAAGCAATTCGGCGTAGAGCCAAACGCATATCAAACTCGTTTGAGTACCCAAAAAATTTGCACGTAGATTTTATTGGCAAGTCTTATTCTGTTACTGCATATGGTACGATGTCCCATCGTCAATACTTCGGTGCCAGGGAAGACGCGCTTATTCAGAAGCTGCTGGGTATGTCATGGACTTCCATGGCGTACATTGGCGCTTCATACGGCTTACAACCAATTCGACTCTCTGAAAATGGGTTGGTTTATGCATTTGAGCCGGTCGGGTGCGTCTTTGATGCGCTGACAGATCATGTAATCCGAAACGACGTAGTTAATGTTATTCCTTTGCGTTTGGGTCTGTCATCACGAGCCGGGGTCATTGAAATTGTGCATTCTGGCCATCTTGGGCATACGCCGACTGTCCTGGGTCATCGTGGCCGCATGGACAGGTTGGAAAAAATTCTTTGTGTTGACTTGAACCATCCGATTTTTTCAATTGTCGATTCGATGTTCGTCGACATCGAGGGATTGGAGTACGCAGTGTTCGTAGAAGGGCCCGTGGTTCCCAACTCCATCAAACTATTGGCAATGGAGATGCATAATCAAGCATACAAGCCTGGGCAGCGCGCTGCGATTTACAACGTGCTGGCGACGCAAGGCTTTACGAGCACTGATATCGGCACGCGAAACGAACAAGACCACGTCCTGTTTTCGAGAGCGTAGACGCCGCGAGGCCATGTCATCGGGATTGGGGTTTGATCTCTCGGTTTCATGGTGCGATCCTTTCGTCGGCATGGAAGGAAGCACTCTGGGACAGGTTCGTTATGGAAGAAGCACGACCACGCACGCCGTCCGAGCTGCAATACAGCGATCGCGGGCTTCGCTCGCGCAACTGAGCCGAATTGTCGAGGCGGCTATTCGTTTTTCGCATGGGCCGAATGGGTGGAATAGCGCGCCGCCAGTCGTTCATAATCGTCAAAGCCGACAATGCGGCGAATCTCCGCAAACGGCAGCAGGCCATTGGTCGGATGCCGCCCCGCGGCCATGCTGGCGAGCGCCGCCTGCATCGCCGCGATCGCCACGTTCAACAGTGTCAACGGGTAGGCGACGAGGGCGAAGCCGAGCGCTTCGATACGCGCCGGATCGAGCAGCGGCGTGATGCCGCCCTCCAGCATGTTGGCCAGTTGGCGGCCCGGCACGCAGCGGCAGATTTCGGCCATCTCCGCCTCGCTCTCCGGCGCCTCCACGAACAGGATGTCGGCGCCAAGGTCGGCAAAGGCCTGCCCGCGCCAGATCGCCTCGGCGAGCCCATGGGTCGCCCGCGCGTCGGTGCGTGCCAGAATGAGGATATCGGCGCCCTCGTCGCGGGCCTCGACGGCGGCGCGGACGCGGGCCAGTGCCTCGCCGCGATCGACGACCGCTTTGCCGCGGGTGTGACCGCAGCGCTTTGGCGCCACCTGGTCTTCGATCATCACCGCCGCACAGCCCGCCCGTGCATAGCCGTCGACGGTGCGCCGCACGTTCATGGCGTTGCCGTATCCCGTGTCGCCATCGGCGAGCACCGGGATCGACACCGCGGCACAGATGTCGCGGGCCTGCGCCACCATCTCGCCGTATGACATGAGGCCGGTATCCGGCAGGCCGAGGCGCGCCGCCGATACCGCAAAGCCGCTCATGAACGTCACCGGGAAGCCGGCGGCCTCGATCAGCCGCGCCGAAAGGGCATCGAAACAGCACGGCATGACCAGCAGTTTGCCGCCGTCGAGCGCTCGGCGCAGCCGTTGTGCCGGACTGATTGTGCCCATCTGTCGCTCCCGCGCTTGCTGCCGTGACGGCTGTCACATTTCTGTCAATTGCCGCGTCTTCCGCCGGTCCGCATCATCCCGCGTCGACGCAATTCCATCATAGCAAGTGGCACAACGGGCAGAAGGGACGCAACCGATGCTGGGAGACAGCCCCGAGGATCTTCTCAACGAGGTGGAGAGCGTTCGCGACCACGTGTTAACGCAAGGTGCGGCGATTTTCCGGCAGTGGCAGCCGATTCTGCATCGCAGCGCGTTTGACCCCGGTGCCGCCAATCTCGCGCATTACCTGGCGTTCCGCGAGTTGGACCTGCGGCAGTTGCAGCGCCAGCTGGTCGCCTTGGGCTTGTCGGGACTCGGCCGCAGTGAGAGCCGGGTGCTGCCGACGCTGGATGCGGTGATCGCCAACCTGCACCTTCTGCGCGGGGGCGATCCCGGACCGGTGCGTCGGCCGGCGCCGGCGGACTATTACCGCGGCGAACGGGAATTGGCCCTGCATACCGACGTGCTGTTCGGACCGGCGGTGGCGGGGCGGGCCACCCGCATCATGGTCACGATGGGGGCAAAGACGGGCAAAAACATCGATCACATTCGCGACCTGTTCAAGGCCGGCATGGACGCGGCGCGGATCAACACCGCGCATGACGGTGCCAAAGCCTGGAAGCAGATGATCGAGAACATCCGCAGCGTCGGCGAGGAATTCGGACGCCGTTGCCCGATCCTGATGGATTTGCAGGGTCCGAAGATCCGCACCCGTGACGTGATCACACCGAAGGATCGCAAGGTGGTGCGGGCCGGCGACACGATCCTGCTGGCCTTCGACAAACCGAAGGCGGACGAGGCATTTCCGTTTCAGGCCAATTGTGCGATGCCGGAGGTGCTGCAGCAGGTGAGGGCGGGCGCCAAGGTGTCGATCAAGGACGGCCTCATCGTCGGCATGGTCGAGGAAGTGCGCGCCGAAGGCCTCGTTGTCGCCGTCACCCGCACACCCCCGGACGGTCAACCGCTGGAGACGCAGAAGGGCATCAATTTCCCCGGCACGCCGATCGAGGTCTCTCCGCTCACCGCCGACGACTTGAACGACCTCGATTTCGTTGCCGCCAACGCCGACATGGTCGGATATTCCTTCGTGCAGCGCCCCGGAGACGTGGCGCTGCTGCAGGGCGAGTTGGCGAAGCGCCGCGCCGGCCGCCCACCCATCGGCATCGTTGCCAAGATCGAAACGCAGCTCGGCTTCAGCAACCTGCCGGAGATCATCGTCCAGGGCGCGGGCGGCAATCCGTTCGCGGTGATGATCGCCCGTGGCGATCTCGCCGTGGAGATCGGCTATGAGCGGATGTCGGAGGTCCAGGAAGAAATTCTGTGGGTCTGCGAGTCCGCCTACGTGCCGGTGATCTGGGCGACGCAAGTGCTGGAAAGCCTGGTCAAGCGCGGCATGCCGTCGCGCGGCGAGTTCACCGATGCGGCGATGGGCAACCGAGCGGAATGCGTGATGCTGAACAAAGGGCCGTTCATCGCCGAAGGCGTGACCGTTCTCGACAACGTACTTCGCCGCATGGAAGCCCACATGGTCAAGAAAAGTCCACAATTGCGGGCGCTCTCCGCTTGGACGCGGGACCGATAGCGCGCGCCGCCGATCGATTTCACCCGCATCAGGGGTATTGCAACCTCGAGATACGCTCTTGCGCAAAACCACAATTGAATGAGACTGGCCTCTCCATTACTATGGTTGCGGCATCGCGGGATCGACGCCAGCCGCGCGATAAAGGGCGTGCGGCAATTTACAATAAAGCGGGAGATAGGGGTCAGTCATGACCACGAGGTCGGAAAAGAATCTGCTGGACACGGGAAGTGACGAGGCTCTCTTCGAGGTCTGGCAAGCGCCAAAGCTGCGGAGCGCCAGCGCTGGAACCAATCTTTTATTGATTGGCACCGAAGAACCTGAAGCACTCGCCGGCAACAACGACGGCAATGTGATTTATGGTCTTGGCGGCAACGACACGCTGGTCGGACTCGGTGGCAAGGACCAGCTGCGGGGCGGCGAAGGCGATGATGTTCTCATCGGCGGCAACGGTCCCGACTCGCTGGTTGGCGGCCCGGGTAACGATACGTTCTTCTATGAGGCGCTGAGCGACGCGCCGGTGGGCGGCGCCGATACGATCTTCGGCTTCGACGGCGTCGGCTCCGCCCCTGGCGATGTGATCGACATCAGCGCCCTGGGCACCTTCACCTTCTTGAGCACCGCCGCGTTCACCGGGACGGGTCGGAGCGAGCTTCGCGTCGATCAGGTCAATGCGCACACGCGCGTCTCGATCGATGCCAACGGCGACGGGACCGCCGACTGGCGGGTCTTTGTCACCAATACGAATGCCAGCGAATTCACCATCGACGATTTCGTTGGTGTCCAGCTGCCACCGCCGGGGCCAGGGGAATCGAACGATACGCTGGCGACCGCGAACCTGATTGCCATTGACCCCGGAACCGAGGGGACTTTCAAGTTCAGCGGGGCGGTCGGCGATAACCCGGTCACCTTCAACAAGGACGTCGATCTGTTCAAGATTGTCCTGAATGATCCTTCGGGAACGACGGCCGCCTGGGAAGTCGGCATCGATGTTTTCGGCAAAGGATTGGGCTTCGACGGCTTTCTTCGGGTGTTCAATGATAAGGGCGTCGAACTGACCCGCGATGACGACAGCGGCACCACCCCCGATCCCGCCTTGACGTGGGTCGCTCCTGCGGGCGGCACCTATTACATCGGGGTCAGCGGCTTTTCCAATCTGAACTACAATCCGCTCGTCGCCGGCAGCGGCATCGCCGGCAGCCTCGGCACCTACCAGCTTCAGGTGACGACCAAGGCGCTGTTGTTCGGAACGGCGGAGCCCAACGACACACGCGCTGAAGCCACCGACGTCAACCTCGCCACCAGCGGCAGTACCGCGGTTACCGTGACGCGCTCCGGGACGATCGGCGACAATCCCCTGACGAAAGCCCGCGACGTTGATCTCTATGAGATTTTCGTCGCCAGCAATTTCGTCGAGGCCAAGCGGGAAGTCCAAATCGACGTCAGCAGCGTGGGTTCCAGCTTCGATGGATTGCTGCGGCTGTTCGACGCGAACGGCCAGCAGTTGGCGATTAACAACGACCGCTCGGGCACGAACAAGGATCCGTTCCTCTCCTTCGTGCCGACGGTTCAGGGCACCTACTACGTCGGCGTCAGCGGTGCCCTCAATCAGATCTATGACGTGGATAAGGCGGGCAGCGGCGCTCCCGGCAGTACCGGCAGCTATGACATTACGTTCAAGACCACCCCGCCACCGCCGCCGCTGCCCAACGGCGAGCCCAACGACACGCTGGCGAGAGCGACGCCCATCGGCATCCTACCCAGCGTTGAAGACACGTTCAGCTTCAACGGCGTGCTCGGGGATAATCCGGCTACGGGAACCGCCGACGTCGACCTTTATAAGATCGACCTGCTATCGGGCTGGCAGATGTCGATGCAGGTGTTCGGCAAAAATGACCTGGACACGGGCCTGCGCTTGTTCAAACTGAACCCAGTGACCAGCGAAGTGCAGGTTCTGGCGTTCGACGATGACAGCGGCCCCGGTTCCGATCCATTTCTCCGCATAACCGCCGATGCGGATGCCACCTACTACGTCGGTGTCAGCGGCTTTTCGAATTACAGCTACGATCCGACCGTCGCCGGGTCCGGTCAGGCTGGCCAGGGGGGCAGCTACACGCTGGTCGTGACGACCGGATCGCCGTTGTCGGGTGGCGAGCCCAACGATGTCCTCGGCGCGTCAAAATCCGTGGGAATTGCCCCGTCGAGTGAGGGGACGGTCACCCTCAACGCGACGATCGGCGACAATCCGGACACGCTGGCGAAGGATGTCGACCTTTTCAAGATCGAGCTGACGAAGGGGTGGCTGCTCAGCCTTGACGTGGACGGCAAAAGCCCCGGGTTCGATGGATACTTGAGATTGTTCGATGCCGACGGCGTCGAACTCGCCGCGAACAACGACCGCTCGCCCGTCGACAAAGATCCCATCTTGTCGTGGACAGCCGGCGCCGACGGTATCTACTACGTCGGCGTCAGCGGCTTTGCCAACGTTGCCTATAACCCCTTCGTCCAGGCCAGCGGCGTCGCCGGCAGCACTGGCAATTATGACCTCGTCGTCAGTACGCGGCGCCCGATCACCCCGCCGCCGCCGGCTCCGGGGGAACCCAATGATACGCTGGCGCAGGCAACGCCGGTGGTCTTTGGCGGGAACGTCTTTTCGTTCGGCGCCGCCATCGGCGACAACACGACGACAACGGTCAAGGACGTCGACCTGTTTGCATTGCAGCTGTCAGCGGGCGAACAGTTGTCCATCCGCGTCAATACCGCGATCGCGTCGGAGTTCGACTCCTACTTACGGCTGTTCGACGGCGGCGGCACGCAGCTCGCTTTCAACGACAATGCCAGGGGCAGGGATCCCGCCATCTTCTTTACGGCGCCGACGGCCGGAACCTACTACGTCGGGGTCAGCAGTTACGTGAACATCAACTACAACCCCAACGTCGCGGGCAGCGGGATCGGCAGCGGTGATGAAACCACTGTCGGGACCTATACGCTGGTGATCGAGTCGTCCCGTTCAGCGGCGGCCAGCGCCGCCACGGTGAATGAGGGCGTCTTTGCTGCGGAGATGTTCGACCCGACCGTGCCCGTGGCCGACGACTATTTCCTGTAAACGGTGCGGCGGACCCCGCCGCGGCCGTCGTGAAAGCCAGCGCCCCGGTCACGGGGCGCTGGCACCTCGCCCGTCCGTGGCCCGTCCGTGGATCGTCAGTGAATCAGGCAGGAGCCGGCGCCCGTCGTCCTCCGGCAGCTTTGGCAGGTTGCCGCGGCGGCATTTCCGTCACCATCGTCGCAACGGCCGGAGCCGTCCGCGGGATTGATCGAGCAGGTGCCGCGGCCGGAGCCCGTCGACAAGGTGATGACCTTTTCGCAGTTCAACGAGATCGTCGCCCTGGCGGGTGCCCGCTCCTTGAGCGAGAAGCCCGGCGCTCTTGCCACCGCTGAAGGGGTCGCGGGTTTGTTGGCGGGCGGATCGGCGGCGATGGCGTGCGGCATCCCGCCGTAGCCGACGATCATCATCGCGGCGATCAGCAGCACGCGGCACCACGCTCGCGGCGACGGGCGAGGGCTCATCATCTCCGGTTTTCCTTACGGGCGGAAGGTGGCGCTCCATCCATCGAACGGGTACGCCGTGGTGCGTGGCCTGTCACGGCGACACAGCGGCGGTCAGGGACTGTACCGGGCGGCGCGTCACCGAAATCGCATCGAAGCGATGGGCAATGTGGGCCAACGGGCTCGCCCCGTCGCCGAGGTGCGGTGCGCCCGGCTGTTGCGGCAAAGGCATGGCGCCGGCGCCCGCTAACGCCACGTCGGCCCCGCCGCCGGATTGAACCGCCCGTTCGTGGCACTCGCCGTGCAATCCGGTCAGAGCGGCGGCGACCGCCCCCAGCCGCTGGCGCACAAAATCCTGGATCAGCACCATCGCGCAGGTGTTGTCGATCACATCGCTGATCGCTTGCAGATGATCGATGGCAGCGGACAGCGGCGCTGGGCTGTCAGCCAGCAAACAGCGCAGCGCGGCCAGACGCGGTTCCAGGGACTTCAGGCTATCGATGACGCCGAGGGATGTGCGTTCGGTTTCGGCGGCGGCCAACCCGGTCTGAGCGCGCAGCCGTTCGGCGATCGCTGCGATATCAGCGAACACGGCGGCGAGGCGGACGCTTTCCCCCGATTGCGGGGGCTGCTCGTCGCCAGTCGGCGTCATTGTCACCTCGGCTTTCCTCCGTCGCTGGCCGCCGCGGGCGCCGGGAGCACGCCCGCGCCTGAGACCCGACGTCAGTTTGACGCCGCCGAGTAAAGCCTTCGTTGATGGCCACCGCCGATCGTGGCGTATGCGCCACACCTGCGAGCGCCCGCGACGGGTCAGTGAACGCCGTCACACATTGGTTTACCTGTTTTTGCTAGCATCGCGAGTGTAGAGCAGGGACAGAAGTCTCGGAGGCCGGCGATGTTCGGTAACGCATGCAAGCTCGGAAAGCCGGCGGAAACGCCGGCTGGCAAGCTTGAACCCACCATTGTCGAGAGTGGCCGCGGCGGCGGCGGCGAACGCTTCGTGTTGAATGGCCGCATCGGCCCCTACTGGATTGCCGGCTTGCATGTGCGCATCCCGACCATGCCGGGTTTGGGCGAGCCGGTAACGCTCAAGTTGCACGGCGTCGGTCAGTTTCTGGGCCGCGTCAGCCGCCTCTCGGGCGAGCGCATCCGTCTGACCTTTGACGGCCGCGGCAACGACGCGGTTGAACTCGTGCGGGCGCCGGCCTGAGCGAGCGGTGCTGTTACACCGGCGCCCGAGACGGCCAGCGGCGGGTAGCCCACGTCGTGCCGATGCTCAGGCCTTGAGGGTGTCGCGGAGAAAATCGAGGCTGCGGGTCCACGCCAGCTGAGCGTCTTCGGCGTCAAAACGGCTGCCGGTCGGGTTGGCGAACGCGTGATCGGCATCGTACCAATAGATCGTGTATGGCCGTCCGGCTTCGCGCATGCCGGCTTCGAAGCGTTCGACGACATCGCGGGTGATGGACGCATCGCGGGTGGCGAAATGACCGAGCACCGGTCCTTTCAGCCGCTTCAGTTGCTCCGCCGGCCGATCGACACGCCCATAGTAGACGATGGTGCCGTCCACCGGGCTGGCAATGGCGGCGTTCAGCGACCAGCCGCCGCCAAAGCACCAGCCCAGCGTCGCCAGTTTGCCCGACGCGCGTGGCTGCGTCTTCAGCCAATCGAGCCAGGAAACCAGCGTCAGGGTTGCGGCGGTGGTGTCGACCGCCTTCATCAGCGCCATCGCGCCATCTCGGTCGGACGCGGTCTGGCCATCGTAGAGATCGACGGCCAGCGCCGTGTAGCCTTCTTCGGCAAGAGCGGTGGCGACGCTGCGGATCTGATCGTTCAGACCCCACCATTCGTGGATGAGAATGATGCCGCCGGTTGGCAGCGTACCGGACGGTGTGGCGAGCGCGGCGCTGACCGTTCGTCCGTCCGCCAGCGTGAGGCTCACCGGCCGTGTCGCCGCGGCGGCCGCCCGCGCCCGCTCGGGATCGGCAAGCACGGCGGCAAGGGAGGCTCCGGCCAGACAGCCGCCAAGGAACGTGCGCCGCGTCGTCGTCCGATTCGGCATGGGGACATCCTCGCCTTGTCAACCGGGCATCCCCGTGTATGTAGTGAGATCGGGCGCGCGCGCAATGAACGGGCGAGGAGCCGCTGAAACCGCCGCGCGGCGTCTGTCTGAAGGAAAGCCATGCGAAGGCGCGACCGAGACACCTCCGGCGAGGCACCCGAGCGGCGCGGCGACTTTCGCACCATCGGCACCCTGCTGCCCTACCTCTGGCCGCGCGACGCGCCGGAACTGCGGCTGCGCGTTGTCGCCGCGGTCATTTTCCTGATTGCCGCCAAAGGCGCCAACGTCGTCGTGCCGCTGCTGTACCGCAATGCGGTTGACTCCCTGACCCCCAGCGAGACGGGGGCGCTGGTCATCGTGCCGACAGCGATCCTCATCGCCTATGGCATGGCCCGCGTGCTGTCCCAAACCTTCGGCGAACTGCGGGATGCGGTGTTCGCGAAAGTGGCGCAGCGGGCGATCCGCACGGTGGGACTCAACGTCTTTCGCCATCTGCACCGGCTCAGCCTGCGCTTTCATCTCGACCGCCGGACCGGCGCGGTCAGCCGGGCGATCGAGCGGGGCAGCAAGGGCATCGAGTTCCTGCTCGCCTTCATGCTGTTCAACATCCTGCCGACGCTGCTGGAGATCCTGCTGGTTTGCGGCATCTTGTGGGCGCTGGTGGGCTGGGTCTACGCAGCGGTGACCTTCGGCTGCATCGCCGGCTACATCGCCTGGACCGTCGGCGTCACCGAGTGGCGGACCAAGTTCCGCCGCGACATGAACCGCAGTGACACCGAAGCCTACGCCAAGGCTATCGACAGCCTGCTCAACTACGAAACGGTCAAGTACTTCGGCAACGAGGACCACGAGGCGCGGCGCTTCGATGGCGCACTTGCCGCATACGAGACGGCTGCGGTCAAGAGCAAGGTCACGCTCAGCCTGCTCAACATCGGGCAAGGCGGCATCATCGCCTTCGGCCTCGTCGTCATCATGATCATGGCGGGCCATGGCGTCGCCGCCGGGACCTTGTCGATCGGCGACTTCGTGATGGTTAACGCCTACCTCATCCAGCTCTACCTGCCGCTGAATTTCCTGGGCTTCGTCTACCGGGAAATCAAGCAATCGCTCACCGACATGGAGCAGATGTTCGGTCTGCTGGCCATCGTTCCGGAAGTCGAGGATGCCCCGGGCGCCGCCGATCTCCCGGTCGCCGCCGGTCACATCGCCTTCGAGGACGTCTCGTTTGCCTACGATTCGCGCCGGCCGGTGCTGCACAATGTCAGCTTCACCATCCAGCCCGGCCACACGCTCGCCATCGTCGGCGCCAGCGGTGCCGGCAAGTCGACGATCTCCCGGTTGTTGTACCGGTTCTATGACCTTGCCGGCGGCACCATCCGCATCGACGGGCAGAACATCGCCACGGCGACGCAATCCAGCCTGCGCGCCGCCATCGGCATCGTTCCGCAAGATACGGTGCTGTTCAACGATACGATCGAATACAACATCGCCTACGGCCGGCCGGGTGCCAGCCGCGACGACATCGTCCGGGCGGCGCGACTGGCCCGGATCGACGCGTTCATTGCCAGCCTGCCCGACGGTTACGAGACGCTGGTGGGTGAGCGTGGCTTGAAACTATCGGGTGGCGAGAAGCAGCGCGTGGCCATCGCCCGGACGATCTTGAAGGATCCGCGCATCCTGGTCTTCGACGAGGCCACCTCCGCCCTCGATACGCACACGGAAAAGGAGATCCAGGCGTCGCTGAAGGAGGTATCCGCCGGCCGGACGACACTGGTGGTGGCGCACCGGCTGTCCACGGTGGTCGAGGCGGACGAAATCCTCGTCCTCGAAGGCGGCCGCGTGCTGGAACGCGGGCGCCATCATCAGTTGCTGGCGCAGGGTGGCCGCTATGCGGCGATGTGGGCGCGCCAGCAGGAGGTGGCGGAAGCGCGCGAAGCGCTGCAGCACGCCGAGGAAGCGGCGCGAGAGCTGGAAGCGGCGCGCGCCGCCGAGTAGACGTCCTTGCCCGCTCATGGCGGCGGCGAGCGATCGCGGACCGCATCGACGGTGCGCCGGCACGCTGCCGTATCCGGCTGCCAGGTGGCGACGCTGGCATGGGCTGCGGCCACCTCGGACTCCGACAGGGTGGCGGCGATCGCCGCCGTCTCCGGCGAGCCGCCGCCCTGCCCGTCGGCGATCAGCGACCAGGTGAGGGCCGCAACCGCGTCGGTGCTGACGGGCGTTGAGCCGTAACGATAGGATCTCGCCATCTGGCGCTGGGCATCGGCATTGCCGAGGTGCGCCGCGAGGCACAGGCAGCCCCAGCCGGCGGCGTCTGGCATCGCCGCCATGCCGGCCTGATAGTAGCGCCGCGCCAGCACGTCAGGTGTCGGCCGGTCGTCGGCAAGGCCGTTTTCGGCTGCCGCCCGCGGCCAGTCGGTCTGCCGGCCGGGAGCGTAGTGGAGGACCCGCCCGTCCGGACCGTAAACCACGTCGAGTTCTCCCCGCTGCCCGGCGACGAGGAAAGGATGGGAAATCAGTCCTGCCAAAATCGGGGCCGCGGGATGGGCGCCGGCCACGTCGATGTTGGATTGGTAAGCCTTGCGGCCGCGATCGAAGGTGTAAACGGCCACCGACCCACAGGCGAGCGCCCGTTCCGTTCTTGGCGCGCCCACCTTTGCTTCCACTTCCGTGCGGGACATGCCGCTGGCGATCCCACTCAGGTTGGTGGGTTGAACGCCTCGGAACGCGGCGCAACCAGAGAGGGCAAGAACGCCAGCGGCGGCACCGACGGCCAGGACTCTAAAGCCGATCAACGGCTATAAAACCTATAAAAGGAATTTTATCTTGCATCGACCGCCAGCCCTTGCTAACCTGCGGCTGTAACTCAGGAAACGGCACAGGGGAGCACCGACGATGGAAAGGCCGCAGATGCGCCGCATTCACCGCAACGTCTGCCAGCATCGCTGGGACGATATCGACGACTGGGCGCGCGCGTTTCATGACCTCGCCGACCTCGATGACCACGATCTTGCCGAACTCTCGCGCCTCACCCGAAGCGAGTCCCACATCGACGACTGAACCCGACCGGTTCGCGGCTAACGCCCTCAGACCTCGCCATCGCGGCAGATCCAACCACCGCCAAGCAGCCGGCTGCCATCGTAAAAAACGCAGGACTGGCCCGGCGCCACTCCGGGGTAGGGCTCGATCAGCTCGACCTCCGCCACGCCGCTGTCGTCGCCGCGTCCGCTGACGCGGGCGGCGACCGGCGTCATGGCCGAGCGCAGCTTGACGCTCACTGCGCGGGTGGCGCCATCCAGCGGCGAATCGCCGAGCCAGTTGACCTCGCGCACGGTCAGCCGCGATCGCGCCAATGCGGGCTTCGGACCAACGACCACCCGTGCCGTCGCCGGTTCGAGGCGCAGAACGAACAGCGGCTCATCGCCGCTCAAGCCCAGGCCACGGCGCTGGCCGACCGTAAACAGGCCGATGCCTCCGTGCCGGCCCAGCACCCGCCCCGCCTCGTCGACAATCTCGCCCGCCACCATGGCATCCGGCCGAAGCCTCTTGACGATGTCGGTGTAGCGCCCCGACGGCACGAAGCAGATGTCCTGGCTGTCCGCCTTCGAGGCCACGGCGAGGCCGAAGCGGGCGGCGAGGCGCCGCGCTTCCTCCTTGTCCAGCCCGCCCAGCGGAAACCGCAGGCGCGCCAGCTGGCTTCGCGTCGTGGCGAACAGGAAATAGCTCTGATCGCGGATTGCATCGGCGGCGACGTGCAGTTCCGGCCCGTGCGCTCCCGATTCCCAACGGACGTAGTGTCCGGTGGCGAGGACGTCGGCCTCCAGCGCCAGCGCGGTTTCGAGGAGCTCGGAGAACTTGATTCGCTGATTGCAGCGCACGCAGGGGATCGGCGTTCGGCCCGCGGCATAATCGGCGGCGAAATCGGCAATGACGGCGTCACGGAAGCGCGCCTCGTAGTCGAGCACGTAGTGAGGAATGTCGAGGCGGTCGGCGACGCGGCGGGCATCGTGGATATCCTGTCCGGCGCAGCAACTCCCCGGCCGGCCCGTGGCCGCGCCATGGTCGTAGAGCTGCAGCGTCACGCCGACGACATCGAAACCGGCTGCGACGAGGAGCGCCGCCGTCACCGAGCTGTCGACACCGCCGGACATGGCGACGACGACGCGCGTTGCATGTGCGGGACGCTCGATGCCCCAGGTGCTCATGTCCAAGGCTGGCATTTCAGGACAGACTCGCCATATTGCGGCAGCGGTTTTGCATAGGTTGGCCGGCAACGAACAGCGAGGAGGTGGGCATGAAGATCAGCGCGCGCAATGCTTTGAAAGGGACTGTCATTGATGTCAACGCCGGTCCGATCATGGCGAGCGTCAAGGTGGACATCGGCGGCGGTCACGTGGTCACCGCCATCGTCACCGCCGAATCGGTCAAGGAACTGGCGATGGCGCCCGGTGCGAAGGTCTACGCCGTCGTCAAGGCTACCGAGGTGATGCTGGCAACCGATGATGATTGAGGCGCGCGCCGCGGCGCCGCTCATGCCAGTGGCGGCGGATTGAGGCCCATCGACCAGAAATCGGTTTCCAGGCGCGTGGCCGTCCGGAAGCTGGCGAGCAGCGACGGCCAGCGGCCGGCGGTTTCCCGCTGCCCTGCCAGCGTATCCATCTGCGCGGCGTGGGCCGCCGCCACCCGCTGGTAGTCTTCGCCTGCGTATGTCGCAATCCACGCGTCATAGGGATTGCCGGTGCGGCGGGTCGCGGGATCGGCGGCGAGCGCCCGGCCGATCTCGCCGTAGCCGATGACGCACGGCGCCAGTGCCACCAGCAGATCGAGGAGGTCACCGGCGAGACCGCGATCGAGCACGAAGCGGGTGTAGGCCAGCGTTTCCTTCGCTTCGTGCGTCGCTTCCAGATCGGGCTCACGCAAGCCCCAATCGCGGCAATAGGCGATATGCATGGGCAGCTCGGTCTCGACGATGGCGGTGAGGGCCGCCGCCGCCGCGCGGATGTCGGCCAGCGTCTCGCCCTTGAACGCGGCGAGACCGTAGGCGCGGGCAAACTGCACGAGGAACAGGTAGTCCTGCGTCAGGTAGTGGGTGAAGCACGCCTGCGGCAGTGTGCCTGCGGCGATCCCCTGAACGAACGGATGGTTGGTGTAGGCGCGCCATTCGGCGGCGGCGGCCGCGCGCAAACGCTCGAACAACGATGCCGTGGTCATCGGGCGCGGGCGTTCGCCTCCGTTGCGGTCACCGCAGCTCAGCTCTCGCTCATCATATTGCGGCTGCCACCCGGCAACGTCACGGTCAGGCCGTCGAGTTCTTCGGTCATGCGGATCTGGCAGCCGAGACGGGACGTGCGCGTCAGTCCGAAGGCCAGATCGAGCATGTCTTCCTCCTCTTCGGTCGGCTCATCCAGCTGTTCGTACCAGGCCGGATCGACGATCACATGACAGGTCGAGCAGGCGAGCGACCCTTCGCACGCGCCTTCGAGGTCGATATCGTTCCGGTGCGCGATCTCCAGCACCGACAAGCCAAGCGGCGCCTCGACGTCCCAGCGCACTGCGCCGTCTGGGGATAGGAATGTCATTTTGGCCATGGGTCTTCGATTTCCGATGCGGGCGGCCAGAACGGCCGCCGCCGGGCCGGCTTATAGCGCGTTGTGCTCAGACGTGAAACGATTCACCGCAGCCGCAGCGGCCCTTTTCGTTGGGATTGCGAAAGACGAACCCGGAACTCAGCGTATCGCTGACGAAGTCCATTTCCGTGCCGAAGATGTACATGGTTGCCTTCGGATCGATGAACAGCGTCACGCCATGCGCTTCGACCATCTCGTCGGCCGGTTCGCGGGCGTCGGCGTAATCGAGGGTGTAGGACATTCCGGAGCAGCCGCGAGCCTTGACACCGATGCGCATGCCAAGGGTGGGAGCGTCTCGTTGCGCCAGCAGCGCCTTGACTCGCTCGGCGGCGGCGAGGGTGACGGAGATCGGTTGTCGTTTTTGCAACATCGATTGTTCGGTCCTGTTCAGGCGAGGTCGCGCAACCCGCGTCTTTCTCAAATAATGTTCGTTCGCAATATGGCAACGCAAGGGCTGTGCCATTCATCGTCGTGCGGCGCTCATGATGCCGGCGCCAAGCCATCGTCCGCGCGCAGCCGGCCGACCTCCTCGCGCAGCCGATCGACGGCATAATCGATATCGTCGTCGGTGGTGAACCGGCCAAGACCGATGCGCACGCTCGCCGCCGCTTCGGCGTCCGGCATGCCCAGCGCCCTCAGCACATAGGATGGCTCGACCGCCGCGGCGCTGCAGGCCGAGCCCGTTGACAGCGCAACGTCGGGGAGCCGTGCCAGCAGGGCCTCGGCGTCGATGCCGGGGAACGCAACGTTGATGTTGCCGGCGATACGCTGCTTTTCATCGCCATTGAGGCGAACATCGGGGATCGCCGACCGCAGGCGGTCCAACAGCCGTTGGCGAAGCCGCGACAGCCGTGCCGTTTCCGCGGCCATTTCCTCGCGCGCAATGCGGCATGCGACACCGAAGCCGACGATCAGCGGCGTGGGCAGCGTCCCGGAGCGAAAGCCACGCTCCTGCGCGCCGCCGTCGAGCAGCGGTGCCAACCGGACGCGCGGTTGCCGGCGCACGTAGAGCGCACCGATCCCCTTGGGACCATAGAGCTTATGGGCCGAAATGCTCATCAAATCTATGGACATGACCCGAACGTCGAGAGGGATTTTGCCGGCGGCCTGCGCCGCATCCGTGTGCAACAGCACCCCGCGCTGGCGGCACAGCGCGCCGATCTCCGCGATCGGCTGAACGACGCCGATCTCGTTGTTGACCGCCATCACCGAAACCAGTGCCGTGCGGCTGCCGATGGCGGCGTCGATGGCGGCGAGATCGATCAGCCCCGACCGCTGCACGCCAACTCGGGTCACCGACGCGCCTTCGCGCTGGAGGGCGGCAACGCTTTCCAGCACGCATTTATGCTCGGTGACGACGGTGACGATGTGGTCGCGGCGCCCCCGCAGAAAGCGGACCGCCCCCTTGACCGCGAGATTGTTGGACTCGGTCGCGCCCGACGTGAACACGATCTCCCGCGGCTCTGCGCCAATCAGCGCCGCCACATCGGCGCGGGCGCTGGCGACCGCGTCCGCCGCGGCACGGCCAAACGCATGCTCGGAATGGGGATTGCCGAACACATCGCCGAAGTACGGCAGCATCGCCTCAACGACGCGGGGATCGCACGGCGTCGTCGCCTGCGCGTCCAGGTAAACCGGCTGGCGGGTGTTACCGCGGGTCAGACCTTCCTCGCGGGACGACCGGGACGCGCTGCGGCGATCGAACTCCATGGGGCCTCCGTCCGGCGGTCAGGCGGCGCTGGCCATGGCTGCGGCGGCGGCCCGTCCACTGGAGATCTCGGCCCAAGCGGTGAGGAAGCGGGCGATGTCGTCGGCGGTGGTGCTCCAGCCAAGGCTGACGCGGATGGCGGTCATCGCGGTTGTGTCCGCAACGCCCATCGCCGCCAGCACGTGGCTGGCGCCGACCTTGCCGCTTGAGCAGGCGGCGCCGGCGCTGACCGCGATGCCTCGCATGTCGAAGGCGATCACCTGCCGCTCGCTGGCAACGCCCGGCATCGTCAGGCACGAGGTGTTGGGCAGCCGTGGGGCACCGCGGCCGAAGATCTCGGTGCCACTGGAAAGCCGTTGCACACCGGCTTCCAGTTCATCACGCAGCCCCCGCAGGCGCTCGCCATCAAAAAGGCCGGCCGCGCAAGCCGCCGCCGCGGCGCCGAACCCGGCGATTCCCGGAACGTTCTCGGTGCCGGCCCGGCGGCCGCGCTCCTGCCCGCCGCCACGAACACGGGCTTGCAGCGGTGCATCGGCGGCGACGATCAGGGCGCCGACGCCGGTCGGCCCGCCGAGCTTGTGGGCGGAGAGGGTCAGGTAGTCGACACCGAGCGCGGTCACGTCGACCGCGATGCGGCCACCGGCCTGCGCCGCGTCGCAATGAACAAGCGCGCCATGCCGGCGGGCGACGGCGGCAATTTCGGCAACCGGCTGCAGCACGCCGGTCTCGTTGTTGGCCAGCATGACGCTGACGATCGCCGGTTCGGCGGATGCCGCCAACCGGTCGGCGAGGGCGTCGACATCGATGATGCCGCGGCGATCAACGCCGATCCGCTCGGCATCGCGGGCGGCGAGGACAGATGGGTGCTCGATCGCCGAAACCAGCGCACGGCGGCGGCCGCAGCCGAGGAGGGCCAGCGCATTCGCCTCCGAGCCGCCCGAGGTAAAGATGACCGACGCCGGCGACGCGCCCACCAGCGCGGCGACCGGCTCGCGCGCGTCCTCAACGAGGCGGCGGGCCGCCCGGCCGCCGCGGTGCACCGACGACGGATTGCCGCCGCAGCCAATCGCAGTGACGACCGCCGCCGCGGCCGCCGGGCAAATCGGCGTGGTTGCGTTGTGATCAAGGTCGACGAACGGGGGCGCCGACACCGGTTCTGCCGTCAATCCGTGTCACACCGTGGCGAAGGGCTCAACGGCTGGCGGCGGCGATTTCCGGCAAGCCGTGCGGCATGTTGAGCACGACCCGTCCCGATGAGGTCATGATGCGCCGGCTGCACACATCGCCGAGGGTTACCGAACTGAGGTATTGGAAAATCTTGTTGCCCAATTCTTCCCACAGATCATGGGTCAGGCAGCGGCCGCGATGACTGTGGCAACCCATGGGCGATCCGGGTGTACAGCGGGTGGCCTTGATCGGCTCGTCGACGGCGAGAATGATGTCGGAAATGCGCATCTCCGATGGATCATGCGCCAGCATGTAGCCGCCGCCGGGGCCGCGGACGCTGCTGACCAAGCCTGCCCGGCGCAGGCGGCCGAACAACTGCTCAAGGTAGGAAAGGGAGATCTCCTGGCGATCGGCAACCTCCGCCAGGGCGATCGGCTTGCCTTTTGCGTGATGTGCCAGATCCGCCATCGCCATCACGGCATACCGGCCCTTGGTGCTGAGTTTCACGGTTCTCTCCTTTCCCGCCTTTTCGGTTTCTCACTGAATCGGGGCATTGCGGCATCGCGGCGAAGTACCGACGGCCGCTCGTCGGT
>JALOTH010000155.1 GCA_025458035.1 Rhodospirillales bacterium
CCCTGCCGCAGGCGATCTACGCCAACCTCGGCCGCGCCGCCGGCCAGGACGACGACAGCGTCTACGCTCTCATCTGGAACCGCTGATCGATCGAGAGGGCGCCGGTCCCTCGTGGCCGGCGCCTTTTTCGTCCTCGCGTGGAAAGGGGGGAGCGGCGGCCGCGGGCGGGCGAGGCGGGGGCGAAGGAGGTGGGGGCGAGGGTCCGCGACCGGCTTCGCCTGCGGTCCGGCTCGTCGCGCGGCCGGCCCCGAGGCGCAAGGGGCAAGCCCTCCGGCGCTGGCGCGCCGGCCCTTACGCGTGCGCCCCAGGACCTGAGGCCGCGCCCGCCTCGAAGCCGCTGGCGAGCCGATCGCCGGCATTCCCCTTTCCCCCTTGGATGGAGACGGATGATGAAGAGTGGCAAGTCCCTGGTCGAACTGGCCCAGGCCATCGAGCAACAGCGGGCAGGCAAGCGTGATTTCATCGCGGATACGAGGGCCATCAGGATGCAGCCGACCGACCGCGGCCCGGCGCTGATCGTCGAGGAGCGCGGCTACCCGCTGACGCCGATCGCGCACCAGCAGCTGGGCGAGCGGGTCGGCATCCCGGCGAAGTACTACGAGCGGATGCGGGCGGACGCGCCGGAGTTGTTGGCGCGCAACGTCAACCACTGGTTCGCGGAAGTGCCGGAACGGCGAATGGTGCGCACGCTCGCCGGCGACGCCCGGGCGTTCCTCTCCGACCGCTACCAGCGGATCGACAACGCCCACGTCGCCGAGGTGACCCTGCCGGTGCTGGCCGACACCCCCGGCATCGAGATCGTCTCGACCGAGGTCACCGAGAAGCGGATGTACATCAAGGCGATCACGCCGCGGATCGCGGGCGAGGTGCGCGTCGGCGACCCGGTACAGGCGGGCGTGATGATCACCAACAGCGAGGTGGGGCTGGGGGCGATCACCGTCGCACCACTGCTCTATCGCCTCGTCTGCCTCAACGGCATGGTGGTGGAGGACAACCGGTTCCGCAAACACCACGTCGGCACCAAGGCAGGAGACGACGGGGCGATCTACGAGCTGCTCTCCGACGAGACGCGGCGGGCGGACGACAACGTCATCCTGATGAAGGTGCGGGACGTCGTCCGTGCGGCGCTGGACGAGACGGTGTTCCGCCGGACGATCCAGCGGCTGCAGGACGCCGCATCCGACCGGATCGAGGGCAACCCGGCGACGGCGGTCGAGGTGCTCGGCGACAAGCTCAATCTCACCGAGGCAGAGGAAGGCAGCGTGCTCCGCTACCTGATCGAGGGTGGCGATCTCAGCCGCTACGGGATGATCCAGGCGGTCACCCGCCTCGCCCAGGACCCGGACGACTACGACCGAGCGACGGAGCTGGAACGGGCCGGCGGCCGCATCCTCTCGCTCGACCGATCGCAATGGCACGAGATCAAGCGCGCCGCCTGAGGCGCGGCGGGCGTCCGGCAATGCGCCGGGCGCCTTCGCCCTCGGGGCCGGTCACGCCGGCCGACCCCGAGATCGAGCACGTGCTGCGCCTCCGCCATCGCGCCGAAACCGTCGCCCGCGAGCGCACCCGCAAGGCCGGAAGCAGCCGGGTCCTCTACCGGCGGTTCCTGGCCGAGGAACTGGCGCAGCGGCAGCCGCAGATCAACCGGCTGATCGGCAAACGCCAGCGGAGGAACCGGCCACGATGAGTCGCCCGCCAACGTTGACGGCGGACCGGACTCAGGACGCCACCGCGTAAGCCCCAGAGTTCGCCCACTCCAACAGCATGGTCCTTGTCGCCTATGGCAACGCTCGCCCGGTTCCTGCAGCGCCAGGCAGTGCCGAGCGTCCGCGATCGACGATGAGGACAGCCGCCGGACGGATGCCGGCGCGTGTCAGTGACCGCGCCCGGGCCCAAGCATCCGCCGCAGAAGATCACGGCGCCCCCGGGGACCCGCTCACCTCGGGTAAGAATCGTGGTCGGCGGCAAGACCAGGCAGCCGGAGAGCATCGGGCCGGCCGCCTGGACACCGCAGGAAAGAGAGTTCGGGCTTCCCCTGCGCCAAACCGCTCCCCCTGCCGATCGGCTGCAACGCGGCCGATCGGCGTTCCTTTCCCCCAACCGTTCCGACACCAGCCAGAGGACCGCGTCCGCCGGGCAAGCCTTTGCGCCTGAGACCTTCGACAGAAGGCCGGGCGCAGCGGCGATCCAGTTCGAAGGAGACGCGCGATGACGCAATTCGCCCTGCCGCTGTTCCAGGCGCGAGCCGATCACCTTTCCACCTCCCGATGCCCTGACGATGCCCTGTTCGAGGCGAGCCAGTCGCTGGCCACCCTGCTGCTGCAGCGTCGACTGATCGATGGCACGACCCTGCGCACCACCATGGCAGCGGCGTTCGGCGCCAGCGATGCGTCCGGCGCCTGGTCCTGGAAGCAGGCGTTCGACGCCGTCGAGGCCGCCCAGGTCCTGGCGCTGAGGGCGAGCGCACGATCCATCTTCACCAGCGAACCGGACCCACGGCAGCACCTCGCCGCGCTGACGAAGTTGGCGCGGCTGTGCCCGATGGCAACCATCCGCTCCGAAGAAAGCCAGAACCTGCAGCAGTTCTCGACGCCGCTGCCGCTCGCCTTCGTCATGGCGACCGCCGCCCGGATCGGCGCCGGCGACGTCGTCCTGGAGCCGTCCGCCGGCACCGGCATGCTGGCGGTTTGGGCGCATCGTGCCGGTGCGGCAGTGGCGCTCAACGAGCTTTCTGCCCGTAGGGCAGCGCTGCTGCATCGGCTGTTCCGGGGCATCACCGTCACCCGCCATGACGCCGAACAGATCCACGACCGGCTCGATCCGGCGATCGTGCCCAGCGTCGTGCTGATGAACCCGCCGTTCAGCGCGTCGCCCGGTCGCGGCCAAAACCGTCATGCCGGCGCCCGTCACCTGCTCGCCGCACTGGCCCGATTGGCGCCCGGGGGCCGGCTGGTGGTCCTCACGCTCGCCTCCTTCGATCCGGCCGGATCTGCCTGGTGCGACGATTGGCGGCGGATCCGCGAATCCGCCAACCTCGTCTGCTCAATCGCATTGCCGGGCGATATCTACGCCCGCCACGGCACCTCCGTCGAAACCCGGCTCAGCGTCCTCGACAAAGGCAGCGAGAGCACCGTCGCGCCGGTGATCGTCACCGCTGCCCGCCTCGACGAAGCGCTGCGGGTCGTCCTCGACACCTGCGGCGATCGCACTCGCCCAACAGCCGTCGCAGCGCGACCGGCGATAACCCGGACTTCGCTGCCGAGCCCGATCCGCCCGCAGGCAGGCCCTTCGCGCGACGCCCCGATCAGCGTACCGGCGCCTGCTGACGACGCTATCGAACTGGCCTACGAGATCATCGAGGCGATCGACGACGGCGCTCTGTCCGATGCGCTGTACCAGGCCTATGCGCCGCAGCGCATCCGCATCGCGGGAGCCGCTTCGCATCCGACGCCGCTGGTGCAGTCGGCGGCGCTGGCATCGATGGCGCCGCCGGTTCCCGGCTACCGGCCGATGATCCGCGAGCGGCTGATCCGCGACGCCGTTCTCTCCGCGGCGCAGCTCGAAAGCCTGATCTACGCCGGCGAGGCGCACGAGACCTGGCTGAAGGGGGCCTATCGGATCGACGACGGCTGGGACGGGATCACCGCCGCTGCCGACGACGATGCCGACGCGGTACGCTTGCGCCGCGGCTGGTTCCTCGGCGACGGCACCGGCGCCGGGAAGGGGCGGCAGGTGGCGGCGATCATCCTCGACCACTGGCTGCGCGGTCGCCGCCGAGCGGTCTGGCTGTCCAAGTCCGACAAACTGATCGAGGACGCCCGCCGAGACTGGATCGCCGTCGGCGGCCGCGAAAGCGACGTCCAGCCGTTGTCGGCCTGGAAGCAGGGCAAGCCGGTGACGCTTGCGTCGGGCATCCTGTTCGTCACCTACGCCACCCTGCGCACCGCCGAGCGCAAGGGCAAACCGTCGCGGCTTCGCCAACTGATCGACTGGCTGGGCCAAGACTTCAACGGCGTCATCGTCTTCGATGAAGCGCACGCGATGGCCAACGCCGCCGGTGAAAAGAGCACCCGCGGCGGCAAAAAGCCGTCATTGCAGGGCCAAGCCGGCTTGCGGCTGCAGAACGCGGTCCCCGCCGCCCGCGTCGTCTACGTCTCGGCGACAGGAGCAACCCGGGTCGCCAACCTCGCCTATGCCAGCCGGCTCGGGCTGTGGCAGACCGGCGACTTCCCGTTCGCCAGCCGCGGCGACTTCATCGCCGCGATGGAGTCGGGCGGGATCGCCGCGATGGAGATGGTTTGCCGCGACCTGAAGGCGCTAGGGCTCTACGCTGCCCGCAATCTGTCGTTCGCTGGCGTCGAGTACGACATCCTCGAGCACGCGCTGCCTGAAGCCCAGGTCGCGATCTACGACCGCTATGCCGACGCGTTTCAGATCATCCATCGGAACCTCGCGGCTGCCCTGGAGGCGACCAACATCACCGGGCCGGAAGGCACCTACAACCGCAACGCCAAGGCCGCGGCCCTCTCGGCTTTCGAGAGCGCCAAGCAGCGGTTCTTCAACCACCTGCTGATCGGCATGAAAGGGCCGACCCTGCTCAAGGCGATTGAGCAGGATCTCGCCGATGGCCACGCCGCCGTCGTCCAGATCGTCTCCACCAACGAAGCCGTGCTCGACCGGCGATTGGCGGAGGTCCCTGCCAGTGAGCGGGACGACCTGAGCATCGACATCACGCCGCGCGAATACATCCTCGACTACTTGGTCAACAGCTTTCCGACCCAGCTGCACACCATCGTCGCCGACGACGACGGCAACCTCTCGTCGATCCCCGCGGTCGACGAGCGCGGCAATCCGATCGAGAGCCGGGAGGCCGTCGAGGCCCGCGACCGGATGGTCGAACAGCTCTGCGCCCTTCCGGCGGTGCCGGGCGCGCTCGATCAGCTCCTCCACCACTTCGGCCACGCCCAGGTGGCGGAGGTCACCGGGCGGTCGAAGCGCGTCCTGCGTTCGGGCGAGCGGCAGTTCGTCGAGAGCCGGCCGGCCAGCGCCAATCTCGGCGAGACCGAAGCGTTCATGGATGACAACAAGCGCATCCTGGTGTTCTCCGACGCCGGCGGCACCGGCCGCAGCTACCATGCCGATCTCGCGGCAAGGAACCAACGCCGGCGCATCCACTATCTCCTGGAAGCCGGCTGGCGCGCCGACCAGGCGATCCAGGGTTTGGGACGGACGCACCGCACCAACCAGGCCTGCGCGCCGCTGTTTCGCCCGGTGACCACGAACGTCAAGGGCGAACGCCGCTTCATCTCGACGATCGCAAGGCGCCTCGACTCACTCGGCGCGCTGACCCGCGGCCAGCGCCAGACCGGCGGCCAGAACCTGTTCCGCCCCGAGGACAACCTGGAATCCGAGTACGCCCGCGATGCGCTGCGCGGCTTCTTCCGGGGGCTGCATGGCGGCAAGCTGCGATCCTGCTCGCTCGCCCTGTTCCAGGAACTCACGGGACTGCGCCTG
>JALOTH010000052.1 GCA_025458035.1 Rhodospirillales bacterium
TCGCCGGACGTCCCGTTCGACCGCTCGATCAATCCCTACCGTGGCTGCGAACACGGCTGCATCTATTGCTTTGCCCGCCCCACGCACGCCTATCTCGGATTGTCGCCCGGCCTCGATTTCGAGACCCGGCTGTTCGCCAAGGTCAATGCCGCGGCCGCGCTTGCCGACGAACTGCGTCGCCCCGGCTACCAAGTGCGCACTCTCATGCTGGGCAGCAACACCGATCCCTACCAGCCGCTTGAGCGTCACCGCCGGCTGACCCGGGCGGTGCTCCAGGTGCTGGCGGATTGCCGGCATCCGGTCGCCATCGCGACAAAAGGGGCGCTCATCGTCCGTGACCTCGATCTGCTGGCGGAGATGGCGTCGCGGCGCCTCGTGCACGTCGGCGTCAGCCTTGCCACCCTCGATGCGGACTTGGCACGGACGCTGGAGCCGCGCGCCGCTTCGCCGAAACGGCGGCTCGCCGCCATAACCGCCCTGACGCGGGCGGGGGTGCCGGTCAGCGTGCTCGTCGCTCCGGTGATTCCCGGACTGACCGATCATGAAATCGAGGCCATCCTCGCTGCCGCCGCCGCCGCCGGCGCGTCAGGCGGCAGTTTTACGCTGCTGCGCCTGCCCTGGGAGCTTCAGGACCTGTTCGCGGACTGGCTGACCACCCATCGCCCGCAGCGGGCGCAGCGGGTGCTCACCCGCTTGAAGGCGCACCGGGAGGGCAAGCTGTACCGTGCCGAATGGGGGTCGCGAATGAAGGGGAGTGGAGAGGAGGCAACGATGCTGGCCCAACGCTTCGCCCTCGCCTGCCGCCGGTTTGGCCTGGATCGCATCACCCCCGGCGCCGCGTCGCTGGATCATTGCCAGTTCCGCCCGCCACCGCCGGCCGCGGCGACGGCGCAACTGAGTTTGTTCTGATCCCGCCTTCACCCGCCGCGATCCGCTTGGCAAACCGATGACCCTCTCCGACTGGCCTCAGCGGGATCGAGAACGCATCGCTGGTGTCGACGAGGTCGGCCGTGGCCCGCTCGCGGGACCAGTGATGGCCGCCGCCGTCGTCATCGATGGGGCGCGTCTGCCCGCCGCACTGGCCGCGCGCATCGACGATTCGAAACGACTGACGGCGCGCGCCCGTGCCGAAATCGCCGCCGCCCTGCCCTCCTGTGCCGCGATCGGCGTCGGGGAAGCCACCGTCGAGGAAATCGATTGCCTCAACATCCTGAGCGCCAGCCTGCTGGCGATGAGCCGCGCCGTCGCCGCCCTCGGTTTCGTACCCGACCTCGCGCTCATCGACGGCAACCGGGTACCCGTCCCCCTCCCCTGCCCTGCCCGCACCGTCATCGGCGGTGACCGCATCCTGCTGTCGATCGCCGCCGCCTCGATCGTCGCCAAGGTGGCTCGTGACCTCCGCATGACCGAACTCGCAGGCCGTTATCCCGGCTATGGCTGGGAGCGCAACGCCGGCTACGGGACCCGCGAACACCGCGAAGCGCTCGCCCGCCTTGGCATCACACCGCACCATCGCCGCAGCTTTGCGCCGGTGGCGGAGCGGCTTGCCACGAGCGGCGCCAAGCTGTGAACCGCTGCGTGTCGCGCGCGCGGGCTGGCCTGGGGTTGGCGCCGCGCCCATTGCCCATATTTTGTGGTTGACGGCGACTCTGCCATCCCGCATGTTCCCGGAATGGTTGAGTCTGATTCGGTTCCGAAGACGAATCGCGTGATCCTCGGGGATTGTATCGAGGTGATGCCGCAATTGCCGGCCGCGTCGGTCGACATGGTCTTCGCCGACCCACCCTATAACCTCCAGTTACAGGGCGAGCTGTACCGCCCCAACCAGTCCCGTGTCGATGGCGTCGACGATGGCTGGGACCGGTTCGAAGACTTCGAAGCCTATGACCGCTTCACGACGTTGTGGCTGGCCGCCGCCCGCCGGCTGCTGAAACCCGATGGCACGCTGTGGGTCATTGGCAGCTATCACAACATCTTCCGCGTCGGCACGATCCTGCAGAACCTCGGCTTCTGGATTCTCAATGATATCGTTTGGCGCAAAACCAATCCGATGCCGAATTTTCGTGGCCGGCGCTTCACCAACGCCCACGAAACGCTGATCTGGTGCGCGCGCGATCAGCACAGCCGCTATCGCTTCAACTACCAAGCAATGAAAAACCTCAATGATGAGCTGCAGATGCGCTCCGACTGGCTGATCCCGCTGTGCACCGGGCCGGAGCGGCTGAAGGTCGAGGGGCGCAAAGCCCACGCGACACAAAAGCCGGAAGCACTGCTGCACCGCACCATCCTCGCCGCCACCGTCGTCGGCGATCTCGTGCTCGATCCATTTTTCGGCAGCGGCACCACCGGCGCGGTGGCGCTGCAACTGGGGCGCCGCTACCTCGGCATCGAAAAGGAGCCGGCGTACGTTCGCCTGGCTCTCGAACGCATCGGCCAGGTGCGCAGCGAGGCGCCACCGGACCTGCTGGCGTCTCCCGGCCGCCGCGATGAACCGCGCATTCCATTCGGCTGGATTGTCGAGCGCGGCATGCTGCGCGCCGGCGCCGTCCTCACCGACCAGCGGCGGCGGCACACCGCCCGCGTCGCCGCCGATGGAACCATCGCCACGCCCAATGTGCGCGGCTCGATCCATCGCGTCGGCGCCCACGTCCAGAATGTCCCCGCGTGCAATGGCTGGGTATTCTGGCACACCGAGATCAATGGGCAGCTGGTCCCGATTGACGTCCTGCGCCAGCAACTGCGCGCGCAGTTGCACTGAGCGGCATTGCCGTTGCCGACCGGGCGATGGTGGCCGCACCCATCGCCGCATTGGCTGCCGCTACGCCCGCGGCCACCATCGCCTGCGCCTCCGCTGCCAACTGTTTGCGGTCGGCGTTCGCCGCGACCGTGATCGGCGGATGAAAGCGCAGTTCGGCGCGGCAGCCCTTCATGCCCAGCACCCGCCAAATATGCGGCGCCATCGTCGCATCCCCGAACCAGCCGTAAAGCGCCCGCCGCTGACCGTTCAGCGGCGCACCGTCGGCATCGTGGGTATAGGCGATGGACAGCGGCTGGATGGTCAGCCCAAGGCCGGGCGGCAGACGTTCCGCGATCCCGAACAGCGATGACTTGAAGGGAGCCACCGCCGAACCGTCGGTGGACGTGCCTTCGGCAAACAGGATCAGATTCTCGCCGGCGAGCAGCCGTGCGAGCATCTCGTCGCGCTGCGTGCGCGCCTGCGCCCCGACCCGCTTGATGAATACCGCCCGCGTGACCTTGCCAACGGTGCCGAAGATCGGCCAGTCCGCAACCTCGGCCTTGGCGACAAAGCAGCCCTCCACCGCCCCGGAAACGACCGGAATGTCGAGATAGGAGATGTGGTTGGCGACGAACAGGATGGGGCCGCCACGATACTGCTCCCCCACCATCTCCACGCGCAATCCGGCCGCGGCACACATCGCCCGGCACCAAGCCAGCTGCAAGCCGCGCTGCCAACTCCGGAACGGGCCGACGGCGATGGCGTAAAGCGGCACGATCGTCAGATTGGCGAGCAGAAACAGCGCCCCGCGCGCAACGGCGCGCAGCCGGCTGAAGCGGTCGGCGGTGCCGCCCCCCAATGATCCGGCGGCCCCGGTCATGCCTGCGTCGGCCGCTTGTAGCGGCGTTCGTACTTGCCGGTCAGTTGCTCCGTGTTGACGATGACACAGACGTCGGTGGTGTTGAACTCGCGGTCGACGACGGCGCCGTCGCCGACATAGCCGCCAACCCGCAGGTAGCCCTTGATCAGCGGCGGCAACTCGGCCTGCACCGCCGCAACATCGAGACCCGCAGCCGGGCGCAGCCCCATATCCACATAGCGTTGTGGCAACGCCCGCGGCCGGATGTGCTGGGGCGCCAGGTGGTAATGGTAAAGATAGGCCAGCTCGGCGCCGACCTCCTCCGGATCGGTGCCGGGAAAGCTGGCGCAGCCGAACATCAGCCGAATATCGAACGTTGCCGCGTAGGCGCTGAGGCCGCGCCACAGCATTTGCATGACGCCCCTGGTGCGATAGGCCGCACCGACGCAGGATCGACCGAGTTCAACGATCTCGCTGGGGTAATCGAGGAGGCGAGAGACGTCATATTCCTGCTGCGAGTAAAAGCCGTGGTGCTGCAAGGCGACGGTCCGCCGCAGCAGGCGATAGGTGCCGGCGACGGCGACCGGCCCGCCGTTGTTTCCCCCCTCGGCGCCGCGATCGATCACCAGCAGGTGATCGCAGATGGCGTCAAAGTCATCGCAATCACGCCGCGCCGCCCGCACTTCGGGCGAGGGCAATGCCGCCATCTCTTCAAAGAAAACCTGATAACGCAGCCGCTGTGCAGCTTCGATCTCCGCCGGCGATGCCGCCAGTCGAACCTCGAAATCGCCGAAATGGAGGGGGACCACCGATCCTCCGTTATTGCCGCTCTGCCCGGCACAAGCGCCGGCAGGCGGCTCATGGATTGGGTTGCAAGTGCGCAGTTTAGGTATGTCAAAGGCGGCTTGTTCCGGCAAGCGGAATCGGTATGCATCCGGCGATGGGGTATAAGCGTCGGCGCCGTTGGCGAAACACCGCACAGGAAGACCGCCTGAACCATGTCGAGCGCAGTTGCCTAGCCGTTGACCAGCGCTGAAGCGGGCTTCCACCCCGACGACGATCGCGGTCGGCGGGGCGGGCGCGCTCCTTGTCTCGTTTGCCGCCGGGAATCGCCACCGCGATGAGTGAGCGCGCGCTGCCGCCCGCGCCAGCAAGCGTTCCGGATGACGGCGGCAAACCTGGCAAGAAATCAGCAGGCAATGTTCGTTTTTGTGAGCATGGCCAGCCCCAGCGGACTAAATCAAGTTTAGACACTGCTGGAGGAATCGCAATGAAAAGCATTCTCATCGCCTCCGATCTTTCAGCGCGCTCTGACCGGGCGTTTGAACGCGCCGCCACCCTTGCCAGCCAGCATCAGGCTCATCTCGTTGTTCTCCATGTTGTCGATGAAGAGCAGCGGCCCTCGGTCATCGATCATCTGATCCGCGAAGCCCGCATCGCCCTCGAGAGCGACGTGGCGGCGCGAATGGCGCGGCTGCAAGCGGCCGCCGACATCGAAGTCCGGGTCGAAGTCGGACGGGATTTCGCCGACATCATCCGCTGTGCCGACGACATTCACGCGGAGATCGTCGTGCTTGGCACCCATCGCACCAGTTCACTCGCGGATCTGTTCCGAGGCTCCACCGCCGAACTGGTGTTGCGCCGGGGACGACTGCCCGTACTGCTGGTCAAGGCGCCCTGCCATCGGCCCTATGAGCGCGTGCTGGTGGCCGTCGATTTCTCGATCTTCTCGCGTAGCGCTGTGGAAATGGCGGTGCGCGTCGCGCCGGCGGCACGCATTCAACTGCTGCATGTTTTCCACGTCCCCTTCGAAGCCTTCATCGACAACCGAGACACGCGCGACGAACTGCGCCAGCAGCACCTGAACCGGCTGAATGCGATGATCGACGAGGAAATGAACCGGCTCGCTGGCATGGCTCTGGAGCCGATGTCGCCATTCGAAAGGATCGTGCGGCAAGGCGACATCCGGCCGGCCATTCAGGAGGAAGTGGCCCGTGTGGAGGCCGATCTCCTCGTCGTCGGCACGCACGGCCGAACCGGCGTCGGCCACGCCCTGCTCGGCAGCATCGCCGAAGACCTGCTACGCAGTCCGCCATGCGACGTCCTCGCCGTGAAGGCCTGGTAAGGCGGGCCGAGCACGGCTTGCGGCGGGTCACCCGCCGGTCCGCACGACACCGGTTGAGCAGAGAAGCTCAAGCGAGGGTTGTCCCACTGCATCGCCGCGATCGGTGAAACCGAACCCTCGGCGTTTATGGGGTAACAGCGATGAATGATCAGAAAACCGGCGCCAAGGCATGGCACGCCCTGCCACCCGAACAGGTCATCAAAGCCCTCAACGCGAGCGCGAACGGCCTGCCCGCCGTCGAGGCCGAGAAACGGCTGCGCGAGCATGGTCCCAATCTACTGCCGCCGGCCGAGCGTAGCGGCCCGCTCATCCGCTTTCTGGCGCAATTTCACAACGTTCTGATCTACGTGCTACTGGCCGCCGCCGCCGTCACCGCCGGCCTCGACCATTGGATCGATACTGGCGTCATCCTCGCCGTCGTTGTCGTCAATGCCATCATCGGCTTCGTGCAGGAGGGCAAGGCGGAAAAAGCGCTGGACGCGATCCGCCACATGCTGGCACCGCATGCAACGGTGATCCGCGGCGGGCACCGGCAAACGGTCCCCGGGGAGCAGATCGTGCCGGGCGACGTCGTCGTCCTGGAAGCGGGCGATCGGGTTGCTGCCGATCTGCGGCTGTTCGAGGCGAAGTCGCTGAAGATCGACGAAGCCTTGCTGACCGGGGAGTCCGTTGCCGTCGAAAAAGGCGTCGGGCCGGTCGACGAGGCCGCCTCCCTCGGCGACCGCACCGGTCTCGCCTTCAGCGGCACGCTGGTGACCTACGGCTCCGGCAAGGGCATCGTCATCGCTACCGGCGTCAACACTGAAATCGGCCGCATCAGCGGGCTGTTGGCAGAAGTGGAAACCCTGACAACGCCGCTATTGCAGCAGATGAGCACCTTCGCCAAGTGGTTGACGGTGGCGATCCTGGGCCTTGCCGCCCTCGTTCTCGCCTTCGGACTGCTGATCCGCGGCGAAGCGTTCACGCCGATGTTCATGGCGGTGGTCGGCCTCGCTGTCGCCGCCATTCCGGAAGGCCTGCCGGCCATCCTCACCGTGACCCTGGCGATCGGCGTGCAGGGAATGGCTCGCCGCAACGCGATCGTTCGGCGATTGCCGGCGATCGAGACGCTGGGCTCGGTTTCGGTCATCTGCTCCGATAAGACCGGCACCCTGACCCGCAATGAGATGACCGTGGCGTCCGTTGCCACCGCCCGTCATCTGTTCGCGGTGGGTGGCGTCGGCTATGAGCCCCACGGCGGCTTCCTGCTGGATGATCGCGACGTCGATTTCGATGCGCATCCGCTGCTTGCGGAGATGTGTCGCGCGGCCGTGCTGTGCAGCGACGCCCACGTCGTCGAACATGACAACCAGTGGATCGTCGAAGGCGATCCGATGGAAGGTGCGTTGATCGTCGTTGGCAAGAAGGCCGGGCTCGATCCCGCCTTCGAACGGCAGGCATGGCCTCGCACCGATGTCATTCCCTTCGACTCCCAACACCGGTTCATGGCAACCCTCAATCACGATCACGAGGGACACGGCGTGATCATGGTCAAGGGCGCGCCCGAGCGCATCCTGGCCATGTGCCAGCATCAGCGCTCCGGGGAGGACGACGTTCCGCTGCAGCCTGAATATTGGGATCGCCGCGCCCACGAGATGGCGTCGCAGGGCCAGCGCCTGCTTGCCGTGGCGGTCAAATCAACGGACGCCCGGCATGTGAATCTGCGCTTCGAAGATGTGCAAACGAATCTCGTCTTTCTCGGTCTGTTCGGCTTGATGGACCCGCCTCGGGAGGAAGCGATCACCGCCGTTGCCGATTGCCGGGCCGCCGGCATCACGGTGAAGATGATCACCGGCGACCATGCGGTTACGGCGGCGGCTGTTGCCGGCCAACTCGGCCTGGACAACCCCGATCGCGTGCTCACGGGAAGCGATATCGATGAGCTGGACGATGCCGAACTGCGCAGCCGCGTCCAGGCCACTAGCGTCTTTGCGCGCACCAGCCCCGAGCACAAACTGCGCCTCGTCGAGGCCCTGCAGGCGGAAGGCGCCGTGGTCGCGATGACTGGCGATGGCGTCAACGACGCACCGGCCTTGAAGCGGGCAAACATCGGCATCGCCATGGGACGTAAGGGCAGTGAAGCCGCCAAGGAGGCGGCCGAAATGGTGCTTGCAGACGACAACTTCGCAACCATCGCGGCGGCGGTGAAGGCGGGGCGGACCGTTTACGACAACCTGAAGAAGGCGATCATCTTTCTGTTGCCGGTCAATGGCGGCGAATCGGCCAGCATCCTGGCCGCCATCCTGCTCGGCGTGACGCTGCCCATTTCACCGGTGCAAATCCTCTGGGTGAACATGGTCAGCTCGGTCGGCCTGGCGATGGCGCTCGCCTTCGAACCCGCTGAAAAGGATGTGATGCGGCGACCGCCGCGGGCGACCGGCGAACCGATCCTGTCCGGCTTCCTGGTCTGGCGGGTGGTGTTCGTATCGGCGCTGTTCCTGATTGGCATCTTCGGGATGTTCACCCTTGCCCAGATGCAAGGGGCGAGTGTCGAAGAAGCACGGACGCTGGCGGTCAACACCCTCGTCGTCATGGAGATTTTCTATCTGTTCAGCGTGCGCTACCTGCATGCCCCGTCGATCACGTGGCAGGGCGCGTTGGGAACCCCGGCGGTGTTGACCGCCGTCGGCATCGTCACCGCGTTGCAGTTCCTGTTCACCTACGCGCCGTTCATGGAGGCGTTCTTCGACTCCCGCCCCGTGGCCTTCCTGCAAGGAGTACAGGTGGTTGCCGTCGGCGTCGCCGTGCTCATCATCCTCGATATCGAAAAGCGCCTGTCCATGCGCATCCGCAAGCGATTTGGCGGGCGGCACCGGCGGTCGTCCGGACGCTGAAAACACGGGACATGTGAACGGCCATCCGGCCGAGCTTGACCGGGTACCGGGCTCGGTCAGACCACGTTCACCTGCATTAACTGCCCGGCCTCTACGTTGCCGGCAGTTGCCGGCCGGCGAGGCGAAACGCCTCGTCGTAGATGGCAAACAGTTGCCGGGCGAAGGCGGCGGCGGAATAGGCGGTTCGTGCCTTGTGTTCGCCGGCCGCCCCCATCGCCTGAGCGCGCGCCGGCGCCTGCCATAGCGAACGGATCTTCGCTGCCAGATCGCCGGGATCGCCCGGGATGGCGAGCACGCCGGTCACCCCGTCATCGACGATCTCCGGAATGGCACCGATGCGCGTCGCCACCACCGGCTTGGCGAACGCCATCGCCTGCACGATGACGTTGGGGAATCCCTCGAACCACTTGCTCGGACACACGAAAATGCGGGTTTCGGCATAAAACGCGTCGAGCTCGGCACCCTTGAGAAAGCCGCGGAAACTGACATTCGGCGGTGCCGAGGCGAGGACGTCGGCGATGTCGTCGACGGCGCCGGCGACGGCAAACGGTATGTCCGGCATCGCGCGCGCGGCGGCGATGAAATCGCGGATGCCCTTTTCCTCGACGAACGTGACGAGGGAGCCAAGCCCGCCGATCCGTTCCGGTGGGGCCGCCGGCGCGATGTTGTGGAGAATCCCGATCCGCTCGGCGGGGATGCCGCCGGCGACGAAGCGCGCCTTCTGGAATTTCGACTGCACGATGAACAGGGTGACCGCATCGACGATCATGCCGGTGACGCGCGCAAAGGCATTGCGGGCGGCGTAGCCCAGGCTCTTCAGGCGGCCGCCGGCGCAGTCGTGAATGACACAGTTCCATTCGCGGCCGCCGAGGCAGCGCTCGCACACCGCGCCCTTGGTCAGATGCAAGCCGTTGGGGCAGAACAGGCGGTAGTTCGGACAGCGCATGACGATCGGCAGGCCGCGATCGCGGCAGGGCTTGAGGATCGACGGCGACAGAAACGGATACAGGTTCTGCACCTGCACGAGGTCAATGGGCTGGCGGTCGAGGAGTTCGGCCATCGCGTGGCGGGCCGACGCGCTGTAGATGCCGGAGAGAAACGCCTCGGCTTTCCGGCTGAACGTGTCGCCGATGGTGGCCGATGACCGGCGCAGCCAGTGGACATCATGGCCGCTGGACCGCAGCACGTGGGCGATCGTCTCCACCGCGCTCTCCTCGCCGGAGAACTTGCCGTAATCGTTATGCGCCAGCAGAACATGCATGGGCCGGACCCTGTCGGTGGGCGATGGCAAGGCGGCAGGCGTCGAAGATCGCCCCTGCCGCGTGTTCCGGCGTGTGGGCGGCGACGATCCGCCGCGAGGCGTCAGCCATCGCCGGCAGGTGGGCACGGTTGTCGACGAGCCAGGTGAGGGAACGCGCCACGTCGACCGGCGATAGCGGATCGAACACCCGGCCGTTGACGCCGTCGTGGACCAGTTCGGGGTGGCAGCCGTTGTAGCGGGAGCACAAGATTGGCAAGCCGCAGGCCATCGCTTCCGGCACCACGAGGCTCCAGTTATCCTCCAGCGTCGGCATGATCATCGCGTCGGCGGCGGCATAGTAGCGCGCGATCTGCTCGTAGTCGGCGCGGCCGTGAAATAGGACCCCGTCCAGCCCGCCACTGGCGACGCGTGCCTTCAGCCGCCCCTCCTCCGGCCCGTCGCCGATGAGGATGAGGCGGCAGTTTCCCGGCCGGGCGCGAACGAACTCGGCCCAGCCGTCGAGGAGCTGCCAGAGGCCCTTGCGTACGCTCAAGCTGCCCACGGCGATGAATGCAACGTCCGGATCATCCCAGCCGGCGCGGATGGCGCGTCGCTCGCCAGCCGTCACCGCTGCCGCTGCCGACGCCAAGCCGTCGGTGTCCGCCACCATGTGGCCGGTGGTAATCCGCTGCCGCGGCACGCCGAGCGCAACGGTATAGTCGACGCAGAGTTGGCCGTTGCAGCTCATCGCATCGACCAGCGGCAGCACCAGTTTGCGATAGGCGCGCCGGTACCACTGCGCGTGGCGTTCGGTATGGGCGGTCCGCTCGTAGCAGACGACGAGCGGCGTTCCGTAGCGCAGGCGGCAGGCCAGCGCAAACGTCGTCCACTGAAAGAAGCCGTCGGCAACGAGCACATCGGGGCGCGTGGCGCGGATGCTGCGCAGCAGCCCAGGCTGATAAACGAGGCGGACCGATGTGTTGGCAAGGCGCGCCGCCGCGTCCGCGTCGTACCACAAGCGCACCTCTCCGCGCAGACCGATCGCTCCGGCGCCGAGCGCCGCGTGCGCCTTCGCCTGCACCGGCTCGGGTACGTAGTCGGCGCAGTAGATCAGCGAAAACTCGCCGTTCACCCGCTCCGACAGGGCGCGGAAGACCGGCACCCGGTAATCAAGGAACGAGCGGCCGACGTAAGTGATGCGCATGGGGTTTCGCCTTTGGCAGCAGCGGCGCCGGCGGCCGGCGCTCGTTCACGCCCGCTTCCTGCCGCTTTCCCGGAATGACGACAAAAAGGGCAAACAGTGCGATGAACGACGAGAAAACAATGCTTGTTTCCTCGAATATATCAAAGATAAACGGATTGGTTTGTGAGTTCACAAAGCCGGCCGCCAGCGCCGCCACGCAGCCGACCGCCCCCGGCAACCGCCGCTGACAGGCCCAGAAGCCATCGTTCACGCAGCGTATGATAAAGGTGACATAAAAAAGCATACCGACCGCGCCGGTGTAGAGTAAAACTGACATAAACGACGCGTGGGGTTGCGCTTTGACCAGCTCACCAGTGCCGCTTTGACTGAGTGTGCCCAATCCATGGCCGATGATCGGGCTCTCTATGACATAATTATGAAAATAGTACTCCCATATCGGCAGTCGCCCGCTGGCATTCTCCAGGTGCTTTTCGGTTTTTCCCATCGCCACGACGTCGAGGACATCTTGCGTCTGGAACGCGCCCAGCGCCATCAGCAGCACCAGCACCACCGCCAACGCACCGCCGCCGAGGAGCATCGGCAGGCTGCGGCGAAAGTAGGCGATGACGAGCAGGCCGATGGCGGCGGCGGCGAACGATCCGGTACTGGTCCCCAGCACCATGAAAAAGCCGCCGAAAGCGGCACCCAGCAGCAGCCGCAACCGTCGATCCCGATTATCGCCAAAATACTCGCCAACGCAGTAGCAGAACAGCATGGCGCCACCGGCGGGAAAATCGTTGGCATGCCAGCGACCCAAGGAGAACGAAAAGCCCACCAGCAAGCTTCGACCGATGGCATTGGTGACGATAACCGCCATCAGCAAAATCAGCAGCGCCCGCTCCGCACTGAAAAAGTTTCTCTGATAGGAAAATCCGATCATCAATGCGGAAAACAGCGCGATGTATTCAACGGAACGGTAGACCGCGTATTGGGGAAACGCCGATGCTGCCGCCGTAAGCAAGCAAAAGATATAGTAATAGAGAAATATCGCCGCCGGCCGTCCGCGGCTGATCTGCCAAAGTTGCGGTGCGCGCTGACTGGCCACCACCGCCGCAACGGTCAGCAACACCAGGACGATCTGCAACAACTGATAACCGCCGACCTGCGTGATGTCCGCTTTCCGCTCCGCAAGGATTGAAATCCTAAACATCCACGCATAGGGCAGCAGCAGCAGCAAGATGGCGTAGGGGTTGCCCGGCGCCAGCGGCAGTGGCGAGGCCAACCAACGGTCGGCTCCGGCCGCCGTGGCGTCGGCGGCTGGAGCCCTTGGCATCAATCGCGGCACCGGAAAGCGCGGTCGCTTCGCTGGCCCGGTATCGCCAGGGGGGCTCATCGCCGCGCCGGCCCCATCGTCTTTCGGGTCATCGCGGAACCGGCCTCGGCACGGCTTCGCCGAAGGTCACCAACAGATGCCGACATAGCGGCCCGGACCCGCGCTGCCGTCGGTGACCCGCACGAAATCGATCATCGTCTGTTCCGCCCGCAATTGCGCAAAAACATTCCTGAACTCAGGCGCACCGTTACCGACGACAACGACCTCCGCATGGTCGAGAACATGCTCGATCCGATCAACCATCAGCCGCGAAATGTGTGGGATTCGCGTCTCGATGAATTCCCGGTTGGCGCCGGTCAAAGCGCTCAGGCGCACATTCCGGTCGTAGAGCCGCAAGTCAAAGCCCTTGCCGATCAGCGTTTCGATCACGACAACGAGCGGACTTTCCCGCAGGTCATCGGTGCCAGCCTTGAAACTGAAGCCGAGAATGCCGATCCGCCGGCAATTCGTCGCGTAGATCATTTCGAGGCCGCGGCGGATCTGCAACTCGTTGCTGTCGAGAACCGAGGCGAGCAAGGGTACCCGGACATCCAGCTGCTGTGCGGCATACGTCAAAGCGCGGACATCTTTCGGCAGGCACGAGCCACCAAACGCAAATCCCGGCTTCATATAGTAAGGCGATAAATTTAACTTCGTATCCTGACAAAATATATCCATAACTTTATGGGAATCGATGCCAAGCTCCTTCGATATATTGCCGATTTCGTTGGCGAATGCGACCTTCACCGCATGCCAGGCATTATCGGCATACTTGACCATTTCGCCGATCTCGATTTCGGTGACGATCAGCGGCGCATCGATGCCGTCGTACAACTGCGCGACAAGGGCGCCGCTGCGGGCATCGGAGGCGCCGATGACGGTTTTCGGCGGGTGCGCATAGTCGTTCACCGCGGTGCCCTCGCGCAGGAACTCGGGATTGTTGGCGACGCCGAAATCCACACCGCAGCGGCGTCCGGACGCGGCTTCCAATGTCGGGATGACGACGCCGCGCATGCTGCCCGGCAGGATCGTGCTGCGAACGCAGACAACGTGGAAATCCGGATGGTCACGCAGCGCGCCGCCGATCTGTTCACAGGCGCGCCTGACGTAGGCAAGATCGAGACTGCCATTGCGCTGACTTGGCGTGCCGACGCAAACGAGCGAAACGTCGCTGGAACGCACCGCTTCGGCGGCATCGGCGGTTGCCCGCAGGCGGCCAGCGGCGACCGCATCCTGCACCAGGGCATCGAGACCGGCCTCGATCACTGGGGGCCGGCCGTCGTTGATCAGATCAACCTTGACCGGATTGGGTTCGACGCCGACGACCGTATGGCCGCTGCGGGCGAGGCAGGCCGCCGACACGCTGCCGACGTAGCCGAGGCCGAAAACACTCACGCGCATCCGTAATCTCCGTCAAGCCAAGCCCAGTTGTGCGAAAGCGCGGTCGCCCGCCTCAGCCCTTCACCAGCCGAACCCACTGCGAGTCGCCGAGGTCCGGCGAGCGCAAGCGGGGGATCAACGGCATGGCGCGCACGGCGTGGCCGGCGATCGCCGCAATCTGCGCGAAGCGGCGAACGCGAGCATCGGCGATGGCCGCGATGCGATTGGAAAGCGTGCCCGAGCACTGCGATTGCCGCATGTAGCGATAGATCGCGACACGCTGGTAGAGGGGCAGGAAGGCCTGCGGCCCGTAAGCATGCGCCGCGACCCGCCAGCCGTGCCGCTGCGCCAGCAGAGTGAATGCCTTGGCGTTCCAGCGGCTGACGTGATTGGGCGGCATGTCGAGAAGGCAGCCATTCTGCTCGTAAAACTCGATCAGGCGGTCGTTCGGCACGGAGATGAACACCGACGCGTCGGGCTGGCTGAGCCACGCCAGATGGCGGAACAACTCGTCAATACGGTCCATGTGCTCCAGCACCTGGAACAGGCAGATGAAGTCGAACCGTTGACGATAGCGTGCGTCCCGCAGTTCACGAACGTCACAGGCAAGGCACTCGATGCCTAAGGCCTCGACCGCCGCCTTGCCGTTACGCGAGTATTCGGTGCATAGAACATTCGCTGGCAAGATCACCGACGGACAGACTTGGCGGATGAATGCGCCCTCTCCCGAGCCGATCTCCAACAGACGCCGCTCCCGCCGGGGCGACAGATCGGCGATCTGGCGAACCTCCGCGGCGGTCACGCGAAATTCCCACCGATCCCTTGGGTAGCCATGGTGGGGGTAGGCAAGGCGATAGAAGGTGCTGTCGCCGGCAACAAACGGATCGGCGTAACAGAACTGGCAGTTCCCGCATTCGATGACGCGGCAGCGATGGCCGCCCCAGCGGGCGTCGAGATCGCGGACGAGGGCGGCAAAGCGCTCGGGCTCGGCCTCGGCGACGACGAAATGATAGGCCGCTTCCCGGGCGCTGACGCTGAAGCGGACGCGGCCGTCGTCGCTGCCGCAGGCGGGACAGGCGGAGCCGCCGCGCGCGGTCGCCTCCGGTTGCGGCGCCGTTCGATCCGGACGCGTCGCTGCGCTCAGCTCCGCCACTGTGCGTACCTCGCCGCGACAGCTTCGAACATGGCGCGGTTCTTGGCGACGACGTCGAACCGGCGCACGGACTTAAGCGCATTGTCGGCCAGACGCTGCCAGAGCACGCGATCGACGGCGAGCCGCTCGATGGCGTCAGCGAGCTGCCGCGGGTTTCCCGGCTCGACGACGAGGCCATTATAGTCGTCCTCGATCATCGCGCACAGGGCGGGCAGACGGCTGACGATGAGCGGATTGCCCTGGCTCAAATGCTCCAGCACCTTGATCGGGAAGATGTAGCGAAGGTCCTCATAGTCCTCGTAGGGGCAGATGCCGGCGTGGATCCGCCGGTAGAACGCCCCTCGCGCCTCGTCGATGAAACCATGCACCTCGAACAAGCCGGCGGCGGCGGACGAGCGCACCTCGGCTTCCAGTTCGGGCGTCAAACGGCCGACGATGTGGATCTTCACCGGAATGCCGCGAGCATGCAACTGCTCGGCAGCGGCGACGACTGTCGACACCCCGAGCGTGTGATCGAAGCGCGCCTTGCCGTAGGCGATGTGCAGAACCGGGTCATTGCCACGCGCCGGCGGCGTTTCGGCACAATCCGACAGATTGATACAATTGAAGAACTGGGCGGAGCGTTCAGGGCTTGGATCGATATCCTTGGCCGCCGGCGGCAGCACGCTGAGCAGGAAAAAGTCGGCGCGCCCCATCATCCAGAAGATGACGCGGTCGGAAAGGCGCGTCTTCATGCCGTTCTCATGCTGACCGGGGCGCCAGCGCGGACGATCCCAGACGTCCATGACCCAGAAATAATTGAACAGGATCTTCGAGAAAAAACCGATCATCGCGAAGTTCGATCCGTCGGTGAAGATCAGACGGAAGTTGCGCGTGCGACCGGCCGCGGCAAATAAAATCGCGTAGAGGATATAGAGCAGGCGATTATCAAATGGCGATCGGACCACGTCTACGCGCCCGCGCAATTCTTCGCTGATAACCGCCGACCGTCTTACCAACAAGGATATCGCTGCGTACTGCGATCCGTAGAACAGACGCTGGTAAAAATTCTGATTTCTGCGCTCGTGCGGAAAATCATACTGCGAAACGACCAGAATTCTTTGTTTAATGATCTTCCCTGAAATCATCATGTTCGCCGTGCAATTGTCCTGAAATGCCCTGGATTTACCGGCCAACTCGTCATTCATCCGGCGCCGCATCAGCCAGTATCGCCTTGCCGGTTTAAGCGATGATGAACCGTCCCCTTCACCGTCGCGCGCCCGATTGCAGCCGTCGGCGCGCCGCGGCAATCACCGGCAGCGTGGCGATCAGGGACAGGCCAACCGCCACCGCAATCGTGACCGGCGTCGGCAGGACGAAGAACGCCAGCAGGCTCCCGGCCAACAGGAGCAGGGCGAACAGCATCAGCAGTCCGTGGTCGCGCAGGACACCGGGGATCAGGACCAGATCCACATAGACAACCTGCAGCCCGATCATCACAAACTCGGCAAGCAGGTTGGCTGCGGCCATGCCGATCGCTCCCCTCTCCGGTATCCAGAAGTGACCGGCGATGACGAATGTCGCGCCCCAGACCGCGAAGAACAGGGTGTTGACCCAGCGCCTGCCGACCCCGTCGAACGCCCGCGTGATCGAGGTATTGATTGCGTAAACGAAGGCGCTTACCGCCGCCAGCGCGATCACCGGCGGCAGGCCGGCAAAGGCCTCGCCAAACAGCATGGCGAGCGGCTGCGCGAACCCGATCAGCAGGATGGAGATCGGCAGCGTGACGAAGGTCACCGTTCGCAGTTGCAGCCCCATCAATGACTTGAAGTCCCCGGTGGCGCCCTCGCCGTGGGCCCGTGCCAGCAATGGCAGAATCACCGGCGCCAGGACTGACGGCAGAAAAGCGATGGGAAATCGCAGGTACTGCGCCGCCTCGAACAGGCCAAGCTGGGCGAAACCGCCATCTTGGCGGGCAAGGATGGCCCGCGCCGCCCATGCCGACGCGCTTTGCATCACCGCGGCCAGCAAACCGGGAACGGCGAAGCTCCACAGAACGGGGAGTTCCTGCCGCAATTGGCGGAGCGGCACCGCGGTCGGAAAGCCGGCCTTGACCGTTTCCCGCCGCAGCAGAAGCCCGTAGCGGAGCATGGTCAACGCGGCGACCAGGATCAGGCCGATGACTGCGCCGGCGACGCCGTAGAGGTAGGCCAGCGGAACGCAGATCAACAGGTTGCCAACCCCCCGCCACGCGTTGACGCCGGCGATGGCGCGGAACCGCTCCAGTCCGGCCAGCGCCAGTTCCTGCACCCGCCCGTAGACGTTGACGAAGATCATCACGGCGCCGAGTACCAGCAGCCCCGAAAGGCCCGGATGACCGAGAACGTCGGTGGCGAGCCACGGTGCGGCGATGGCCATCACCAACGCCGCGAGACCGCACAGCACCACCGTCGCCACCAGCGCCAGCTTCAGGATCCGGGCCGCCCGCGGCGGATCCGACGTTCGGTATTCCGCCACGTAGCGGGTCGCGGTGGCACCGAGACGCAAGCCGGCGAAAACCTCGAAGGTCGCCGCGGTACTGCGGACGATTCCCAGTTCGCCAACCCCCTGCGGTCCCAAGATCCGCGCCAGGATGATGTTGGCGACGGCGGCGAACAGTTTCCAAACGACGTTGCCCAGCATCGACCAGCCGGCGCCGTGGATGAACCGCCGGGTCAGCGGCGACCGCGCAAAGCGCGCGGAGAGATCGGCAATGCGCGGATGGGCCGACAGCTTGGCGAAAACGTCGTTCATCGCCGGTCCGCGCGCCGAGATCGTTGCAAATGTCTACTGAGGCCGGCCATGCCCGCCTGCCTGCTGAAACTCCTGGATCAGCCGCGAGGTGTCCAGAAACGGATCCCACAGCAGCTTGGCCCCCACGTAGCAGGCAAGGGGTGATGACGACACGGCCGCCAGGTGCGCGCCCGCAATCGACACGCCGCCGCGCCGCGCCGCCGCTTTGATCGCCTCGCCGGCCGCCTGCGCCGCCGCCCTCTCGCCGTCGCCGATCGGCCGATCCCCGCGCGACGCCGGTTCCGCCGCCCCCAACAGCGCGCCGCACGGAACCCTGCGGTCACGGAAGAACGGCCAATCGAGAACGACCAGTTCGTGCAGGAACCCCGATCGCCGGTCGGGCAGCGCCTCGCGCCGCTCCGGGACGGCGAAGCGGGCGCCGTGGTCTTCGAGATACCGGGCAATGGCCGGCATGGCGCCAGCGCTGCCCGCGCCGGCCAGCGCGACCCGGCCCGAACGGGCCCGGATGACGAACCCCTCCTCGCCCACGAACGACAGATCGGTTTCGCTGACGATGCCGGCGGCGCGGCTCGCCGCCCGACCGACCAGAACGATATTGCCACTGTCTGCCGCGATGGGCGAGGCGCCGGCCGGGTCGATGGGCAAGTTGACGCCAAACATGGCCTCGAGCCGCCGCTGCAATGCCATCGCCGCTTCGCGTTCGCCGCCATCGGCGCCGTCACCAACGCGGATGGCCGCCAACGGCGACAGCAGACGATGTTCGGTGTAGCTGCGGAAGGCTTCGCTCTGTGCCGGTTCGAGAGCCGTCGACAGCAAGCCGACGGCGCCGGCGGGTCGCGGGCCAAGCGCCGCCAGTTGCGTGTTCACATCGGCAAGAACATTCCCGAAACCGACGTTGGCGCGAAACTGCGTGAGCCAGACGACGCGTCCCGCGTAGGGCAGGCGCTCAGGCACCGGCATCTCATGACTGGCGCTGAGCCCCAGGAGCACAATCTGGACGTCCTTCGCCGGTGGATGCGGGAACAGGATATCCTGCGGCCAGATGTCGAGGGCGATACGGCGCAGCTGCCCCGAACGCGGCGGCAAGTCGGGGTATTGCGGGTCGCGGCCGCTCATCGCCGCCAGATCAATACGAAGGATCTGTTCGCCCGGCGCCAGCATCACGCTGGACTTCACCGGAAACTCCGAACTGAGGTAGACGGTGACCGGCACCGCCGAACTGCTCGCCACATGAAGATCGACGTAGCGGCGCTGGCCGAGGTCAATGGGCCGGCTGAAGGTGCGCTCGGCGGAAAAGCGCCCGCCGTGCATGGACCGCCCGCCCCGCCGGATTTCCGGCAGGTCAGACAACGGCGCGGAAATCACCACCGCCGGCCGAGGCGTCCCCGTCACATCCGTGTAATCGCGGACAACGGCGGGCGGCGCCGTGGCCGCCATGGACGTCGCGGTCCGCCAGCCCTTCGTATCGCCGGGCTCGGTGGCGAAGCTGAGCTGGATGGGTTGTTCCGCCGCCAGCGCCGGCATCTGCGCCGCCTGCCGCCGCGCCGCGGCAACAAGCGCCTCTGCCGCCGGCTTCAAGACGCCGATGCGATCGTCGACCGAGGGTCCGGACTCGCTGGCAACGGTGGCGCCCAGGCGCACAAGGGTGCGACGCAGGTCGCGCCATAGCCGGGTTAAGTCACCTTCGGCAACCCCGGTTTGCCGCGCGGCGTCGAGATAGCCACGGCCGAGCGTCAGGTAGCGATCGAGATCGATGCGGAAGCTCTCAGGATCGCGCGCCGCTGCTGAGGTTGCCCGCAGGCGCACCGCCTGCACGTCAACGGCGCCTTGGAGCATGGCGAGCTTCTGCGTGCCCTGTGCGCGGTCCGCGGCGGCGGCAAGGCGGTCGACAAACGCTGGCAACCGCTCCCGAAAGACGGGGTCCTCGAAGAGATTGAGCGAAACGCGCGACCGCTCGGCGATGACAGCCTCCTTAATTCGAAAATATTCCGTCACAACAGAAGCCGCCGGACCATAGTATAAAGAAATGAACTCGGCTTGAAGGTCCGCCGATTCAGCGAACGGATCAAAACGGAGCCGGGTTGTCATGAAGTCGGTAAACGGGTCGGACAGCGCATTGATATAATGCCAGCGCACGCCCTGCTTTGCTAATGACTTAATCTTGGCAGTGAAGCCGAACGGGGTATCGTCCGCGTAATCGTAGACACCGATCCGACCGGGGAAGGCCTGCAGCCAGCCGGTCAACTCTTCCTCAGCGATGACGTTGAGCGGGTGTTGAAACGGGACCGCCGAAGTCGCGCGCGACGTCCACAGCCAGGGCGCATACATGACGAGGGCGTTGGCGGCGAGCGACGTCACGTTCAGCGGTGGCGCCACCGATTGCTGGTAGGCGAAGGTGTAGAAGGTCTTGTCGGGATGGCTCCGGCCGCTGATCGTCGCGACACCGTCGAGCCAGCGGATCAGGCGGTCGGTGGATGAATCCGGACTGGGATCGGACGCCGAACACTGCGGGCAGTTGCCATGGCTGTCGCCGTCGGTCACGGCAAACCAGCGCGCGTCGGGTTGACGCTCGATCCAGGCGTTGACACGCTGGCTGGAGATGCGTACGGCGGCATCGCTGCAGGGGCAGATCATCACCCGGTTGGCGGGCGTGTCGAGAGGGATCGTCTCGCCGGAAGGCAGGCGGGAAAAGAACTCGGGGTGGCTGTCGCGAAACAGCGCGAGAGGCAGAAGATATCCCGCCGTGTGATCCCAGTGCAGATACTTGCCCTTGTTGATCAGCGGATCGTCCTGAGTGAAGTTGAGGTTGGCGAGCGCGAACTGCCGCAGCGTCTCGCCATATCGACCGTCCGTCAACCGGCCGCCATCCCGCCGTTCGAAGTGGGGCCGCGCTGCCGTGGCAAGCGGTCCCAACCGGTCGACGGATGCGCCGCTCCAACCCTCGATGTGACCGCCAGCGGGCCCCGGCACCGATTGCCAGCCGGCGCGGCGCAGGAATGCAAAGATGCCGAAAACGGTGCCGGCGGGGTCGGCACCGGTGATCACCGCCCGATTGCCGCCGGCCTTGATGACGAACCCCTCGAACGGCAGGGCGGCGAATTCGCGCGCGGATACGAAGTCGGACGTGCTGGCGAAGGCGCGGCCGAGCACGATCGCCGCGCCGTCGCCGACCGCAAGCGTATCACGGACCGCCAGCGCACGAGCGAACCGCTGGCTGAGCGCGCGGGCAAGCACGCTCGCGGCGGCCTTTTCGGCAGCGGTTGCGTCGCGCGCCAGGTGGATCGATGCCACGCCGGCAAGGTCGAACGGCTGACGCGGCAGCGGCGCCAGAACCACGCGATCGTCGAGGTTGGTCGCCATCGGGCGCCCATCGGCCGCCCGCAGCGGCTGGGCAGCGGCGATCATGACGACGATCATCAGCCCGCGCAGCAGACAGCCGCCGACGGAGCTTGCCAGCGGCATCGCTGTCCGCGCCGGCGGCGGAGGGCCGGAATGCACCTCCGCGGCGGGCAAGGTCACGCCCGTATCCGGCGCTGCTGCGCCTGCCCGGCCATCAGCTCGCTCAACAGGCGCTTGACCTCGCTTCGGCTTTTCTCCTCGGGATCGCTGCGGAAAGGCCCGAGGCCGGTCAACGCCCGCGCCGCCGCGACATCGATCACCGTATCCAGGTCGATCTCCCGCTGCTCCTCCGCATAGGCGAACACCAGCGACAAGTCACAGAGCACGTTGATCAGGCGCGGCACGCCGTGCGCATAGAAATAGACCGCGCAACAGGCGGCGGTGGTAAACAACTCGGGATCGCCGCCGGCCACCCGCAGACGATGTCGAATGTAGCCGATGGTATCTTCCACCGAAAGCGGCCGCAGATGATAATCGACACTGATCCGCTGCACGAACTGACGCAACTCCGGACGGCGGAGCTTTTCCGCCAGTTCCGGCTGGCCGACGAGGATCATTTGCAAAATGAAATCCTTGTCAGCATTGATATTTGATAAAAGACGAAGCTCTTCGAGAACGTCAACATCCAGGTTTTGCGCTTCATCGACAATCAGCACCGTTCGCTTGTTTTGAGCGTACTGATCAACAACGAATTCGACAAATCGCTGGTAAAAATCGACCTTGCTTCCCTGGCGAAAATCCAGATTGAATACCATCAATATGTTCTGCAAAAGATCGCCGAACGAGCGGTGCGTGTTTGTCAGCAGCCCCACCGTCAACCGCCCCGGCATCGTCGTCAATAACTTGCGGACGAGTGTCGTTTTCCCCGAACCGACCTCGCCGGTGATGACGACGAACCCTGTCTGTTCAGAAAGGCTATATTCCAGCAGGGTCAACGCCATGCGGTGACCCTTGGTCAAATAGAGGTACTCAGGGTCCGGGATGAGCGAGAACGGCTTTTCCCGCAGCCGAAAAAACTCTTCGTACATTCACCGCACCCATTGTCCGTTCAAAAGCGAATCCCCGATCCGGATCGCGGCAATGGCCAGTGACGCATCCTCAATAATAGCTGCTCACCTTTTCCGATGAGCGATTGAGCACGGTACCAATGACATGAAAGGCTTGAAGCAATTCGAGCGCCCGAATGACATCGGATTTCTTGGTCGTTCCTTCCTGGGTGACGAGAAGAATAGCCTCAACGTATGGCAAAACCGTCAACGCATCGCTGGATCTGAGCAGCGGCGCCAGATCATAGATGACGATGCGGTCAGGGTAGCGCGCCTTCAGCTCCTGCGCCAATCTTGCCATCTTCGGCGACGACAGCACCTCGGACGACTCCCGCAAGGCGCGGCCGGCGGGCAGCAGGACGAGGCGCGGCACCCCCGGGTTGACCAGACAGCGGGCCAGCGGCTTGTCGTCGATCAGATAGTCGGCGAGCCCCAGTTCGGTGCTGATGCCGAAATAGCGATGCAGGCTGGGTCGCCGCAAGTCCGCATCCACCAGCAGCACGGTATGTCTCGGATCGAGGGCAACGCTCGTCGCCAGATTGACCGCCGTCAGCGACTTGCCCTCGCCGCGCTCGGCGCTGGTGATGGCGAGGGTGGTATGCCCTTCGGCGGCCAATCGCGCCAGCACCTGCGTGCGCAGCATGCGGAACGTATCCGACAGCTCCTCCTGAAACGTGCCCGAGACGATCCGCCGTTCCGACAGGCTGCGCTCCAGCGTTGGCACAACCCGGGTCTCCCGGTAGGTGATCGTCTTACGATCGTCGGCATGGCCCTCGCTTGGCCCCGGACCGGCGGCCGCCTGCTCTGCCAGGATCGTCTGCCGCTGCAGCCGCGCCCGTTCCAGCGCCTTCTGAAGCTTTTCCATGACCGCGTCTCCGTGCCTCAGCCAGCGACCAATCGAGCGAGCAGCGGCAGGCTTTGCACTTGCCGCTGCACCGACGTCCACAGCACGTCGAGCGGCATCACCTGGAAGTGTACGAACAGAATGGCCCCGACAATGGCGGCGGTCGAGGCGCCCCCGTAGATCAGGCGCTCGCGGCGGGCCTTGCGGATTTCCGCCTGCGTGCGGATGTAGGGGATGACGACGAGCGGCGACACACCGGTGAGCGCCACCAGCTGCCGCGCGCCGTAGATCGACGAGTCCGCGGCTTCCGCCAGGATCGCGATGCCAAGGCCCGCAGCGACGGCGAACGCCGCCCCCAGCCCAAGGATCACGAACCGCTTCGGCTTGATCGGCTGCGAAGGCACCTGCGGCGGTTCCACCAGCGAGAACCGTTCGCCCTTCCGTTCCGTCTCCAGGGCCTCGCCGAGCTGGGCGGCCTTGCGCTTTTCCTTGATTACCGAGTAGTCGGCCACCGCCGATTCATAATCGCGCCGGATGCGGTGGTAATCGCGCTCCACCACCGGCGTCTGCAGGACCAGCTTTTCCACATCGGTGATCTGTTGCAGCACCGCCTCGCGCTGCTTGGCGATGCCCGCCATCTCGGCGCGCGTGGCCTTCAGCTGGGCCTGCAACTGGATGTAGGCGGGATTGACGGCCCGGTCGCCGGACCGGCTGCCGTCCCTGGCCGCCTGCTGCGCGCCCGCCGTTTGCAGTTCGCTTTCGACCGTCGCCAATTGCCGCTTGGCGATCACGACATCGGGATGATCGGCGGCGTATTTCTCCTTGAGCACGGCGAGCTCGCTCTGCAAACGGTCGCGCTCCATCTGCAAGGCGGTGATGCTGGTTCCCGAGCCCTGATCCTTTTCGAGAGCTTCCACCTCCCGGCGCACCTTCACCACATCCGGATGCTCGGGGCCGTAGCGCCCGGCGAGAGCCACCAGCCGCGCGCGATACGCGCGCAGCTGTTCGGCGAGGCCGCCCCCCCCGGCGGCGGTGCCGGCACCGCCCGTCATGTACGGATCGAGCTTGACGAGTTCCGCTTCCAGATAGATTTCACGCTCAATGAGAGCCTGCAGCCGTTGATCGAGGGCGCGCTGCTCGGCTTCGTTGCGAGCGATAATCGACAGATTGAAGTTCAGCTGTTCGGGCAAGCTGCCCTGATAGCGCTGCTTGAGGTCGGCGAGCTGCTTATCCAGCTCGCCGATCACCCGCTCGAGGCGGTCCGCCTCGATGGCCAGAAATGCCGTCGTTTCCGAGGCTTTTTCCTGGCGCGAGCGGGCATTCTCGCTCAAGTACAGCGAAACCAGTTCGTTAGCGACCCGCTGCGCCACCGCCGGGTCGACGTAGTCGAACGACAGCGTGAAGGCGACCGTCGCTTGCGGCATGCCGCCCGTTGCCGTGCGGTCGCGGCCGCCGATCTGGGCACTGATCAGGTTCAATGAGATGTCATCGCGCATGGCTTCGGCAATCGCGAAGATCGGCTTCTGTTGGCGCGCGTCGGCATAGAGATTGTAGCGGTTGATGATCTCAACCAGCCGCTGGGTCGAGGTCACCCGCTGATTGATCACTTGGATCTGCTGCTCGGCGAAACCGGTGATCGTCGAGGCCACGAGCTGCGGCGGGACGTCGGGCGATTCAATCAGGATCGTTGCCGACGAACGGTAGACAGGGGGCAGCAGGAACGCGATGGCGGCGCTCACCAGCAGCACGACGATCGTTGGTATGGCCACATACCAGCGGCGCCGCTTCAGGATCGCGACATAGTCGGCAAGCGAAACGGTCTCGGTCATTACAACAAATCCGGCATCGGAAATCCCGTGTCGTGTTCAGCGGTTGCCCAGCAAGCGCGGCAAATCGTAATTCAGCGCGAAGAACACACCATTCGACGTCGCGGTGCTACCCGTGTCATCTTCTCGTTGCCAGCGAAACCGGTAGTTCAGCGATAACCAGAGGTCGTTATCCACCTTCCAGGTCACGTTTGGCCCGATTTCGACGAGATCGCGGACATCGTCGTCGCCGCCGCCGCCGCTAGCCAGGTTAGTGCGGCGGTTGTAAATCAACGCGGTGCCGACGCTTACCGTGCGCAGGATATCATGATTGGCGGAGAAGGCGACCCGGTTCGACTCGGTGACAACACCGCTGGTGGTGTCAGGCGATGCGGTTCTGGTGAAGGTAGCGCCGAAGTCCGTCCGCTCACTCAACTGATAGGTCGCGCCGCTGTCGATCTGATAGCTGAGACTGCTGCTCCTGTTATTCGTATCGCTCTCCGGCAAGCCGAATTCATTGATAAAGCTCTGCTTTCCGCGAATTCTCTGGATGGTGTACACAGGCCCCGCCAGAAACCGGACGCTGAGGCGCTGCGAAACCTGATGCAGAACGCCGAAAGTGGCGCCAATCGATTCGGATTCATTCGAGCCACTGGAATTGGAATTATAAATAAACCCGTTGAGTCCAGCCTGTGCCTGCGTGCGCGGCGTCAGGATATGCGTCCACTGGGCATTAGCCGAATACTGCTCGGAGTCTGGAAGGTTCTGGCTGACCCGATCCTGGTTGCTATAGGTCGCGCTCAGCGAGGCCGAGTTCAGCGGGTCGATTTGCGTCTGCATGAATGGCCCCGCCGACCAGACGTAGCGGCGGGAGTTGGTGTCGACGAAGCGGCCGGTCTCTTCCACGTCGCTGGTGCGCGTCGTATCGCTGAGGAAGCTGCCTTGCACGCCATAGCGGCTCTGCCCGAAACGGCGGGCGACGCTCGCCCCGATCTGCTGGTCGAAGGAGTTCAGCTCCGTGTTGTCGGGAAAGATGTCATACGAAAGCACCGCGTTGGTGTCGAACTGGAACGCCGGCGTCTGCGCGCCGGCGTTCAGGCTCAGCCCCGATGTCGACGTGATACTGGCTCCCGACCCTCTCGTGTCGTCGACACTGAAGTTCGGGTTGTCATCGTAGCCGAGACTTTGCTGCAACGCCGCCCGCGCATAGTACTCCGCGGCCGCCGCCGCGCCGCCGAAGCCGCTGACAGCGACCGCCAACGCGGCCAGTGATGTCGCGATCTGTGACCACTCGCCAGCACGCATCGTGGGAGACCCGCGCGTCCGCTCAGAACAGGGATGCGCCGGGGACGATGATGGTATCGCCGCTCTGCAACGTGATGTTGCTGTCGAGGGCGCGGCCCGCCTTGATTTCCTCAAGGTCGAAACGGATCACCTGCTGCTGCCCATCGGCGGCTTGCCGGATGATGCGGATCCGGCTTTCGCTGCCGAAGGCGTTGAGGCCGCCGGCCATGCTGAGGGCTTGCAGCACCGTCAACGGGCGCACCAGCTGAATCTCCCCCGGACGATTGACGTCGCCAATGACATACACCTTGTTGCCGATGGCGTTGATCACGGCAACGGTGACGACGGCGTCGGGAATGTACTTCTTGATGCGCTCGGTGATATCGACCTGAACGTCGTCGATGGTCTTGCCGCTCGCGGCGATCTCCCCGACCAGAGGGAATTGGATGGTGCCGTCGGGAAGAACGAGCACCTGCCTTTCCAGCCCTTCTTCCTTCCAGACGGAAATCCCGATGAGATCCCCTGGATTCAGGCGATAGGACTCCTCCGCCGCCGCACCACCCGCATACAGAATGCCGATCACCAGAAACGTCAGAAAATGCCGCATGGGAATACGCCTCGAACGTGTAGATTGTGGTCCGCAGAAACCGCCGCGATCATTCTCGCTTTCCCATACGGGTGCAAGGAGTTTGCGCGCCGTCACGCTTGAAAGGCAGCTCTGAGAGCTGGCCTCGTCAACCTGCCGATCCGCGTCGGTGGCATCAGGCGGCCGCCGGCGCCGCTTGCATGCGGGTAATGGCCTCGGCCATCTCCACCAGCCGCTTGGCGCTTTCCACATGCAAATTCTCAATCAGCTTGCCGTCGACCACCGCCACGCCCTCGCCGCGCGCCGCGGCCGCCGCGTGGGCGGCGATGATCTTCCGCGACCATTCGACATCTTCCGGCTTCGGCGTAAAGACACGGTTACACGCGTCAACCTGCTTGGGGTGAATCAGCGTCTTGCCGTCGAACCCCAGTTCGGCGCCCTGCCGGCAAGCAAAGTCAAATCCCGCTTCATCATTGAGGTCGAGATAGACGCCGTCGAGGATCGACAGGGAATAGGCCCGTGCCGCCAGCAGGCAGAGCCCCAGCGAGGTGATCATCGGCAGCCGCTCGCGGGTATGGGCGCAGTCCAGTTCCTTGGCGAGGTCGGATGTGCCCATTACCAGGCATTCCATGCGCGGCGAAGCGGCGGCGATCCGCTCGCTTTCCAGCACGCTGCGCGGCGTTTCCATCATCGCCCAGATCGCCACCTGGTCGGGCGCGCCAGCGGCGCGCATGATCGCTTCGAGGTGGCGGATGGCGTCGGCGCTTTCCACCTTCGGCAGCAAGATCGCATCAGCCCCGCACACCGCCGCGGAGCCGCCGGCCTTCACTGCCTGGCAGACCTGCAGGCGGGCCAAGTCCTTGGCGTCCGGCGCCACCGCGTCTTCGAGATCGAGGATCAAGCCGTCGGCGGTGATCGCCTTCGCCTTTTCCAAAGCTCGCGCGTTGGACCCCGGCATGTAGAGAACACTGCGGCGCGGGCGGGCGGTCTTCGGCATGTCTGTCCCCTTTCTCTTCGCGACGTGGCGATCGGCATGCAGCCTACTCCGGCGAAGAGGCAGAAACAAGGCGAGGAACGGACCATGACCGCCCGCCGGCCACGGTGGGGCGACCGCAACCGGACCGCCGATCGACTCGCGCCGACAAGCCGCTTAGAACACGCAACGACAGGGAACGCAGGGCCAGATCGAACGCTGGGCAACCCGGCGGGTTGGCGGGTCGACAGCATGGTGGTGTGGCGCCGGCTGGCAAGGAGGGACGCATGACGGCCTATTTCGACGCTCGCGAAACCCGGTCGCGGTCCGACCGGGAGGCGGACCAACTGGCGGCGCTGCGGCGGCAGCTCGCCCACGCCAAGGCCAACGCCCCCTACTTTCGCAAGCATCTGCGCGATGTCGACCCCGAGGCGATCACGTCTCTCGCCGCCTTGGCCACGCTGCCGATCACGCGCAAGTCGGATCTACACGTGCTGCAACGGAACAGCCCGCCCCTGGGCGGCCTGACCACCGTGCCCTGACCACCGTGCCTGCCGGCGAGCTTCGCCGCATTTTTCAATCCCCCGGCCCCATTTACGATGTGCAGGGCCACGAACCCGATTACTGGCGGCTGGCCCGCGCCCTGTTTGCCGCCGGCATTCGCCGCGGTGACCGCGTTCACGTCGGCTTCAGTTTCCACCTGACGCCCGCGGGAATGATGGTGGACAGCGGTGCCCACGCGCTCGGTTGCGCGGTGATCCCGGGCGGCACCGGCAACACCGAACAACAGGTGCGGGCGATCGCCGATCTCAGGGCAACCGCCTTCGCCG
>JALOTH010000156.1 GCA_025458035.1 Rhodospirillales bacterium
GGCTGCTTCGCTGGTATAGCCGAGGCGCTTGTTGAGCGCGCCAATGAGTGAGATCGCCGCCTGGCTGATCACCGTTCCCGGCGGATAGATCGCCTCGGCCCCCGCCGCGTAGAGCGCTTCGTAGTCCTGTGGCGGAATGACGCCACCCACGACGATGAGGATGTCGTCGCGTCCCAGGGCCGCGAGCTCCTTCTTGAGCTCCGGCACGAGGGTCAGGTGACCGGCCGCGAGCGAGCTCGCCCCGACCACATGGACGTCGTTCTCGACCGCCTGCCGCGCGACCTCAGCCGGCGTCTGAAACAGTGGACCGATGTCGACGTCGAAACCCAGATCTGCGAACGCCGACGCGATTACCTTCTGCCCGCGGTCGTGACCATCCTGCCCCATCTTGGCGATGAGGATGCGCGGACGGCGTCCATCGTTGGCTTCAAAGGTTGCGATCATGTTGTGCACGAGTTTGACCACGTCCGATCTCTCCCCGACCTCGCCACTGTAAACACCGGAGATTGCCTTGATCTCCGCCTTGTGGCGACCGTAGATCTTCTCCAGCGCGAAACTGATCTCGCCCACCGTGCACTTCGCGCGACCCGCCTCGATGGCGAGCGCCAGCAGGTTGCCCTCGCCCCGCTCTGCGGCCTGGGTGAGCGCATGCAGCTTCTCCGCGACGAGCTTTTCGTCGCGCTCGCGCCGCAACTGCTCGAGCTGAGCGATCTGCTGGGCGCGGACCTGCTTGTTGTCGACTTTGAGGACGGGAACGTCCTCCTTCTCGTTGAGCAGGAACTTGTTGACGCCGACCACCGTCTGCCGGCCGGAGTCGATGCGCGCCTGCGTGCGCGCCGCCGCTTCCTCGATCCGCAGCTTGGGAATGCCGGCTTCGATCGCCTTCGCCATGCCGCCTTCCCGTTCCACTTCCTCGATATGGCCCCAGGCGCGCTCCGCCAGCATCCGCGTCAGGCGTTCGACGTAGTACGAGCCGCCCCACGGGTCGATGACCTGCGTGGTGCCGCTCTCCTGCTGCAGGAACAACTGGGTATTGCGGGCGATGCGGGCGGAGAAGTCCGTCGGCAGCGCCAAGGCCTCGTCGAACGAGTTGGTGTGCAGCGATTGGGTATGGCCCTGCGTTGCCGCCATCGCCTCGATACAGGTGCGCACCACGTTGTTGTAGACGTCCTGCGCCGTCAGGCTCCAGCCGGACGTCTGCGAGTGGGTGCGCAGCGCCAACGACTTCGCGCTTTTCGGATCGAACGGCTTCATCAGCCGCGCCCACAGCATGCGGGCGGCGCGCATCTTGGCGATCTCCATGTAGAAGTTCATGCCGATCGCCCAGAAGAAGGAGAAGCGCCCGGCGAACTTGTCGATATCGAGGCCAGCCTTCAAGCCGGCGCGCGTGTACTCGACGCCGTCGGCGAGGGTATAGGCCATTTCGAGGTCGGCGGTCGCCCCGGCCTCCTGCATGTGATAGCCGGAAATCGAAATCGAGTTGAACTTCGGCATGTTCCGCGAAGTGAACCCGAAGATGTCGGAAATGATCCGCATCGACGATTCCGGCGGGTAGATATAGGTGTTGCGGACCATGAACTCCTTGAGGATGTCGTTCTGGATGGTCCCGGCCAGTTGCTCGTGCTTGACCCCCTGCTCCTCGGCGGCGACGATGTAGTTCGCCAGGATCGGCAGCACGGCGCCATTCATCGTCATCGACACGGTCATCTGGTCGAGCGGAATCCCGTCGAACAGTTCGCGCATGTCGAGGATCGAGTCGATCGCCACGCCGGCCATGCCGACGTCGCCGGCGACGCGCGGGTTGTCGGAGTCGTAGCCGCGGTGCGTCGCCAGGTCGAAGGCGATCGATAGGCCCTTCTGCCCGGCGGCCAGATTACGCCGATAAAAAGCGTTGCTATCCTTCGCCGTGGAAAAACCCGCGTACTGGCGGATCGTCCACGGCTGGGTAACGTACATCGCCGGATAGGGGCCGCGCAGGAACGGCGGCAAGCCGGACATCGTCTCGAGGTGATCGAGGCCCTCCAGATCCTTGGCCGCATACAGCGGGTCCACCGGGATTTGCTCCGGCGTCATCCACTGGAATTCGGCCGGCTCCTTGCCGGTTTCCGCCTTGAACCGCTCGGCCCAGCGGGCAAAGCCGTCGCCATCGGCCGGTTGATTGCCGGGTTCGAGGTGAAGCTGCGTGAAATCGGGGAAGGTGGTCATTTCGTGATCACTCCCAAGCGCGCCAGCGTGGCGCGGGTCGTATCCAGAACGTTGCTGCCGAGGAAGATGAAATCATCGACGCCTGCCGCCATGTAGGCATCCCTTTTGTCACCCGGATTGCCGGCAAGGAACAGGAACTCACAGCCCGCCGCCTTCAGCGCCGGCGCCACCGCCGGCACCATCTGCTCATAGATGGGATCGGCCGAGCACAGGATCGCGAATTTTGCGCCGCTGGCCTTGAACGCCGCGGCGCACCCGGCGGCATCGGCAAAGCCCTCGTTGGTCAGGGCGCGGATGCCGGCCGTCTCGAAGTAGTTCTTGGCGAACGTGGCACGCGCCGTGTGCTGCGCGACGGTGCCGAGGTTGGCGAGAAACAGCGTCGGCTGCGCGCCGTGCGCCTTGGCATAGGCATCCGCCGCATCGCGCAGCGCCTCGAAGGCTTCCGCCAGCCGGTGCGACGGCAGCGGGGCGACAGTGACGCCGGCGCCGGCGAAGGCGGCGGCGAGGCTGCCGATGGACGCACCGGCGGCCGCCAGTTCCACGGCCTTGGCGACGACCGCGTCCCCGCCCGCCGCCAGCGCCGCGAGCTTCGCGGCATCGACCCTGGCGTTCGCGCGCGCCGCGGCGAGCCGTTCCGCCGCCGTCCGCCGCAACGCCGCGACGTCGGCGGTCTCGAGTTCCACCGGCGTTTCGAGAATGTTGGGAAACTCGCTGACGCCGGTCACCGGATCGCGGCGTGTGGCGATCGCCTTTTCCCGCTGCGCCCACACGGCCGCCACCTTGGCCGCCAGGCTTCCCTGCTGGATGGCGGCGCCGATGCCGCCGTCCTTTTCGATCGCCTGGAACTCGCTCCAGGCGATCTTGGCGATCTCGTCGGTGCGGCTCTCCACGTACCATGAGCCGCCCGCCGGATCGATGACCTTGGAGAGGTTCGATTCCTCGGCGAGGATGACGTGCGTGTTGCGGGCCACCCGCCGGCTCAGTGCGTTGTCGGGGCCGATCGCCGCGGTGAACGGATGGACGGTGATCGTCTCGGCGCCGGCGACGGCGGCGGCGAAACAGGCAACCGTGTTGCGCAGAATGTTCACCCACGGATCGCGCCGGCTCATCATCCGCAAGGCGGTGACCGCGTGCAGGTTCATCGCCCGCGCCGGCTCCGCCGCACCGAAGGCCTCGGCGATGCGCGACCACAGCTTGCGGGCGGCGCGCAGCTTGGCGATGCCGAGGAACTGGTCTGCCGGCACGGAAATCGTAAACAGAATCTGCCGGCAAGCGGCGTCGGCGGTCATGCCGGCGTCCATCATCGCCTTGACTTAGGCAACGGCGGTGGCCATGGCGATGGCCAGGTCCTGCGTCTCGGTGGCGCCGGCATTGTGCCAGGGGCAGGTGTTGACCTCCACCGCGCGGACCTTCGGATAGACCGCCGCGGTATGCTTGGCGAGACGCGCCATCAGCGACAGCGCGTCGGCAATCGGCATCGGCAGCGCGCCGGTGGCCGCCAGGGTTCCGATCGGATCGGCGCCGAACGCGCCAACGGCGGCTTCGGGCTTGACGCCGCGATGTTGCCACAACGCCATCAGCAGCGCCGCCGCCGGCAGGAACGCCGCGCCGGCCTTCAGCGCCACCGGCGCCAGATCGAGATGAACGCCGGTGAGCAGGCGATCCAGATCATCGCGGGTGTAGACCATCAGCCCGTCGTCACCGGCGAGATCGCCGGCGGCATCGCCATCGTGACCGGCTCGCGCCGCCCTGTCGAAGTGCAGGTGCAGCGAGGTCACGCCGCGCGCCAAGTCGTTGAGGATGATGTCATTGGCCTTGTTCAGATCGGGATGGCCGTAGCACTGCCGGACATCCCAGTCGCCAACCCGATTGCCAGCGGCGCGGCTGCCGCGCGTCATCGGCATCGCACCGGGGAACCCGGAGGCATCGCCGGCGGCCGACCAATCCTGCCGCGTGTAGATCGGCCGCAGGGTGATTCCCTCATAGGTCCGCGTCAGCATGCGCTTATCGAACGGCGCACCCTTCAGCGCCTTCTCCACCTCCGCCACCCATTGCTCGTAGGTTGGCGTCGGAAAGCTATCGGCAAATCGCATTGGTTCGGTCATGGAATTTCCGCGCTTTCAGTGTTGGCCCATCCCGTTGTTGGCTCGGCGTTCATTCGCTCGCGACCGCCTGTGCCGGCCCGCGCGCCCAATCGCTGGCACCACCGTTTAGCTTCGGAAACTACGGTGGCACCGCTCCCCCGTCAAGAAAACCCCTTGCTGCGCGGCAGCATCGGCGCCGCCCCGGCGATCGCGCCCCGCCCGGGCGGGGAGGCGCCGACGCGCGGCGCCGCCGGCCTTCCGCTTTGCAGCGCGGAACCCCACATCCGGCGCAGGCAACGGAGCCGTGCCGATGGTTCGCCAACCCGCGTATAGCCCCGCTTATCGCAAGGAGGCCGTTCGTGATTACCCGCGGCCGCCGCGATGCGAGCCGGTCCGCCTCAGGCTGCGCGTTGTGTTGGCCGGTGTGGCGATCGCCGATACGCGGCGGGGTATCCGCGTCCTCGAAACCAACCACCCGCCGGTTTACTATTTTCCTGCCGACGATGTGCTGACCGGCCACCTCAGCGCCGCCACCGGAACGAGCTTTTGCGAATGGAAGGGCATCGCCCACTACTTCGACGTCGAGGTCGCCGGCCGCCGCGCCGGCCGCGCCGCCTGGAGCTATCCATCGCCGGCGCCCGGCTTCGCCGCCATCGCCGGACATTTCGCGTTCTACGCCGGGCCGATGGATGCCTGCTTCGTTGGCGAGGAGGCGGTGCGGCCGCAGCCGGGCACCTTTTATGGCGGCTGGATCACCGATCACCTCATCGGGCCGTTCAAGGGCGGGCCGGGGACGGCAGGATGGTAGACGACGCGGAGCGGCTTTCGAACGCCGGCGCCGCCACCGGGTGCGCCTAGCCATGGCGGGACCGGACGACGCAACCAACGCTCACCGGCAGGCGGTGGCGGCGCTGCTGCGTTGGCAACTCGCGGCCGGCGTCGATGAGACCATCGGCGATGCGCCGGTCAGCCGCTTTCGCGACAGTGGACCGGCGTCCGCCAGCGCCGGCGCCGCCATGCCGCAGCAAGCCGCGGAAACGGTAGCGTCGGCGGCACCGCAGGCTTTGCCACGGACCTTGGTTGCGCCGCCGCCGGCGCTCGCCTCCGCCCACCACATCGCCGCCGCCTGCGATCTGGCGGCCGCCCTCGCCGCCTTCGACGGCTGCCCGCTGCACACGCCGGCAACCCGCCTCGTCTTCGGCGATGGCAATCCGCGCGCCCACGTCGTCTTGATTGGCGAAGCTCCGGGCGCCGAGGAGGACCGGCTCGGCAAGCCGTTCGTTGGACCCAGCGGCCAGCTGCTCGATCGCATGCTCGCGTCCATCGGCCTCGCCCGCGGCGCCGTGTTCATCTCCAACACCGTCTTCTGGCGGCCGCCCGGCAACCGCCCGCCAACACCGGCGGAAACCGCCGCCTGTCAGCCGTTCGTCGAGCGGCTGATCGAAATCATCGCGCCGCGCCTGCTGATTGCCCTCGGCGGGCCGGCTGCCACCATCATTCTTGGCCAGCCTGATTCGATCGGCCGGCTGCGCGGGCGTTGGTTTCAGTGGAAAAGCGCGAGGTCGCTGCAGCCCATAGATGCCACCGCACTCTATCACCCCGCTTACCTGCTGCGTTCCCCCGGTCAGAAAAGAATCGCGTGGCGGGATTTAATCGCAATAAAACGTCGGATGGCGACGACCGGATCGTTATAATCTTCTCGCTTTCGGTAATTTCGCGTCGTTTTTCAGGGTGTGCCAGAAATTCCCGCTTGCCCTCCCGTCCTCGCTTTTGTACCAACGGCGTGGGGAGAGCGGCGGGAGCAATCGATTGCGCAAATACGCTATTTTATTCGCGGTATTGCTGTTCGCGGCCGGCGGTTCATCTTTTGCATCTTGGGCGCGCGCCGACACCGCCGTGGATTTGACTTCTCCCGCTCCTGATGCCGTTCGCGGCATCGTGGCGAGGCCCGAATCGGACTTGCCAACGGTGCTGTCCCGCCAGGATGAGGCGCTTTATCGCCGGATGTTTTCCCTGGGTGCGGCGGCAGACTGGTCAGCCGTTGACTCGCTGATCGGCCGGCTCGACGATCCGCTGCTGCTCGGCCATGTCCTGGCGCAGCGCTATCTTTCGGCCAGCGGCTATCGCGCCCAGCCCGACGAGCTGGCGGCGTGGCTCAGCCGTTACCCCGACCTTCCGGAAGCCGCGCAAATCTCGTCGCTGCTGCGCTCGAAACTGCGCAAGGCCCGGCGCGCACCGCCGACGGTCGTCGCCGACGTGCCGCGCGAGTTGCCGACGATCGGCGCGACGATGCCGCTGATCACCGTCGCCGAAGCCCGCGAGGAACAGGCCGACGATGGCGATGCGTTGCGGCTGGCGGGGGAGATCCGCGCCCTGCTCGAAGCCGGCGCGCTCGGTGCGGCGCAGCAGCT
>JALOTH010000157.1 GCA_025458035.1 Rhodospirillales bacterium
GCATCTCGATCCCTTCTACTTCGCCCGGCGGCAGGCGATCTACGTGCCGATGGCGATCGTCGTCATGGTGGCGACGTCGCTGCTCTCGCCGGTGCTGGTGCGGCGGACCGCCGTCGCCGCCTTCTTTGTCGCCTTCGGGCTGACCGTGGCGACGTTGTTCCTGGGCAACGAGGTCAAGGGTGCGACCCGGTGGCTGGCCGTCGGCAGCTTATCACTGCAACCGTCCGAGTTTCTCAAGCCGGCGCTGGCGGTGGTCTGCGCCTGGCTGATCGCCGCCAGCCGCAACACCGGCACCGTCATCGGCTACGCTTTGGCAACGGCGCTGGTCGGCGCCTCCATCACCGTTCTCGCCTTGCAGCCGGATATCGGCACGACGCTGCTCGTCTTTGGCGCGTGGGCGGTGCAGATTTTCCTCGCCGGGTGCCCGCTGCTGCTCATCGCCGTGCTGGCGGCGCTGTTCGTTGCCGGTGCCGTCGGCGCCTACCTGATGTTCGACCATGTGCATCAGCGCGTTGACCATTTCCTCGATCCCTCGACCGGCAGCGACGGCTACCAGATTGGCCGCGCCATGGAGGCGTTTGCCTCCGGCGGCCTGTTCGGCCGCGGCCCCGGCGAAGGGCGGGTCAAGGAGGTGCTGCCGGACGCCCACGCCGACTTCATCTTCGCCGTCGCCGGCGAGGAGTTCGGCTTCCTTCTGTGCGCCATCGTCGTTGGCCTGTTCACGGTCGTCGTGCTCCAGGCGCTCCTGCGGGCGCTGAAGGATGACGACCTGTTCGTGGTGCTGGCGGTTGGTGCCCTGATCTCCCTGTTCGGGGCGCAGGCGCTGATGAACATGGCCTCGACCGTTCACCTGATCCCGCCAAAGGGCACGACGCTGCCGTTCATCTCCTACGGCGGCTCGGCCTCGCTGGCGCTGGCGTGGACGATGGGCATGGTGCTGGCCCTGACCCGCGAGCGGCCAAGCTGGGGGGCCCGCCGGTGACCAGGGGCATCCGCGTCGCGCTCGCCGCCGGCGGCACCGGCGGCCACGTCTTCCCCGCCGAAGCGCTGGCGGCGGAACTGCTCGCCCGCGGCTATGAGCCGGTTCTGATCACCGACCGGCGCGGCAAGGCGTTCGGCGGGGCGCTGGAAACCATGCCCGTCCATCGCATCCGATCGGGAGGCATTGCCGGCGTCGGCTTTGCCCGGCGCATCGGCAACGTCGTCGCCCTTGCCTTGGGCGCGTTGGACGCGCGCGCGGCCTTGCGGCGCATCGCACCCCAGGCGGTGATCGGCTTCGGCGGCTACGCCGCCTTGCCGACCGTTGCCGCTGCCTGCTGGCTCGGCCTGCCGGCGGCGATCCACGATCAGAATGCCGTGCTCGGGCGCGCCAACCGGCTGCTCGCCTCGCGCGTGCGGCGGATCTGCACCGCGTTCGATCACACCGCACGGGTGCCCGCCGCCGCTGCCGCCAAGGTTGTCAAGGTCGGCATGCCGGTCCGGCCGGCGTTTCTGCCCTATCGTGAAAAACCGTATCTCGCGCCGGTCGCCGAGGGGGACGCGCCAATCCGCCTGCTCATCCTCGGCGGCAGCCAGGGCGCGAAGGTGTTCAGCGACGTCATTCCGGCGGCGATCGCCCGGCTGCCGCTGGCCCTGCGGCGACGCCTTCGCATCACCCAGCAGTGCCGTCCGGAAATGATGGCGGCGACGCGGGACGCGTACGCGCCCCTGCAACTCGACATCGAGCTGTCGCCATTTTTCGCCGACGTGCCGGCGCGGCTGGCGTCCGCTCACCTGGTCATCGCCCGGGCCGGGTCGTCGACGATCGGCGAACTGACGGCGGTGGGCAGGCCGGCCATCCTCGTTCCCTATCCCTTCGCCATCGACGACCACCAGACGGCGAACGCCCGCGCCCTCGCCGACGTCGGCGCCGCCTGGCTGATGCCGCAGACCGAACTCACCGGGGATGCCCTGGCGGCGCTGCTGGCCGGGCGCCTCGCCGCTCCGGAGCAGCTGACCGCAGCCGCGCGGGCGGCGGCGGCGGCCGGGGTGCCCGACGCGGCCGGGCGCCTCGCCGATGCCGTGAGCGCACTCATTCCCGAACCCCATTCCGGCGTCGGTGTCGGCGCCAGCGCGCGGAGGGCGGCATGAAATCGCTGCCGCTCGGCATCGGCACCATTCACTTCGTCGGCATCGGCGGCATCGGCATGAGCGGCATCGCCGAACTGCTGCACAACCTTGGCTACCAGGTCCAGGGTACCGACCGGGCGGAGAGCGCCAACACCAAGCGGCTGGCGGCGCTCGGCGTTCCCGTTGCCATCGGCCACGATGAGGCCAGGCTCGGCGAGGCCCGCGTCGTCGTCATCTCGTCGGCGGTGAAAGCGGACAACCCCGAGGTCGTCGCCGCCCGCAAACGGCTGATCCCGGTGGTGCGCCGGGCCGAAATGCTGGGCGAGCTGATGCGGCTGAAATGGTCGATCGCCATCGGCGGCACCCACGGCAAGACGACGACAACGTCACTGATCGCGTCGATCCTGGATGCCGCCGACCTCGACCCGACCGTCGTCAACGGCGGCATCATCAATGCCTGGGGTTCCAACGCCAAGCTCGGGTCCGGCGACTGGATGGTGGTGGAAGCGGACGAATCCGACGGCACCATGGTCAAGCTGCCGGCGACCATCGCCGTTGTCACCAACATCGACGCCGAGCACCTCGACCACTATCAGTCCTTCGACGCGCTGCGCGAGGCTTTCGTGACGTTCGTCGAAAACATCCCGTTCTATGGCGTGGCGGCGCTCTGCATCGACCATCCCGAGGTGCAGGGGATCATCCCGCGCCTGCTTGACCGCCGTGTTGCCACCTATGGCTTCAGTCCGCAGGCCGACGTCCGCGGTCTCGATGTGGCGATGAGCGCCGAGGGGGCGCGGTTCCGGGCGCTGCTCACCGACCGCAAGAGCGGCACCGAACGGACCATCGAAGATCTGTTCCTGCCGATGTTCGGCCGCCACAACGTCCAGAACGCGCTGGCCGCGATCGCCGTCGCCGACGCCGTCGGCATCAAGGATGATGTCATTCGCCGCGCCCTTGGCGCCTTCGCAGGCGTCAAGCGGCGCTTCACCAAGACCGGCACCGTCGACGGCATCACCATCGTCGACGATTACGCCCATCACCCGGTGGAGATCGCCGCGGTGTTGGCGGCCGCGCGCACGGTCACGCAAGGGCGGATCATCGCCGTCGTCCAGCCGCACCGGTACTCGCGGCTGTCGAGCCTGTTCGCCGAATTCTGCTCCTGTTTCAACGATGCCGATGCGGTGATCGTCGCCGATGTCTATGCCGCCGGCGAAGATGCGATCGACGGCATCGACCGTGACGCGCTCATCGACGGTCTGCGCAGCCACGGTCACCGGCAGGTGCTGTCCCTCGCCGATCGCGACGACCTGGCGACACTCGCCGACTCGCTGGCGCGGCCCGGGGATTACATCGTCTGCCTTGGCGCCGGGTCGATCAGCGGTTGGGCGCAAGCCCTTCCCGATGAGCTGGCCGCGCTGCGGCGTGCCCGCCGGGAGCGACGGCTGTGATGGCCGCCCGCGCTTCACAGCCAGAGCGGGTGATCGAGCGGCTGCCGCCGGTGCGCGGCCGGCTGCGGGAGAATGCGCCGCTCGCCGCCGTCACCTGGTTCCGCGTCGGCGGTCCCGCCGAAGTGCTGTTCCGTCCCGCCGACGAAGACGACCTCGCCGCGTTCCTGAAGGGCTGTCCCGAGGACATTGCGGTGACGGTGATCGGCGTCGGCTCGAACCTGCTGGTCCGGGACGGCGGCGTGCCCGGTGTCGTTGTCCGTCTGGGCGCGCCGTTCGCGACGATCGCGGTGGAAGGCGATCAGATCGCCGCCGGGGCCGCCGCCCTTGACACTTCGGTGGCCCGCGTCGCCGCCGATTGCGGGCTTGCCGGGCTCGAGTTCCTCTCTGGCATCCCCGGAACCCTCGGCGGCGCGGTGCGAATGAACGCCGGCGCTTACGGCCGTGAGACCGCGGACTGTCTCATTGGCGCGACGGTCGTCGACCGCCAAGGGGAGCGCCGCTGGCATGCCGCCGCCGAACTGGGCCTGACCTATCGCCACTCGCGGCTCGCCGCCGGCGCGGTGGTGACGCACGTTCGTTTGCGCGGCACCGCCGATGATCCGGCGGCGATCGGCGAGCGCATGGCGCGGATTCGCAGCGCGCGCGAAGCGACCCAGCCGGTGCGAAGCCGTACCGGCGGCAGCACGTTCGCCAACCCGCCGGGGGAAAAGGCCTGGGAACTGATCGACCGCGCCGGCTGCCGGGGGCTTGCTGTCGGTGGCGCCAAGGTCTCCGAACAGCACTGCAACTTTCTCATCAATACGGGTACGGCGACGGCGCGTGACCTGGAAGCGCTGGGAGAAGAGGTGCGCCGGCGGGTGTTCGAGGCGACGGGCGTGCGCCTCGAGTGGGAGATCCGCCGGGTGGGTGTGCCCGCACCGGGACTGAAGACGGCGGGGGCCAACTGATGCGCGGGCGTGTTGCCGTGTTGATGGGGGGGTGCTCGGCGGAGCGGGAGGTCTCGCTGGTGAGCGGGCAGGCCTGCGCCGGCGCGCTTCGCGATCGCGGCTACGCGGTCACCGCGATCGACCTCGGCGACGATCTCGGCGCGCTGCTCGCCGCGCTGACGCCGGCCCCGGATGCGGTGTTCAACGCCCTCCACGGCCGCTTCGGCGAGGACGGCTGCGTGCAGGGAATGCTCAACCTGCTGCGCATTCCCTATACCCATTCGGGCCTGCTGGCCTCGGCGCTTGCCATGGACAAGCCGATGGCCAAGGCGATCTTTGCCGCCGCCGGCATTCCGGTCGCGGAACACGTCGTCGTCCGCCGTGCCAGCCTCAGCGAGCGCGAACCGATGGCGCGCCCCTTCGTCGTCAAGCCCATCAACGAAGGCTCGAGCGTCGGCGTGCGCTTGGTTTTCGCCGGCGACAACCGGCCGGCGGTGACGGACGACGAGGGCGATCCCGAGGCCTGGGTGATGGTGGAGCGGTTCGTGCCGGGTCGCGAACTGACCGTTGCCGTGATGAGCGAGCGGGCGCTGGCGGTGACCGAGATCGCCACCGACCGTGGATTCTACGACTACCGCGCCAAGTACGCGCCCGGCGGCTCGCGGCACCTGATCCCGGCGCCGATCCCGGCGGCGATCGACGCGGCCGCCAAGGACCTCGCCGTTCGGGCGCACACGGCGCTCGGCTGCCGCGGCGTCTCGCGCGCCGACTTTCGCTATGACGGCGAGGGCCTGTTCATTCTGGAAGTCAACACCCAGCCGGGCATGACGCCAACCTCCCTGGTTCCGGAGCAGGCGGCGCACGTGGGGATTCCGTTTGGCGAACTGGTCGCCTGGATGGTGGAGAACGCGGAGTAC
>JALOTH010000053.1 GCA_025458035.1 Rhodospirillales bacterium
CATCGTCCGGTTGCGCGCATCCGCGGAGTTCGATCCGAGGACGACGCCGATCAGCCGGACGCCGTCCCGCCGCGCCGACGCCACGAGGTTGTAGCCAGAGGCGTTGGTGAAGCCGGTCTTGATGCCGTCGACCCCGCGGTAGGTCCGCAGCAGCCGGTTGTGGTTGGCGTAGCGGCTGCCGCGATAGGCGAACGTCGTCGTGGAGAAGTGCCGATACAGCCCCGGGTGATCGCGCAGCAGGGCACGCGCCAGCGTCGCCATATCCCGCGCCGTCGTCCGTTGGTGCGGATGATGCAGCCCCGAGGCATTGCGGAAGGTCGTGCGGGTCATGCCAAGGGCGTGCGCCTTGCGGGTCATCCGTTGCGCGAACCGGCTTTCGTTGCCAGCGAGAGCCTCGGCGACGACGACGGCGACATCGTTCGCCGACTTGGTGGTCAAGGCGAGAATGGCGTCTTGCACGGTGATGTGGCCGCCCGGACGCAGCCCCAGCTTCGTCGGCGGCATCGCCGCCGCCCGCTGGGACACCCGCATGCGGGTCGACGGCTTGACCTCGCCCCGCTCCAGCGCGTCGAACAGCAGATAAAGGGTCATCATCTTGGTCAGCGAGGCGGGATGACGGGATGCCTCGGCGGCGGCGGCGTGCAGCGTGCGCCCGGTGCCGGCGTCGACGACCAGCGACGAGCCGGCGGCGGCCGCCGCGGCGGGAACGCCGGCGGTGGTGATGAGCAGCAAGATCGCCAGCAGCATGCGGCAACGAGCCATGACCGTGCTCTCCTTCACCGGCGCCGCGCCTATGCGCGGCCGCTATCCACCGCTGAACCAACCCGTGTCCCGTGGATGGCTGATCTGCCGTGAAGGGTAGCAACAGGGCGCCGCCTGTCAACCCGGCTTGTTGAAGCCGCTAGTGAAACGATCGATGTATCGCTCTGTAAAAGAATATCTTTTGAGTGCCGGTCTGTTTCGGTCTTCGGGGCGCGACGGTTTGCGCGTTCTGCCGGCGCCGATCACTGCGAATCGGGATTCGGTCCTCAGCGGTGCGGCGGCAGGTGACAGAAATGCCGCCGCGCCTCGGCCTCGAAGGCTTCGACCATCGTCCGCGCCGCCACCGGCAGCGCCCGATCGACGGCGACTTGCAGCAAGCGGGAGTGGGTTTCCCACCGCAGCAGGATGTCGATGCGGGTGCCGTGGGCGACTTCGGCGAAGGTCCACAGGATGCGGAACGCTTTGAACAGCCGGTCGTTGGAGGTCACATCGATGCGATCGGGCGGGGCAAGCAGGGTTCGCGTGCGAAAACGTTCCCGCACCGGGCCGAAACCGACTTCCTGGTCGGTCCAATAGATGCTCCCCTCCCGGGAGACGACGCGGGCGCGCCGCCACATCGGCAGAAACGTGGGATAGCGTTCCACGTCGGCCACCAAGTCGAACAGCAGTTCGCGCGGCGCGGAAACCACTTCCGAGGAGCGATGACCGGTCACGCGGTGCCACCTCCGCTGGTCAGGTCCGTGCCCGGCTACTCCGCCGCACGGTCAACGGCCGGCGTTCGCCAGCGCAGCACCGGGTGGCGGGCCGCCGACGTCTCGTCGAGACGGCGCCGTGGCGTGAAGCGAGGGGCGTTGCGAAAGCGCTCCGCATCCCCCGCCACCGCCCGCGCCGCCAGGGCGCGCATGACGTCGATGAAGCGATCGAGGGACTGCCGGCTTTCGGTCTCCGTCGGCTCGATGAGCATGGCGCCGGGCACGATGAGCGGGAAGTACACGGTCATCGGATGATAGCCCTCATCGATCAGCGCTTTCGCGAAGTCGAGGGTGGTGATTTCGCTGCCTTTGAGGAAGCGGTCGTCGAACAGCGCCTCGTGCATGCAGGGACCGTCGAACGACGGCGTCATGACGTCCTTCAGTCGCGCCATGACGTAGTTGGCATTGATCACCGCGTCCGTCGCCGCCTGCTTGAGGCCATCGCTGCCCATGCTCATCATATAGGCAAGGGCGCGCACGAACATGCCGAACTGGCCATGAAAGCCCTTGATGCGGCCGCAAGGCTTGCCGTCGCTGGCGGCAGCGTACTCGACCAGGGACAGCCCATCGCCTTCGTTGACAACGTACGGCACCGGCGCGTAGGGCGCCAGCGCCGCCGACAGCACGACGGGTCCGCTGCCGGGGCCGCCGCCGCCGTGCGGGGTGGAAAACGTCTTGTGCAGATTGATGTGCATGGCATCGACGCCGAGATCGCCCGGCCGCACCCGGCCGACGATGGCGTTGAAGTTGGCGCCATCGCAGTAGAAATAGGCGCCAACGTCGTGCGCCGCGGCGGCAATGTCGAGGATATCGGTCTCGAACAGGCCGCAGGTGTTGGGGTTGGTAACCATGATGGCGGCGACGTCCGGTGCCAGCGCCGCGCGCAGCCGCCCGATGTCGACGCGGCCGCGCCGGTTGGCCGGGATCGGCTCAACCGCATAGCCGCAGGCGACGGCGGTGGCCGGATTGGTGCCGTGCGCCGATTCCGGCACGAGAACGCGCCGACGCGCATCGCCGCGATCCTCATGGGCGGCCCGGATTGCCGCCATGCCGACAAATTCGCCGTGAGCGCCGGCGCCGGGGGACATCGCCACCGCCGGCATGCCGGTCAACGCCATCAGCCAGCGCGCACAGGCATCGATGATCATCAATGCGCCTTGCGCCGTGGACACCGGCTGCAAGGGGTGGAGATCGCCGATACCCGGCAGGCGGGCGAGTTTTTCGTTCAGGCGCGGGTTGTGCTTCATCGTGCACGAACCGAGCGGATAAAGCCCGCTGTCGATGCAGTAGTTCTTCTGCGACAGCCGGGTGTAGTGGCGAACCACCTCCGGTTCCGACAAACCGGGCAGGCCCACCGGCTGCTGGCGCTTGAGACCGCCAAGGCGGTCGCCGACCGCCGGCACGTCGGGCAGGTCGACGGCGGTCCGGTCCGGCGAGCCCTGCTCAAAAATCAGCGGCTGTTCCATCTGCAGGCCGCGATTGCCGCTGAACGTCGCCATGGCGTCGCTCATGCCTGCAGCGCCGCCGACAGCGTGGCCACCAGGCGATCGATATCTTCGTCGGTCGCGGTTTCAGTCACGGCCACCAGCAGCAACGGGGTCATCAGCGGATCCTCCGGGAACAGCCGCGACAGCGGCACGCCGCCGAGCACGCCCGCGGCGGCCATGTGCTCGACCACCGGGGCGGCCGGACACGGCAAGGCGACGGTAAACTCATTGAAGAAGGTCTCGTTGCAAACCGCAACGCCGGGGATTTCGGCGAGCCGCTGCGCCGCCATCACCGCTCGCGCGTGATTGAGTTCTGCGAGCCGCCGCATGCCGGCTTCGCCCAACAGCGAGACGTGAATGGAAAAGGCGAGGGCGCATAGCCCCGAATTGGTGCAGATGTTGGAGGTCGCCTTGTCGCGGCGGATGTGCTGCTCCCGCGTCGATAACGTCAGCACGAAGCCGCGCCGGCCGTCGACGTCCCGCGTCGCGCCGGCGAGGCGGCCCGGCATCTGCCGCACGAACGTCTCGCGCGCCGCCAGCAGCCCCACCGTCGGTCCGCCGAAGGAGGTGGCGTTACCCAGCGATTGCCCTTCACCGGCGACGATGTCGGCGCCCATCTCGCCCGGCGAACGCAGCAGTCCCAGCGAGACGGCTTCGGTGACCACGGCGATCAGCAGGATGCCGCAGGCGTGGCAGGTTTCGGCCAGCGGTGTCAGGTCATGGATGCGCCCGAAGACATCGGGGTTCTGCACGATCACGCACGCCGTCGCCCCGTCGACAGCCGCCGCTGCGTCCTCGATGCCTTGCCAATCGCCGGCCAGCCGCTCCACGGCAAGGCCGTGAAAGCGGGCGTAGGTGGCGACGACGTCGCCATAATGAGGGTGCAAGCCGCCGGAGACGACAATCCGCCGCCGCTTGGCGATGCGCGTCGCCATCATCGCCGCCTCGGCGGTGGCGGTCGCCCCGTCGTACATGGAGGCGTTGGCGATCTCCATGCCGGTGAGCATCGCCACCTGCGTTTGGAACTCAAACAGCGCGTGCAGCGTGCCTTGCGCCAATTCCGGCTGGTAGGGGGTGTAGGCGGTGAGAAACTCGCCGCGCTGGATCAGATGATCGACCGCCGCCGGCACATGATGGCGGTAAAGCCCGCCGCCGAGGAAACATGGCACCGACGAAGGTGCGAGATTGAGCGCTGCCAGCCGCTGGAAGGCTCGCTCGACGCTCAATTCATCCTGATGGGCCGGCAATGCGATGGGGCGGTCGAGGACGCCGGCGGGCACGTCCTGGAACAGGGCGTCCGCATCGGCGACGCCGATGGCGGCGAGCATCGCCCGCCGATCGCTGTCGTTGAGCGGCAGATAGCGCATCAGTGCAACGCCTCGACGTGCTCGCGGTAGTCCCCCTCGCTGAGCAGGCCGGCAAGTTCCCCCGGATCGTCGAGACGGATCTTGAAAAACCAGCCGGCGCCCATGGCATCGGTGTTCACCCGCGCCGGGTCTTCCGCAAGAGCCGTGTTGACGGCGATGACCTCGCCGCTGGCGGGGGCATAGACCTCGCTCGCCGCCTTGACGGACTCAACGACGGCCGCCTGCGCGCCTTGCAGCAAACGGCTGCCCACCTCCGGCAATTCGACGAAAACGACGTCGCCGAGTTGCTTTTGCGCGTAATCGGTGATGCCTACGGTGCCTTCCTCGTCATCGGTCACGGAAATCCACTCGTGTTCACGGGTGAAACAAAGCATCACGGGTTCCTTTGACAGTCGATCATTCCCGGTTAATGGGCGTACCGGTGGGGCACGAACGGCAGCTTGACGACACGTCCCTCCAGGGGCTTGTCGCGGACGATGACGCCGACCGGCGTGTCGACGGCAGCGCATTCGGCGTTAACGTAGGCGAGAGCAATCGGCGCGCCAACGCTGGGACCGAAGCTGCCGCTGGTGACGCGGCCGATCTCGCCCCCCGACGCGTCGATCACCGGCGCCCCGCCGCGCGCCGGCGCCCGTCCGCCGAGCTGAATGCCGACGCGGCGGCGCCGCGGCCCCTGCCGCAGTTGGCTAAGGATGACACCGGCGCCCGGAAAATCGCCCGCCTCGCGGCGGCGCTTTTGGATGGTCCAGGCCAGACCGGCTTCGATCGGCGTCGTCGTCTCGTCAAGATCCTGGCCATAAAGGCACAGACCGGCTTCCAGCCGCAGGGTATCGCGGGCGCCGAGGCCGGCGGGCTTGACTTCCGGCTCCGCAAGCAGCAGTTCGGCAAGCCGCGCCACCTGCTCCGCCGGTACCGAAATCTCGAACCCGTCCTCGCCGGTGTAGCCGGAGCGGCTGACCTCGCATTTCACGTCGCCGATGCGCAAGCTCTCGCTGCTCATGAACAGCATCAGTCGCGCCGCCGGGGCAAAGCGCGCCAGGACGGTGGCGGCCAGCGGCCCTTGCAGCGCCAGCAGCGCCCGATCACTGCACACCGCCAGTTCGCAGTCCGCCGGCAGGCGCCGCCGCAGGTGGTCGAAATCCTGCGCCTTGCGGGCGGCGTTGACCACCAGCCACAGATAGTGGCCGCCGTGCGTGACCATCAGGTCATCGATGATGCCGCCGTGCTCGTTGGTCAGCAGCGTGTAGCGCATCCGGCCATGGGCCATGCCGTTGATGTCGCCGACAACCAGCCGTTCAAAGCCGCCGATGTCGCCGGTCAATTGCGCTTGCCCCATGTGGGAAACGTCGAACAGTGAGACCGCTTGGCGGGTGTGCTGATGCTCGGCGATGATGCCTTTGTACTGAAGCGGCATCGCGTAGCCGGCGAAGGGAACCATTTTCGCGCCGAGCCGCCGATGCAAGGCATCGAGTGGCGTCACGCACAGCGGCTGGGATGTCGCGTCGGTCACCGGCGAGAATCCGCGGCTAGCGGCGGCGCCGGCATCCGGCGGCACGCGCGGGCGCCTGAGCCTCGGGTCGGCTGACAGGGCAGGGTTTGCATGCAAGGTCCCCCTTGGACCACCGCCGGCGGGCGTCAGCGGAAATCGGCGCGGCGCGCCTGATTGTACTCCAGTTGCGGTCGTGTCAGCTGCATGCCGACCACCACCTCGTAGTCGAACGGCTCAGCGGTGCCCACCAGCGGGATGTTGACGGTGATTGGCGGATCGTCCTCCCGCAGCACGATCCGGTTGCGATTGCCTTCAAACTTCACTGCCAACGGAAAATCCACCTTATTGGTGATGGCATCGTCGCGGTTGACGGCGCTGACGAAGAACGCGAACGAGGCCGTCCCGTCGCGATTGGCCGCGCCGCGGCCGACGACCAGGATCGGGGCGACGGCGACCGTCAGCACCGGGTTGCGCTTATCGCTGCGGTCAACCTGACAGCCGGACAGCACGTCGGCAATCTCGACCTCATAATCGACATCGAGAATGTCGGTGCCGGCGCCGGGGGCGAACGCGGTGAGCGTCGCCGCATCGGCAAGGATGAAAACCCGCGGGCAGACCGGGCTGGCGACGTCGCTGCTGCGGCAGCCGGCAAGCAGCATTGCCGTGGCGGCAGCGGCCATCGTCAGGCTGCTTAACGATCGGCTAGGCATGCGCCCCCTCACAGCTGCTGGTGCGTGCCGTCACAGACGGGCTCGCTGGCCGTCCGCTTGCACCCGCAAAACCACACGGTTCCGGATTTTTCCGCGGTGAAGGCGACCGGCGCGAAGCCCGTTCCCTTGTGGCTGGAATCGCAAAAGGGTTGTTTCTGGCTGCGCCCGCACGCGCACCACCAGTATTTTCGTCCCGCTTGCACATCCACGGCATAGGGTTCTCGTTGCGCGACCACGCGTTCCGACATCGGCAAATCTCCTCGCGGTCAGCCGTTCGGCCATGGGGGCATCGCCGGCCTGATCGCGTCGTTCAGGGTCGACACTATCTTCCCGGTCACCGCCATGACAAGATCGGGCCATGGCCGTGTATACAGAGATCGCCGATGAACAGATTGCCGCCTTCATCGCGGAGTACGATATCGGCCGAGTCGTCGCCTGCAAGGGCATCGCCGAGGGGGTGGAAAACACCAATTATCTGATCGTCACCGACCTCGCGCCGTTCATCCTCACCCTTTACGAAAAACGCGTGCGCGCCGACGATCTGCCGTTCTTTTTAGGGCTGATGGAGCACCTTGCCGCCCGCGGCGTGCCGTGTCCGGTACCGGTGCGCGGCCGCGACGGCGCGGCGCTGCGCCGCGTTGCCGAGCGCCCGGCCGCCATCGTGACCTTTCTCAACGGGCTCTGGCCGCGGCGGCCGACGGCGGTCCATTGCGCTCCCCTCGGCGAGGCACTGGCGCGCATGCACATCGCCGGCGCCGACTTTCGCGGGCGGCGCGCCAATGACCTGTCCGTCGCGGGCTGGCAACGGCTGCTCGCCGCCATCGCTGCCAGCCGGGAACCCCTGGCAAACGACCTGCGGGACGAGCTGAGCGCGGAACTCGCGGCGATCGCCGGGGACTGGCCATCGCACCTGCCATCCGGCATCATTCATGCGGACTTGTTTCCGGACAACGTCTTCTTCGAAGGCGAGCGGCTGTCGGGTCTGATCGACTTCTATTTCGCGTGCTGCGATCTGCTCGCCTACGATCTGGCCGTATGCCTGAATGCCTGGTGCTTCGAACCGGACTTGAGCTTCAACGTGACCAAGGCGCGCCGTCTGTTCGCCGGCTATCAGGGCGTTCGGGAGCTGAGCGCCGACGAGGTCGCGGCCCTGCCGCTGCTTGCCCGCGGCGCCGCCTTGCGGTTCCTGCTCACCCGCCTTTACGACTGGATGAACACGCCGGCGAATGCCCTGGTGACCCGCAAGGACCCGGGAGAGTATCTCGCCAAGCTGCGCTTTCACCGGCACGTGACGTCGGTTGCGAGCTACGGGCTCGATGACTGAGGGCGCGGCAAGCGGCGACGGCGAGCGGGTGGAGATGTTTTCCGACGGCGCCTGCCTTGGCAATCCCGGGCCGGGCGGCTGGGCGGTGCTGCTGCGCTGGCGCGGTCATGAGCGCGTGTTGAGCGGCGCTGAACCCGCGACCACCAACAACCGCATGGAACTGACCGCCGTCGCCGAGGGCTTTGCCGCGCTCAAGCGCCCGGCGAGCGTGCGGGTCTACACCGACAGCCGCTACGTCAAGGACGGCATCACCCAGTGGATCTTCGCCTGGAAGCGCAACGGCTGGCGTACCGCCGACCGCAAGCCGGTGAAGAACGTCGACCTCTGGCAGCGGCTCGACGGACTGCTCGCCGGTCACCGCATCGAGTGGCGTTGGATCAAAGGGCACGCCGGCCATGCCGAAAACGAACGGGTGGATCGGCTGGCCCGCGAGCAGGCGCGGCGCGCCGGGCAGGGAACGCCAGCGCCGCCGCCGACGGGCGACACGCCGCTGGCAGATCCCCGCTAAGCGCAGGCAAGGGCCGGCAAATCCGTACTGGTCTGGTTCGACGGGGTAATGCTATTATAATTAGGGATATGCGGAATAGATGAAGCCGGCGAGGTTGTTCCGTCGCGCCGCGCGCAAGGGAGATCGGTACGATGGCACCGCTCACATGGACGCAAGCGATGAGCGTTGGCGTCGCGACCCTCGACGTCGATCACAAGTGCTTGATCCGTATCATTAATCTTCTTGAAGAAGCCGATACCGAGGAAGCCGCCGCGGCGATCGAAACGGTTCTCGAAACCCTTGTCCTGTATTCCAGGTTCCATTTCCAGCGGGAAGAAAAGGTGATGGAGGCCTGCGATTTCCCTGGCCTGTTCTTCCATCGTACGGAGCACGAGGGGTTTGCCCGATTCGTCCGGTCGTTGCGAGAGCGTTTCCAGGGCAACGCGACACCGCAAATGGCGCGGGAGTTGCACCGCTATCTCTCGCAGTGGTTGTGGCACCATGTCCTCATTCAGGACATGGCCTATAAGCCGTTCGCCGCGGAACGGGATGGCATCGACGAGATCGCGCTCGGCGCCGCGCCAGCGCTGGAGTCCCTCGAACGGCCGGCGTTGGCGGCCTGCCACTGACCGGCTGACCGTTGCAAGCGAAAGTGCCGGCGACGGACCGTTCCGCCAGCCGGCAGCGTCGCGCCAGCGATCCTCGGAACGATGGCCTACAGGTGGGCGAGGGTGTGCTCGGCGCTGGTCAGTTCGAACTTGCCGGGCGCATCGATGTGCATTTGCGTGACGACGCCATCCTTGACGACCATGGCGAAACGCTGGCAGCGCAGGCCGAGCCCCTTGCCGGTGAGGTCGAATTCGAGGCCGGCCGCCTTGGTGAGATTGGCGTCGCCGTCGGCGACCATCATCACCTTGTCGCCGGCGCCCTGGTCCTTGCCCCAGGCGTCCATGACGAAGACATCGTTGACGGCGGTGCAGACGATGGCGTCAACACCCTTGGCCTTGATCTGATCGGCGTGCTGAACGAAGCCGGGCAGGTGCTTCGCCGAGCACGTCGGGGTGAAGGCGCCGGGCACGCCGAACAGGACGACGGTCTTGCCCTTGAACACATCGTCGCTCGACACCGCCTCCGGGCCTTTTTCCCCCATCCGCATGAGCGTCACTGACGGAATGCGGTCACCAACCTGAATCGCCATTCTCTTTCCCTCTCCCGAAATGCCCGACGGCGGCAGAACGCCGCCGTGGTGACGGAAGAGACATAGGCGGCCGTCACAACAATGCCAAGCGCGGCAGCGGCGCCTACCGCGCCAGGGGACGCGCCGCTGTGCCGGCGGCCCCGCCTGCCTGCCCGTCGACGCTGACGGTGCGGCGGGCAGCGGCGCGATCGATCGCGCTGATGACCACGTCGCTGGTCAGCAGTTCCGGCAAGGCTTCGCCCTGCGGCAGATTGGGCCCATAGACGGCGTCGAACGGGATGCCATAGCGGCCGAAGCTGGCGAGGTAGCGGCTGATGCCGTCATCGGGGCGGGTCCAGTCGGCCTGCATGACGACGACGTCCGCGGCCGCCAGGCGTTCGCGCACCGGCGGCCGCTCCAGGACAGCACGCTCGTTGACTTTGCAGGTCAGGCACCAGTCGGCGGTGACATTGACGACGACGGTTTTCCCGGCAGCGACGAGTTCGGGGATTCGCTCCGGCTCGAACGGTGCCCAGCGGCCGGCGGCGACCGTCGCCGCTGGATCACTGGGCTGGCGGGGCAGCAGCGATGGCGCGGCGAAGGCGGCGACTGCCGCGGCAACGGCGACCGCCGGTCCCGCACGCCGCCACGCGGGTGCTGCTCGCGCGGAGAGAGCGATGCCGGCGATCAGCAGGCCGGTGAGCGCGCCGACGCCCATCGCCGCCGCCGTACCGACGTGCGCCGCCAGCACCGAAAGCAGCCAGCCGCCGGTGGCGAGCAGGGCTACCGCCAGCACCCGCTTGACCGCCACCATCCAGGCACCAGGACGGGGCAGCCGCTGCGCCAACGCCGGCACCGCGGCGACGGCGAGATAGGGGGTGGCAAGGCCGATGCCCATGGCGGTGAAGATGCCGAAGACGGACACCGCATCGCCGGCGAGGGCAAAGCCGATGGCGGTGCCGACGAACGGGGCCGTGCACGGCGTCGCCAGCACCGTCGCCAGGGCGCCGGTCAGAAACTGACCGCCGAGGCCCCGGACATGACCCGCCGCCGCGCCGGCATCGGCAATGGCGCGTGGCAGCGGCACTTCGAACCAGCCGAGCAGGTTGCAGACGAACAGCGCGACGATCAGCGTCATCGACACCAGGAACCACGGTTGCTGGAACTGCAGGCCCCAGCCGACCAGGCCGCCGGCGGCGTCGATGGCGAGCAGGGCGGCGGCGATGACCCAGAATGACGCGACAATGCCGGCGGCGGAGGCGAGAAAGCCAAGGCGGATCGCCGAACGCTCGCCGCCGCCATGGGCGGCAAGGCCCAACAGCTTGATCGACAGCACCGGCAGCACGCAGGGCATCAAGTTGAGGATCAGGCCGCCGAGCCAAGCGATCGCCAGCATCAGCAGCAGCGACGGCGCCGCCGGTCCCGCCGGTGGCGCGGCGATGACACCGGCGTCGGCGACGCTCAACCGCTGTTCGACCGCGTGGTCACCATCGCGCAGCGTCAGCGTCAAGTGCTCGCCGGCCAATGGCCGCTCCAGATCGGCGAGCCCGTAGACCGGGACGTCCAGCACGGCGGTGCGTCCGCCGTCGGACAGGCGGACGGCGGGGGCGCCGAAGGCCAGTTCCCGCGGCCCCTCCAGAAAGAGGTCGGGCGCGGCGAACCCGTTCTCGCTGCGGGCGACCGCCTGCAGCGTCGCCACTTCGGCGGCGGCAGTGGTCAGCGTCAGCGTCTCGACACTGAAATCGCCGCCGCCGGGCTCGCCCGGGACCTGCGCGCGCGCCGCGGCAATCGCCGCCGCATGGCCGGACGCATCGGCGGGGCCGGCCGGCACGGTCAGGGTCACCGCCACCACGTAGGGAACGCAGATCTCCTTGCAGGTCAGGTAATCGACGCTGGCCTCAAGGTGGAGGGGCTCCCCCGCCCGTTGCAGTCGCGCATCGATCGGCAGGATGACGGCGCCTTCGTAGCCCACGGTCTCGAAGCCGAGGATGGAAAACCGCACCGGGGCGGGCCAGGCGATCGTGGTGTCGGCGAGGTTCTGCGAACCGGTCCAGTCGATGGCCGGCGGGTAGCCCGCATCGCCGGGCGCCCGCCAGTAGATCTTCCAGCCGTCGGCCAGCCGAAACTCAAGGCCGAGCGGCGCCGTCGTTTCCCCCGACGTACCGGTACCGACGGTGCCGGCCAGCAGCCGCACGCTGCCGTGCTCGGTGACCGCCCAGGCCGAAGCGGTGGTCGGCGTCGCCGCCGCGCCCGCGGCGCCAACGGTCAGGGCGAGCAGGAGCATCGCCAGCAGCGCTGGCAGATGGGCGGCAGCGATCAGACGACGGACCATGATCGGCTTCGGTCTCCGGCAGCAGGATAGCGGCATGGTACTCGAAAAACGTGCATCTTGCACCGCCGACGTCATCAAGAGGGTGGCGATTGTCGCCGCCATCGGCAAGGGTGCACGCCCCTTCATGCCCCCGGCAATTGGATCGGCCGGGGCTGGCCGACGGGTCCCGACAACGGCGTGCCGCCGTCATCCTCTCCCCTCGTGCGGCGTTTGTGGTAAACTTGCGGTCTGTCGACAGGAGCCAAGATGGCGAGCAGCAGGCAGCAGCACGGTCAAGCGACGTACCTGGCGGGGCAGTTGCTGGTAGCGATGCCCGGCATGCGCGACCCCCGGTTTTCGCGCTCAGTGGTTTACATGTGCGCTCACAACGCGGACGGCGCGATGGGGTTGGTCATCAACCGGGTGATCGAAACGCTGACGTTCCCCGAGTTATTGGCGCAACTCGGCATCGATTCGACCAGCGTGGCGAGCGAGACGGGCGTTCACTTCGGCGGTCCGGTGGAAACCGGTCGCGGCTTCGTGCTGCATTCAGCGGATTACGTGCACGATGGGACCCTGGTCGTCGATGAACGGATGGCGCTGACCGCCACCGTCGATATCCTGAGGGCCATCGCCGCCGGCCAGGGGCCGCGTCGCCACCTGCTCGCTCTCGGCTACGCCGGCTGGGGGCCCGGACAGCTCGACAACGAGATTCTCGCTAACGGCTGGCTGCACGTCGATGCCGACGAAACGCTGGTCTTTGACGGCGATCTCGACAGCAAATGGACGCGCGCGATGGCCAAGATCGGCATTGATCCGCGCATGCTGGCGGATGTCGCCGGCCACGCTTAAGGCCGCCGGGTCGGCGCCCTACGCGAGTCGGGCGGCGATCGTGTCGATGGAGGGCGCCTGACCGATCGGGCCGAGGACGGCAAACGTCGGCGGCGAGGAGAAAATCCGCTGGGCGACCCGCCTCACGGCATCGCCGTCGACGGCTTCGATCCGCTCCATGGTTTCGGCGACGGGAATCGGGCGGCCGAAAATCATCAACTGGCGCGCCAGTTGCTCGCAGCGTGCCGACGTGCTTTCCAACGACATCAGCATGCTGGCGCGGATCTGGGCGCGGGCGCGGGCGAGTTCCTCATCCGGCACGCCGTCGCGCACCGAAATCAGTTGATCGGTGATCACCGGCATCAGTTCCGCCACCTCGTCCTCGCCGGTGCCGGCGTAGATGCCGAACAGGCCGGTATCGGTATAGGACGGCGGAAAGGCGTAGATGTTGTAGACAAGGCCGCGCTTTTCCCGCGCCTCCTGAAACAGCCGCGATGACATGCCGCCGCCGAGCACGGTCGTCAGCACCGACAGCGGATAGAAATCCGGGTCGCGATAGCTCACCCCCTTGAAGCCCAGGATGATGTGGGCCTGTTCCAGGTCCCGCTCGAGCCGCCAGTCGCCACCGCGATAACGCCCGTGCTCGCGGGCCACCGCCGTCGGTTTCGGCAAATCGTTGAACGCTCGGCGGGCGAGAGCAACCAGCGCTTCGTGTTCGATCTTGCCGGCGGCGGCAACGATCATCCGTGGCGCCCCGTAGTGCTCGCGCATGTAGCCGAGAAGGACGTCGCGGGAGATCTGCTCGATATGCTCGGGGGCGCCGAGCACCGGCCGGCCCAGTGGTTGGTCGGGGAACGCCGTCTCCTGGAAGCGATCGAAAATCATGTCGTCGGGAGTATCCAGCGACTGCATGATCTCCTGAATGACGACGGTGCGTTCACGGCACAACTCGACATCGTCAAGCGTGGCGTTTTGCAGGAAATCGGCGATGACATCGACGGCGAGGGCGACGTCGTCTTTCAAAACCTTGGCATAGAAAGCGGTGTGTTCGCGCGAGGTGTGCGCGTTCAGGTGCCCGCCGACCGACTCGATCTCCTCGGCGATCGCCCGCGCGTCGCGGCGGCGTGTGCCCTTGAACACCATGTGCTCGAGAAAATGCGAGGCGCCGCTGATCGCCGGCGGCTCGAACCGGCTGCCGGCCTCCACCCAGACGCCCACCGAAACCGTTTCCACCGATGCCATGGTGTCGGTGGCTACCCGCAGGCCATTCTCGAGGGTCGACACCTGGACCGTGGTCATCCCGTTATTCCTTTTTGCGACAGCACTTGGCTAATATGGGATTGGATCGTGGCAAGGTCTGCCGGCAGCGCGACCAGGTGCTCGGGACGATCGAACAGGTCGGCCAATCGGGGCGGCAGCGGCGGCCGAACGCCGGTGGCGGCGGCGACCGCGTCGGGAAATTTCGCCGCATCGGCCGTGGCTACGGTGACCAGCGGCCCACCGACGTCGGGGCGGGCGCTGCGCGCGGCGGCGATGCCGACCGCGGTGTGCGGATCGACGAGCCTGCCGGTGCGGGTGAAGACATCGCGGATCGTCGCCTGCGTCTGCTCGTCATCGCACCGGTAAGCGGTGAAGTCGGCGAGCGCCTGACGCCACAACGGCTGCGGGAGCGAAAACTGGCCCGCGTCGCGGAACCGCTGCATCGTCGCCTTCACCATCCCCCCGTCACGGCCAAGCAATTCGAACAGGTAGCGTTCGAAATTAGAGGAAATCTGAATGTCCATGCTGGGACTTAAAGTGGGCACGACGCCCTCGATTTCCATCCGGCCGGTGGCAAAGAAACGGGTCAAAATATCGTTTCGGTTGGAACCGATGATCAGCCGGCCGACCGGTGCTCCCATCCGCTTGGCGACCCAGCCGGCGAGGACGTTGCCGAAGTTGCCGGTGGGGACGGCGAAAGCCACCGGATCGCCGGCACTGCCGAGCCGCAACGCTGCCGAAATGTAATAGGCAACCTGCGCCGCGATCCGCGCCCAGTTGATGGAATTGACCGCCGACAGCCGCCAGCGCTGGCGGAACGGTGGATCGTTGAACATCGCCTTTATCAGGTCCTGGCAGTCGTCGAAGGTGCCCTCGACGGCGATGTTGTGGACGTTGCCGGCATCGACGGTAGTCATCTGCCGGCGCTGCACTTCGGAGACGCGCCCGCGCGGATGAAGGATAAAGATTTCGACGGCCTCGCGGTCGCGACAGGCGGCGATCGCCGCCGATCCCGTGTCGCCGGAAGTGGCGCCGACGATGGTGACACGCTCACCGCGGCGGGCCAGCACCCGATCGAACAGGCGGCCCAGTACCTGCAGGGCGTAGTCCTTGAACGCCAGCGTCGGCCCGTGAAACAGCTCGAGCAGGAAATGGTCGTCGCCGAGGGCGGCCAGCGGCGCCACCTCGGGGTGATCGAAATCCCGGTAGGCGTCGGCAGCGAGGGCCGCCAGCTCCGCCTCGCCAACATCGGGGGCGGCAAAGGCCGCCAGCACGCGCGCCATCAGCTCCGCGTAGCTCAGGCGCGACAGCGCCTGCCACTCCGTCGCGCTGAGCCGTGGCCAGGCGGCGGGCACATAGAGTCCCCCATCGCTGGCGAGGCCGGCGAGGACAACGTCGGCGAATGCCAGGCGCGGAGCGCCGCCGCGGGTCGAAACGTACTCGACGGGGGTCGGGGTCATGGCCGGCGGCAATCCAGGAGGAGGCGTTCGCCGGCCATCTCGCGCTCACTGACGACGAAGCCGGCGCTGCCCACCAGCGCCACCCAGTCATCGGTGCGGAGATCGTGGAAATAGCCCTGTTCCCGCCGCGCCGTCTCATCAGCGCCGGTCGCCGGCCGATAGGACACGAGCAGGCGGGGCACCGCCTCGCCCACCCGCGTGAGCCAGGCACGCGGCTCGTGGACGAACTCGACAAGGTCGAGGGCAACAGCGATGTCGTAGCTTCCAGCCGGAAACTGGCCCTGGTTGAAATCGACGACGATGGTTTCCGCGTCAAATGGCAGCAGATCGACGGGATGGTATCGACACCCCGTCGGCAGCAGCCGGCGCAACGCCATCGCACCGGCGCCCAGGTCGAGAACGCGGGCGCCGGCAGCGATCTTCGGCGCGACGAGGGCGGCGCGTGCCTCGGCGCCCGCGGCCGTCGCTTCGAAATCGGCCCAACGGGCGGCATCGGTGGCGCGCCTCGCCATCAGCAGCCGCGTTGTTTCAGCCCGCGTCGCCGCGTCCTGCGGTGCCCGTTCCAGCGGCGGCAGCGGTTCTGGCCGGCGTTCGGGCTTGTCGTATAGCGGCAGCGGCGCCAGGCTCCCAGCAAGGGCGAACACATTGCAGCAGGCGAAAGTCGGGGCAAACGGCAGCAGCGGACCACCCATGGTGGGATGGGGGAAGCGGAACAAGCGAAAGCCGCGGTCGCGCAGCGAGGCTTCGAGCGCCAGCGCCGCCTGCCGCCGTTCGCCCGCACGGAAGGCGAGCCCATATTCCCAGATGACGGCGGCAACGCGGCCGCTTGCCAGCAAGCGGTCGGCGCCGGCGATGACCTCCGGCTCGAAACCCTCGACATCGATCTTGAGGATAAGCCGCCGGCCAGCGAGATGCGGGCGTTCGGCAAGCAGGCTGTCCAGGGTGGTTACCCCCACCGTCAGCGCGCCGAGACTGGGTGCTCCCGGCGGCAGCCCGAGGCCGCGCAGGCTGTGCCCCATCGTCGAGTTGAAATGGAGCGGCGCGGTGCCGGCGGTGGCGCCGACCGCGCTGGCGACCACCTCGATGCCTTCGTTAAGGTCATTGCCGGCGATGCACCGCAGCAGCTGCAGGACGTTGGTCGGGTGCGGCTCGATGGCGAGGACGTGGCAACCGCGCCGCAGGCTGGCGACGTGCAGACTGAAGACGCCGATGTGCGCGCCGACATCGACGAACACATCGCCCGCCGTCAGATGCGCGTCGAGAAAGCGCCGGGTCGGATACTCATAGCCGCCACGCTCGCGCTCGTGGCGGACCAGCAGCTGGATGCCGGGATCGGCGAGCAGCCCGGGCGGCAGCGTCAGGTGAAAGCGGGGCGCGCCGCTGGCATCGGTGAAAGCGGCGTCGAGCCGCAGCACTTCGGCGCGCGGCGCCGGAGAGCGGCGGGGCGGCGGCTTTGGCATCGGCGTCGCCACGATGCGCTCCCTCAGCTCAGGTAGCGGCGTTCGAGGTGCGCTTCGAACGCCGCCGGGTCGAGCGGGCGGCCCGTGGCGCGGGTCAGCAGTTCCGGCGTCGGGAAGCGCGAGGCAAGGCCATGCACGTGGGCCCGCAGCCAAGCCAGCAGTGGCGCGAAGTCGCCGCCGGCTACCGCCGCCGGAATGCCCGGCACCGCCCGGCAAGCCGCCTCGTAGATCTGCGCGGCGGCGATGGCGCCCAGCGTATAGGTCGGAAAGTAGCCCCAGGCGCCGTCGTACCAGTGGATATCCTGCAGGCAGCCTTGCCGATCGTCGGCGGGAACGAGGCCAAGCAGCGAGCGCATCCCGTCGGCCCAGGCCGCCGGCAGTTCGTCGATGGCAAGGTCGCCGGCGAGCATCGCCCGTTCCAGGCGATAGCGCAGGATGACATGCGCCGGATAGGTCACCTCATCGGCATCGACGCGGATGTAGCCTGGCTCCACCCGTGTGTAGTGGCGATAGAGCGCCTCAGGCTGCCACGCCCCGTCATCACCGCCGCCGGCGAACGCCGTACGCAGCAGCGGCGCGGCAAAGGCCAGAAACTCCGGCGAACGGCAGACCTGCATTTCGATCAGCAGCGACTGGCTCTCATGCAGGACCATGCCGCGGGCGTCGCCCACCGGCTGGCCGCGCCAAGCGGCGGGCAGGCCGCGCTGGTAGAGGGCATGGCCGGTCTCGTGCATGACCCCCATCAACGCCGACCGGAAGTCGGCTTCGTCATAGCGCGTGGTGATCCGGACGTCGTCCGGCGTGCCGCCGCAGAACGGGTGCAGGCTGATGTCGAGGCGCCCGTGGTTGAAGTCGAAGCCGAGGGCATGCATCAGCCGCGTCGCCACCTGCCGCTGCGCTTCGACGGGAAACGGCCCCGCCGGCGCCGGTGCCGGCGGCGCGCCGGCGCGGGCCGCGCTGACGCGGCCGAGGAACGGCGGCAGGAACGCGGCCAGATCGGCGAAGATCGGGTCGATCTCGGCGGCGCGGCCGTCGGGCTCGAATTCATCGAGGAGCGCGTCGTAGGG
>JALOTH010000158.1 GCA_025458035.1 Rhodospirillales bacterium
GATGGCAAGCCGCTGTTCGCCGGGTCCAGCTATGCTGACTTGTCGGAGTTGGCGCTGTATTACATCGGCGGCATCATGAAGCATGCCAAGTCGATCAACGCCTTCACCAATCCGTCGACGAACAGCTACAAGCGCCTGATCCCCGGCTTCGAGGCGCCGGTGCTGCTCGCCTACTCGGCGCGCAACCGCTCCGCCTCCTGCCGCATTCCGTTCACGTCAAACCCGAAGGGCAAGCGCGTCGAGGTCCGCTTCCCGGATCCGACAGCCAACCCTTACATCGGCTTCGCAGCGATGCTGATGGCCGGCGTCGACGGCATCATCAACAAGATCCATCCCGGCGACGCCATCGACAAGAACCTCTACGACCTGCCGCCGGAGGAACTGAAGAACGTTCCCACCGTTTGCGGATCGTTGCGCGAGGCGCTCAACCAGCTCGATGCCAACCGCGATTTCCTCAAGCGCGGCGGCGTGTTCACCGATGACATGATCGACGGCTATATCGAGCTGAAGTGGGAAGAGGTTTACAACTTCGAGCACACGCCGCACCCGGTCGAATGGAAGATGTACTATTCGTCCTGAGGCGTCGTCGGCGCGGGCGCCCATGGGCGCACTCAAGGTTACCCACCGGGACGGCGGCGGCACCCACCCGCTGCCGCCACCCGGCAGCACCCGGCAGCATCGTCGCGCAGGGCTGCGCCGGTGCCGGTTACGGGCGGTCGCGGTAGGGGTTCTTTGAGCGGCGCAAGGTCAGGCGAATGGGCACGCCAGGCAAGTCGAACGCCTCGCGCAAACCGTTGGCGAGATAGCGCAGATAGGCTTCCGGTACCACCTCCGGCCGGTTGGCGAACAGCGCGAAGGCGGGCGGCCGCGCCTTGACCTGGGTGGCATAGCGAAACTTCAGTGGCCGGTTGCCGATGCGGGGTGGCGCGTGCGCCGCCTGTGCGGCGCTCAGCCACGTGTTGAGGGCCGCCGTTGGCACCCGGCGGTTCCAGATGGCGTAGACGGCCAGCGCCGCCGGCAACAGCGCGCCAACGCCGTCCCCGGTGAGCGCCGACAAGGTCACCACCTTCAGGCCCTTGAGTTGCGGCAGCGCCTGGCCGACGCGATCGTGGATCGCCGCCAGGGTTGCGTCACGGTCGCCGACACGGTCCCATTTGTTGACGGCGAGCAGGGGCGCCCGGCCTTCCTCGGCGACCATGTCGGCAATCTGCAGGTCCTGCTTTTCCAGGCCCAGTTCGCCGTCGATGAGGATGGCGACGACGTGGGCGAAACGAATGGCACGGCGGCTGTCGGCGCCGGCCAGTTCTTCGAGACGATCGCTGACGCGCGCCCGCCGGCGCAGGCCGGCGGTATCGATCAGCGCCAGCCGCTGCCCGCGCCAAGTCAGCGGCACCGTGATCGCGTCGCGGGTAATGCCGGCCTCGGGACCGGTGATCAGCCGCTCCTCGCCAATCAGCCGGTTGACGAGGGTGGACTTGCCGACGTTCGGCCGGCCGACGATGGCAAGCTGCACGGGCGGTACTGCCGGCGGCGTTTCCGGCGGCATGTCCCCGTCCGCCGCTTCGATGCCGGGCGCCGGCGTCTTCGTCGCCGCGTCGACCAACGGCTGCAGGGCCTCGTAGAGCAGGGCCATGCCCTCGCCATGCTCGGCGGACAGCGGCAGCGGATCGGCAAACCCCAGGCCATACGCCTCGATGCGGCCGCCCTCGCCGGCGCGGCCCTCGCACTTGTTGGCAATCAGGATCACCGGCTTCGTCTGCCGCCGCAGCAGGTGGGCCAACTGTTCATCCATCGGCGTGATGCCGTTGCGCGCGTCGATGACGAACAGCGCCACGTCGGCACCGGCGATCGCCCGTTCCGTCTGCGCCTGAATGCGGGCGCTCAGGTCGTCGCCGCGGGCATCCTCGTAACCGGCGGTATCGATCAGGCGGAACACCAGATCACCGATCCGCCCGACGGCTTCGCGGCGATCGCGGGTCACGCCAGGCTCGTCGTCGACGATGGCGATCTTGCGGCCGACGAGACGATTGAACAGGGTGGATTTGCCGACGTTCGGCCGGCCGACGATGGCAACGGTGATCGTCATGGTCGCGATGCCGCTGCCCCGGTTTCAGCGGTATACGGTCAGCCGCCCGTCCTCATCCAGGACGAACAGGGCACCGTCGGCGATCGCGGGCGCCACCGTCACCCTCGACTTCAAGCGCGTTTGTGCCAGCAGCGTGCCGTCGACGGGGGAGAACGTGTGCGCTTCGCCGTGGGAGCCGAAAACGATCAGACGGTTGCTGGCCAGCACCGGGCCAATCCAAGTGATGGGACCGGTCAGCTTTTTCTCGTTCTTGAAAACCTGCAACTGGACCACCCAGGCAATGCTTCCGGTCTCGGCGTTCAGACAGATCAACTGGTTGTCATTATCGACCACGAACAAGAAGCCGCCCGCCAGCCAGGGTGGATTGAAGCCGCCGATCTCGCGGTCCCAGCGCATCTGTCCGGAGCGGGCGTCGATCGCCGCCAACATGCCGGAATAGCTGATGGCGAACACCGTCTGGCCGTCGAAGATGGGGCGTGCGCGAATGTCCGCGAGCAGCGACAACTCATCCGTGCCACGCGTCGTGCCCAGCGTATCGGCCCAGACCACCCGCCCGTTGTCGGCGCGCACCGCCTGGATCTCCCCCGATGAGAACGGCGCGATGACGAGGCCGGCATCCACCGCCGGATTTGCGGTGCCCAGCAACGAGGCTGGCTCGGCAATGCCGCGCCGCGGCGGCCAGATCTCGCTGCCGGTGGCGCTGCTGCGGGCGTGCAGCACATTGTCGAGGGTGATGACAAAGACGGCGCCGCCCTGGACGGTTGGCGGACCGTGCATCGGCATGCCGATGGCTTGCCGCCAGATCTCCTTGCCGTCGCCGGCGTTGAGCGCAATCAAATCGCCGAATCCGGTGGCGGCGTAAAGCCGCCCCTGATCGAAGGCGAGCCCGCCGACCAGGGAATCATCGTCATCGCTGTTCTTGGCGAGATTCGTCGACCAAACCTTGTCGCCGGTGCCGGTGTCGAAGGCATGCACCTTGTGGTCCGTATCCATCAGAAACACGCGGCCAGCGGCGACGATGGGGGGCGCCATCAGCGGCGAGCCCGACGAGCCGCCGGACCCGGCATCGATGCGCAAGGCGCCATCACCGGCGGGCTCGGCGGCCACGAGATGCTGCACGTTATGGCTGGGCACTCCGCCCGCCTGCGGCCAATCGGCGTTGCGCCGCGCCGGCGGCAGCACCACCGGTTCCGTTTGCGGCTCGGCGAGAAGGGTGCGGGCGTGCGTCATCACCGAAACGCGCTTTCCCTCGAGCGGAACCTCGTCTTCGCGAAACCAGGAGCAGCCGGCGGCGAGCAGGCTTAGGAGCAGAACGAGCGAAAGCGTGCGCATGGGATCCGGCGTCCGTTAGCGTTCGGCGAGTTGGGCGGCGATCATCTGCGCGCGGGCGCGCATGTCGGCGGGGGCCTCGGCGTCGGCGGCAATCGCCGCGAACAACTCGCGGGCCTTGCCCGGGTTGGCGCTGTGCATCTCGAGGGTGGCCAGCAGTTCCCGCGCGGAAGACCGCCAGGGGCTGCCATCGGCGGCGAGCGGCGCCAGCTTGGCGCGCCATTCGCCGATGACCTCAGGGGTTGGCGTGCCGCCGAGGGACGCGTAGCCGCCGAGGATGATCGCGAGGTCACGGAACGCCGGTCGCGGCGCCCTGTTCTCGATTTCGGCATAGATGGCGGCAGCGGCCGGCAGGTTGCCCTGCTGCGTGTACAGCGCCGCCTCCTTCAGGCGCGCCAGCAGCGCATAACCGGCGGGACCGTCTGCGGCGAGACCGCGCACCGCCTGTTGCGCCTGGACCGGATCGCGAGCGGCAAGGTCGACGGCGGCCAGGTAGCGGGCGCTTGCCGACAGCGCTTCACGGCGCTCCATCCACTGCCACGCCTCGCGCCCGGCGACGACGACGACGATGAGCACCGCCAGAGCGATAAGCCAGGATCCGTAGCGTTTCCACAGTTGCTCCAGGCGGTCGCGCCGGAGATCTTCATCGATCTCCCGAAAGAGCGCGTCTTGCGTTGGGTCTGCCATGGTCCTCCGTTTGTGACTTTGGCGCGGCGTTCCCGCTGGCGCCGCGACGCGGCGAGCGCCTTCCGATCAGGGCACCCGCCATTTGATCGAACAGCCGATACTTGGCTGCTGTTCCGCCGGTCCGCGGCCTGTCGTCGCGATCAGCCGCATCGCCTCGAACAGTTCGCGGCGGGCGCCGGGGTTTGCCCGCATCCCCGAATCGTCAAGTCGGCCGCGGTATTGCAGGGTGAGGGCGGCGTCGAACCCGAAGAAGTCCGGCGTGCACACGGCATCGTAGGCGCGCGCGACATCCTGGCTTTCATCGATGACGTAAGGAAACGCAAAGCCGTGCGTGCGCGCAAACGCGGCCATCCGCGCCGGCGCATCGTCGGGGTACTGGCGATAGTCGTTGGGCATGACGGCGATGGCGCCGACGCCCAGCGGCTGAAGATCGCGGGTATCGCGGACAATCCGATCGGCGACTGCCTGCACATAGGGGCAGTGATTGCAGATGAACATGACCAGCGTGCCGGCCGGGCCGCGCACGTCGGCAAGGGTGAAGACGCGCCCGTCGGCATCGGCGAGGCGGAAATCGGCCGCCGGCCAACCAAGGTTGCCGATTGGCGTCGTCGTCGCGGCCATCTGCACTCTCCTGCCGCCGGTGATGTGCGGCGATGCTTCGTTGGCGAACGCACCCGGCTGCGTCATTCCACCGTCGGTGTAGCGTAGGCGCGTCGCCGCAATCAACCACCTCGTTGCCCGCATGGGCGATGGATCGATCGCCGGGCATCGCCGCCGTCAACGTTTCGTTCATCGATGATGAGCGAAGGTGGCGGCAGTGCAAACCCATTGCCGCTGCCCGGGAGGTGCCTCGTCGCCATGAGCGCGCCGTGGATTGCCGTTCTGCTGCTGATACCGGCGATGTCGGGTTGCGTTGGCCTCGTCGTCGCCGGGGCGGGGGCCGCGGCGTTTGGCCAGGGAAAAACACCGATCGATCACACCGTCTCCTGGATTGAAGGCAAGGACTGCTCGACCGTGCGCAGCCGCCAGGGGCTAACCTATTGTGTTGAGGACGAGCGTCAACCCCTTTACGCGGGCCATTGTTTCCGAACTCTGGGTGAAGTCACCTGCTATACCGAGGAACGGCCGTATCCCGGCCATCAGGCCGCCGTCTCCGGCGGCCGTCCGCCGGCTGCGGGCTCGCCATCGGCTCAGGGTTTGCCGGCGGCGAGCAAGCCGCTGGCGGCGATACCGTC